>DOCI01000285.1:4864-20228 GCA_003503535.1 Planctomycetaceae bacterium
ATTGAGGAAATCGGAAATCTCATCTGGTGAAGGGGGGAGGCCGATTAAATCGAGCGAGAGCCGACGTAAGAGTGTTTGTTTGTCGGTGGGAGGACTGAACGCGAGTTGATTCTGTTCCAGTTTCGCAGCGACGAAACGATCAATCGGATTTTTTAATTCAGTCTGAACTGAAGATGCAGGCAACTCTGGACGCTTTGGCGGCACGAAAGACCAGTGTTCGGCATAAGGAGCATCTTGCTCAATCCACTTTCGGAAACTGGCAATGTCCGCGTCACTGAGCGATTTTCCACTGGAAGGTGGGGGCATTTTGAGGTCAGGATTGGTTGATGTGATCCGCTCAAGAATGAGACTTTCAGCGGGCTTGTCCGGAACAATGGCTCCGTATTCTACGGCTGCACTGCGTTGATCCAGCCTAAGTTCGGCTTCGCGGGTTTCTTCATCGGGGCCGTGGCAGAAGTAACATTTATCAGAAAGCAGCGGACGGATCTCACGATTGAAGTCGATGTCCTCGGCTGGAATCGACGAAGTCAGCGATGTCAAAATCCCGAAAGCCAGTAGCAGGCGAAAACTCATGTACGATCCCATGAATATTGAAAAGCGGATTGAGGCTGTTTGTGCATAGTAATTTACAATATGCATTGTCCTTGATCTATGCAATCCCCCCTGACGGAGAGCAAATGGCATCAGTGTTCGCTCCTGTTGGTTTTGTGCACGCTAACGACTAAAGTGAGTAATATCCTAAACACTTTTGACATTCTGGCTTTACTTCCCTCAGATTGAACAACACAAAGATGACGAACATTGTCGCACACCATACCCCGGAGCAGGATCGTCGTAACAAAATCATCCTGACAATTTGCCTGATTATTGCAGTGACACTCAGTATTGCTGTGGTGGTGGGCCGCTGGAATAATGGTGTGGATGCTCAGAATCATGCCGTGCGGGTCATGTTTTCAGTGGTGAATGATTACCTGATCGCCAATGAAGGAGCCTGGCCGAAATCCTGGCAGGATCTGGAATCGTTTCCTTCAGAAGGGAACTGGTACGATCCTATTGATTTTGAATTGACGAAAAAGCATGTCGTGATCGATTTCGAGCCGAATCTTGCTCAGGTGGCTGAACAATCACCCCCCGAATTTCAGGCGATACGGCCAGTGAATCCTGTTTTTGATTTTGGCAAAGACCCACGACTTGTGCAGCTACTGATTACGGTCAAACGGTTTCATGGTGACAAGGCAGAATGAATTTGAACCGCAGATGAACGCAGATATTTTGCATCTGCATTCATCCGCGGTTCATAAATTCCTTTTTCTGATCATTTTCTATTCTTTAATTTCATCAGCATTCGAAATTAATTTCGAGAGAGCTGACCAGGATGCTTCTGCATCTGCTTCCAACTCAGTGACATTCAACGGCTTTTTCTCGAACGGATCTTTTTCACAATTGAAAAATCGGCCATCGTTATAAAGTTTCCAGGTGTGGTCTTTGTAGAAGTATTTATTTCCGCGACTCTCAGCCGAGACCCACTGGCGTGGACTGGCTGTGCCCGATGTGATTCGTTTTGCGAAACTTTGTCCATCAATATTTAGATTTTTTGGCAAGTCGGCGGAAGCGATTTCAGCGAATGTCGGTAAAAAGTCACTGAAGTCGATGAGGTCATCGCAGACTTGATCTCCCTCAATATGGCCAGTCCAGTTGGCGATCAGAGGAACGCGGGTGCCCCAGTCGGTCAAATCGCCTTTGCCGCCGGGGATCATTATTCCGTGAAATTCCGACACCACATTTTCGTAAGTAAACTTTCCGTTTTCATCGTAGGTCAGTTTTGATTTTTTCGGGGTGCCGTTGTCGGTTGTGAACAGGATGAGCGTATTTTCCCGCAGATTCATTCGATCAAGAGCAGCGATCAATTTGCCGATTTCCTCATCCATTTGATCAGCCATCTCGGCAAAATTATCGTATCTTCCCCGAGGTCCGTAGGGGACAGGTTCTTTCAAATCATCGGTCACATCATGACAAAGAGCCATCGAGTAATAGGCAAAGAAAGGGCCTTGCTGATTCTTTTCGATAAAATCGATCAGGAAGTCGACATAGAGATCGGGACCATATTTCCCCTCAGTCCCTTCGAGGAGTTCGCCGTTCTGATAGATGAACGGATCGTGATATCGGGCACCCTCATGCCAGCCGAAGAGAGAAGACTGTTCAAAACCGAGTCGGGCAGCATGGTCTCGTTTTTTATTCATCATGCACAGTTGCCATTTGCCTGCGATGGCCGTTTTATAACCGGCTCGTTTCAGGATCTGTGCAAAAGTTTTCGATTCCAGGTTATCCGGATAGCTGCCCCAGGCTGGGTTGCCGTTGTTTCTCGGATATTTCCCGCTCAGAAGTGTCGTGCGGGAAGGGTGGCAGACGGGCATCGAATAGCAGTGTTCAAAGCGGATTCCGTCATTGGCCAGTTTGTCCAGATGAGGCGTTTGATAGGATGTGCCACCGTAGCAGCCGAGAACTTCACGACCGACATCGTCCGCCAGAATGAAGACGATATTCGGCTGCGTTGAAGAGTTTTTTTCCAGTGCCCAACTTGTCGAGCCAGCTAAAATAGCGAAAAATAGCGTTAGGAGAATTCGCAGAAGCTTGAGAGTCTGGTTTTGAGACATAATTAGCCGTTCCTGTTTTTTGTATGGTCTGCAGATGTCGCTTCTATTTCAGTCGTAGGTCAGGCATTGCCCGACGACAAACAGGATGGTACCCACATTTCGTCAGGCAATGCCTGACCTACACCTTATTGAACAATACACAGGCTGACCGCATCAGTACCATGAGAAAGCCCTCGAAATCCGTCTTCGAAATTCTGATGAACCTGTAGCGAGAAAATTCGTTTCCACTTATAATTAAGTTTTACAGTACTAAACGCAATAGTCAGAAGAGAAGCCGTCATGGAATTTGTCGTCGTTGATCAAAAGCAGGAAGTCTATGAAGATCCTCTGGATCTGATGGATGAAATTGAACAACTCAAAATCGAAAAGGATGCGAAGATCCTCGCACATTTTTATGTCGATGGAGATATTCAGGACATCGCTGACTACACCGGCGACAGTTTAAAGCTGGCACGTGATGCCGTTTCTATTGAGAGTTCAACAATCGTTTTCAGCGGCGTGCACTTCATGGGAGAATCGGCCAAGATTCTCAGCCCTGAAAAAACCGTGCTCATGCCCGATCTTCAGGCTGGTTGCTCTCTGGCGGAAAGCTGTCAGGCTCCGGATTTGAAAGCGATGCAGGACAAACTTCGCGCGGAAGGACGTCAAATTCAGACGGTTGCTTACATCAATACGTCAGCCGCTGTGAAAAGTTTATGTGACTGGATTGTGACCAGTGGAAATGCCCGGGAAATTGTCGAACGAATTCCAGACGATCAGGAAATTCTGTTCGTTCCCGATCAGCACCTCGGCCGTTATCTGATGGAAGTGACGGGCCGGGAGACACTCCTGTGGCCAGGGTCATGCATGGTTCACGAGATTTTCAGCCTGCAGGATATGCTGCGAGCCAAGAAGCATAATCCGGGATCAGTCATTATTGCTCATCCGGAATGCCCTCAGAATATTCTGGAAGTTTCCGATTTCATCGGAGGCACCGAAAAGATGCGTCAGTATGTAGCTTCTGTCGAAGAGCCGACCAAGTTTCTGGTCGCGACCGAATCTGCAATGATTCATCCCCTCGAAAAAATTGCCCCTCGGCACGAATATATCCCAGTCCCGGGAATCATGGAAAGCACAGGGGAAACCTGTGCCTGCAATCGCTGTCCTCACATGGCTCGTAATACATTGCAGAAGGTTCGGGACTGCTTGAAGCATGGCAAACCAGAAATTGTCTGGCAGGACTATTTTAGTCAGGCTAAGGAAGTCCTCGAACGTAGCCTGCTGAAATAAATTCAGACCTGTGACAGTACTTTGATAAACCGCCAAGACGCTAAGACCGCCAATTACAACAGTTGACTCATCGTGGTCAACAAAAATAGATATTCCGTTATCATTTCAGTATTCTGTCCATACGAGAGAATCGATCAGGAACTATTAACAACATGAAAATCAAATCGATTCCCGCACTCGTCGTGCTTTCAATGCTGATTGTCTTAAATGGTTGTAGTAAACCAGCAGATCCTGTGAGTCCTGAGACGAAACCAGAAGGAACTTCCGCCAGTCAGGCTAAGCCAGTTCCATCTCCCGCTAAGATTCCCCAGAGCACGGACTCCACAGAGCTGACATACATTAATCATCTCTCGCAGGAGCAGATTGATGATGGAATCATAAATCTGTTTGATAATGAAACTCTATTCGGCTGGCATAAACAGAATGATGTGAATTGGTCAGTCGTTGATGAAACCATCACAGCCGATAGCGGCCCGATTGGACTGCTCCTAACAGACGTACCTTTCGCGGACTTTGAACTCACACTCGAATTTCGCATGACTCCCGGCTGTAATAGCGGCGTGTTTATTCGGTGTGCCGATGATCCGAAAAGCCCTGTTGAGGATTGTTACGAAATCAACCTGGCCGATGAACATCCCGAAGGTTTTCTCTCCGGAAGTGTTGTCGGGCTCTCCAAGTTCGATCCAGGAGTTAAACTGGCAGACAATGACTGGCATAAGTTGAGCATTCTTGCCAATGGCAGTTCCATCGAAATTACAATTGATGAGACACACAAGAACCGATTCGATGAAACTCGTGAAAATGTTTTGCGAAGCGGGTTAATCGGCTTACAGAAAAATAGCGGTGAAGTCGCCTTT
Organism: Planctomycetaceae bacterium; assembly: GCA_003503535.1. GTDB lineage: Bacteria > Planctomycetota > Planctomycetia > Planctomycetales > Planctomycetaceae > Rubinisphaera. The sequence continues at coordinate 9,645 of DOCI01000285.1, forward strand.
CGCAATATCCAGCTGAAACCCCTACAGATGGATTCTTTCTTTACTGGAGAAGACTTGGCCGGCTGGCGGGAAGTGCCCGGTTCAAAGAGTGTGATCGATGTCGTCAAGCAGGAAATCCATGTCGTCAGTGGCCCGGGTTTTCTGGAAACCATTGAGACGTTCGATGATTTCGTCCTGCAGTTTCAGGCGAAAACAAATGCAGAGGAATTGAATAGTGGCCTGTTCTTTCGGGCGATGACAGGCACGGAAGAAAATCCTTCCAATGGTTATGAGGTCCAGATACACAACGGATTTAAAGACGAAGATCGCAATCAACCCAACAATGCCGGAACGGGCGCCATCTTTCGTCGTGTTGAAGCTCGCAGGGTCGTTTCATCGGATTTGAAATGGTGTACGATTACACTGGTCGCATCAGGCCCGCACATTGCAACCTGGGTGGATGGTTATCCCGTTGTGAGTTGGGAAGATACCCGTGAGCCGGACGAAAATCCCCGCAAAGGCAAACGGCTCGAAGCTGGCCATCTCAGTCTGCAGGGGCACGATCCGACGACCGACCTCTATTTCAAGAACTTCAATATTTCCAACCTGCCTGAATAAATTGGGAGTTATCAGCGGTACTCGCCGTGATATTAACTTTCAATTTCTGTGGCCAGCCGCCAGGCAATGTTACAGGTGTGTTCGAAACTTGGAATGTGTAGCCGTTCGTTGACGGTGTGTATTGCTTCCTGACCGCAACCAAGAGTGACGGTTGGAAAGCCGTGGGAAGCCATCCAGTTGGCATCCAGCCCGCCGTTGGAAATTCGCGTGGAGACTTCCAATCCTTCAGCAGTGACTGCATTCATGGCGGATTGAACAACAGGAGAAGATTCGTCCAACGCGAACGCATCGTATTTATTTCGAGATCCAAACTCGATCGAACCATGTTCGCCACTTACATTGGAAATTGAATTCGCTGCATCAACGAACGCCTGCTGAATTGTATTGACAATTTCAACGCGAAATTCCGGGGCGTGACTTCGGGCTTCGGCTCGGAGTTCTAGATAATCTGTTACCACATTGGTCGCTGCTCCCCCCTGAATATAGCCAACATTGCTGGTGCCGTTGCCGTTAGATTTTTCAATCAGACCGAGCCATCCACCTTCCTGCAGTTGAGAAATCGCTCGGCTGGCGATCACAATCGCAGAGATCCCATTTTCTGGATGGGCACCGGCGTGGCTGGCAATGCCATGGACCCGGATATCCATATGAGTATCGCCTGTTGCTCCCCGTATTACGGATTTTGGATCTCCTCCATCAAAATTGAAGCAGAGTTCTGGGCGTTTCAATTCCTCGGGATCGACATAACGAGCACCAACCAGCCCAATTTCTTCTTGAATGGCCCAGAAAAAAGTGAGTGGGGGATGGGCGGGTTGTTCTTTCAGAATTCGCAAAAGTGTTGCCAGAACGACTGCGGCTCCAGAGCGATCATCGCCACCGAGAGCTGTTTGATTTGATTTCGAAATAATGTAATCGCCATCGATTTCAGGAATCGCACCAACGCATAGCGGTACAGTATCGACGTGAGCCATAAAGAGACGTCGGGGGGCTTTCACTGTCCCTGGTAAAGTGACAATCAGATTCCCGACTTCCCCAAATCCGGCTCGGACGTGGGCGTTGTCATAACAAATCTGCTCAGCGGATATTCCTGCGTTCTTAATCAGAGATTCAATTTCTGTCATCACTGCTCGTTCCTGGCCACTCATTCCGGAAATCTTCAGCAGTGCCATTAAGAGGTCGACATGGGAACTTACGGAGGCATCTCTCATTTTCGATTCCTATATAATCAGCTAATGGGTCTGAAACCCTCGCATTCAGGCGACACCATCAGGTTCTTTGTTTCCCTCTGGAAAATATCTCCAGAGCATGCGGGCTTGAGGACTTCAGTCTGAACCGACGACTCAAACCTTTCGTTAGCAGCCGATTGTAATTCAATTCCATAAAAAAAGCTCTCCTATGGTATCCCATAAAAGAGCAGATGTCATCAAAGTATTCACTGGCTATTAGGCTAGTATGTACTTACCCGATTTTTCGTCACGAGTGATTTGTTCAGACTTATAGACATTCTGGTAAACAACATTTTTGAAGTTCGCACTACTGGATTGATAACCGGTTGCTTCGACGGCATCGGTCAGTTCGCTGAGGCCGAGTCCTTTTTTATTCTTTTTCAGGACTTCCAAAATGACTTCTTCAAGCGAATTTTCATTGCGAAAGCGGACACCGCCGCCTGAATCTCCACCAGACAAGCTGGCAATTTCCTGTTCTACCTTTTCAAGTTTTTCAAGAAGCTGTTCTCTGCGTTTGTGTAGTGAGTTTACTTTTCCCTGTTGTGCTTTTAATAGCCGTTGAATTTCTGCAACACTCATGTCTGTCTGGATGTCTACCATTGATTTTCTCTCCTGATTCTTTCTTAATATTACAAATGACCGATAGTTGGTTACATGACCAAAGTGGTTGTGATTATATGTCCCATCGATTGTAATTCATCGATATGTTTGAGTGACAAATAAATTCTTTATGCAAATGTGAATAATAAATTAACAATAGGATTTTTTATATCAAGTGTACATATTTACCACGGAATCAACAGGGTCAATATGACACACTAAATGTCTATAGTTACCAGTGTTTTTATGTCCCCCTTCTGATGGGATTCAGCCTTTTTCATTATGGAAGTTCAAAGGGAATTAAGGGGAGAGTTTTATAAGTGCAAAATAATGTGAGAAAATCACAATCAAGTTTTCAGTGATTAACAATCTATATACCGATGTGGCACTTTGTTCATTGCTTCAGGGGTGTGAAATGACTCTCGACTTTTAATTCTCGACCATAATCTATAATCTTTCGATCTGTCTGCTTGGTTAGATTCATTCACACGAACGGACTGAGCTTTTTTTAGAGCGAATGTGCCGAATTCAATAGCATTGAGGGTTATGGTGTCAACAATTCAAGAAACTTGGACAGCTGCCGATTCAGCTGAATTGTACGATATTGAAAGTTGGGGCAAGGGCTATTTCACTGTAAGTGATGAGGGGCGAATTCAGATTCGTCCTAATAAAGGAGAAGCTGCAGTTGATTTACTCGAATTGACTGATCAGCTGAAATCTCAAGGGATTTCCACTCCAATTCTGTTTCGGTTCAGCGGAATTCTTCAGCAACGCCTCAAAGAAATCTATCAATCTTTCGATGCCGCAATTAAAGAGTATGACTACAACGCAACCTACACTTGTGTCTATCCGGTAAAAGTTAACCCGCAGCGACAGGTCGTCGAAGAAGTCGTCCGCTATGGTCGCGTCCATGGTGCTGGGCTTGAAGCGGGTAGTAAGCCTGAACTGCTTGCAGTACTGGCTGTAGTCGATCGCGATACGCCTGTAATTTGCAATGGATTTAAGGATGCCAAATTCATCCAGACGGCTCTCCTGGCCCGTAAAATGGGTATGAATGTGACTCCAGTCGTAGAGCGACTCACAGAATTGAATTTGATTATCCGTCAGGCGAAGGAGTTGGGGGTACGTCCTAAAATCGGAGTTCGTGTGAAACTCGCATCTCGAGGAGCGGGAAAATGGCAGGAGTCAGCCGGCTATCAATCCAAATTCGGTTTGACGGTTAGCGAGTTGATGAAAGCGTTTGAGGATCTGGAAGCGGCAGGCATGCAGGACTGCCTGAGTTTGATGCACTTCCACTTTGGCAGTCAAATCACAAACATCAGTCGAGTCAAAACCGCTCTCATTGAAGCCTCACGAATTTATGTCGATTTAGCCAAGCGTGGTTCAGGGCTCGAATATCTGGATGTTGGTGGTGGATTGGGAGTTGATTACGATGGATCTCAATCGACATTTGAATCGAGCGTTAATTATACCCTTGAGGAGTACGCAAGAGATGTTGTGTACCATGTAAAAACTGTTTGCGATGAAGCGGGCGTTGCTCATCCGCATATCATTTCTGAAAGCGGTCGTGCACTCACGGCTTATCACAGTGTTCTGGTTTTTGATGTCCTGGGGACAACCGGGCCAGAAACTTATTCAGGACCTGATGAACTTCTCAAAGATGCCAAACCCCCTCTGGCGGAAATGATGGAAATCCGGGCAAGTTTGAATGCTCACAACCTGCGGGAGTCCTTTCACGATGCTTTGCAACTGCTGGAAACCGCGTTGTCGCTCTTCAGCATGGGGCATCTACCACTCGATCAACGAGCCGCTGCGGAAAAGCTCTATTGGAATATCTGTGGAGAAATTCGAAACCTCTCGGCTGATTTAGAGTTTATTCCTGAAGAACTTGAAGGATTAAGCCGTTTATTAGCAGACACATACTTCTGTAACTTCTCTGTTTTCCAGTCACTTCCAGACAGTTGGGCGATCAAGCAGCTCTTTCCTGTGATTCCAATTCATCGACTTTCAGAAAAACCGGAGCGTCATGCTGTTCTGGGAGATATCACTTGTGATTCCGATGGAAAAATCGATCACTTTATAGGGCAACGTGATGTCAAACGAACACTGCAACTCCATCACTTCAATGGTTCGCAATATTTATTGGGAGCATTTCTGATCGGAGCTTATCAGGAAATCCTGGGAGATCTGCATAACCTGTTTGGGGATACCAATACCGTTCATGTGACGGTGGATGATCAGGGAAAGCCAGTTATTCAAACGACGGTGGTGGGAGAAACAATTTCTGAAGTTCTGGACTATGTTCAATTTGATGGTCAGAATCTGTTGGGGCGTATGACCGCTTCTGCAGAATCTGCACTTCGGGAAGGTCGACTCACCCAACAGGAAGCCGACGATTTCATTCGTAACTTTCAACAGGGACTAGGTGGTTATACATATTTGGAATAATTCGTAATTAAGAAAATACGAATCTCCACTTCAGGTATTGCCTGTCTCAGTAATGATAATAGAAAATAATTTCATGAAGAGGGTGGGCATTATTGGAGGAGGACCCGGCGGAATTATGTCCGCTTATTTTTTAGAAAAGCTTTGCGATTCTCCTCTGGAAATCACTCTTTTCGAATTGTCTGATCGCCTGGGGGGAAAGATTACAACCCCCTGTTTCAAAAAATTTCCGCTGCAATACGAAGCCGGAGCAGCAGAGTTTTATGACTATGCTCACTTTGGCGAAGACCCATTAAAAGAACTGATCGCCGAACTCGGCCTTTCCATCAGCCCGATGGGAGGTTCTGCAGTGATTATGAATGGGCAGATATTGACCAATGCCGAAGATATCCGTGAGCATCTCGGCCATACTGCTCATCAGGAATTGCGAGCATTCGACCTGCGTGCCCGAAATATTATGATCCCAGATGAATTTTATCATTCGGATCATCCCGAAGGTTCACCCGATCAGGCAAACAATTATCCCTTCAGCGAATTGCTCTCAGAAATCCAGGATGATGCTACTCAGAAGTATGTTCAAACTCTCATCCACAGCGATTTAGCGACCGAACCCTCGCTCACAAATGTTGCTTATGGGTTACAGAATTATCTTATGAACGATGCCGAATATATGCTCCTGTATGGAATTGTCGGCGGGAATGAGCAGTTGCCTCGAGAACTTGCAGCCAGAATCCATGCCCAGTTAAAAATGCAACATCGGGTCAATCGCATTGGGAAGATCGGTCAGCAGTATCTTATCGAGTCAGAATTTGAAGACCAGGTCTCAGAAGAACTCTTTGATACTGTGATTGTGGCGTTGCCACACAATAAGATTCCTTCAATCGTATTTGAGGGCGACTGCCTGTCAGAAGCTGTTCGAGAACATCAACAACAATATCATTTTCCTGCCCACTATTTAAGAATTACGATTCTGTTTGAAAAACCCTTCTGGCAATCCAAATTGAGTGATTCCTTCTGGATGCTGGATCAATTCGGTGGATGTTGTCTTTACGATGAATCGATGCGTCAGCCAGGTGGTGAGTATGGAATATTGGGCTGGCTGCTTGGAGGAGATGCGGCATTGGAGATGTCCGAATGGGAGGATGAACGCCTCATTCAGGCCGCCTTGGACTCTCTCCCCGAATTTTTACAGGACGGACGTAGCAACTTTCTCGAAGGGGCGGTGCATCGTTGGCCAGCCTCGGTCAATGGAATGCCAGGTGGTGGAGTGCAATGGAATCATGACAGACGGCATCTTCCTGAACCGGTGAACCATCCTCATCTGTTCTTTGTCGGGGATTATCTCTTCGATTCCACTCTGAACGGCGTTCTGGACTCGGCTCATTACGTCGCCTCCTGGATCGCCACTCTTCTGCACGAATATCATATGAATTCGACTGCCCGATAACCTTTCTATTGGCATTCTACACCTTGACTCATTGGAACTTCTGAAATGTCGTTGCTTAAAAAATTACTGGAGTGTTTGCCGGAGGAATCGCGAATTGAGAAAATCAAATTTGTTCCTCGGGAGACCAATTGTTTGAATGAGCTTTTTCAGTTTCCTGTCGCCATGAACCGAAAAGCGATTTCTGTTTCCCCGGAGGAAATTCGATCAGATGAATCCGATCTGACTTTGCTCGTCGTTCCGTCAAGTATTTCGCTGGATATGGAGAAAGTGACCGCGATTCGCGAATGGGTCGAAGGAGACAATCATGCGACTGAGCCAATCAGTTTGATGCTCAGCCTTCAACACGTTCAGATCCTATGGTCGCCAAACCGTATTGCGATCGTGGCAGAAGCTAAACGTGTTGAGACTGTTCAGAGAGCGATGATTGAAGCCTCCTTTTATGTCTCAGAGTTAATGAACATCGAGTTTGAAATTAGTCAGCGCTGGCCGCAGCTTGAAGAAGACATCCCGATTGCGTTTCAATACGACCAAAAACTGATCGGCAAGAAAAAGGAATTGATGCAGAAATTCCAGTCGATTTATTCGTTTCGAGCACACCTGGCCCGAATCACTCCGTTTCTGCTCTGTCCGCATGTGTATCCTCCAACGCTTGCCAGTCAAGTTGGCGAGCGACTTCGCGAACGTGTGCGTGTGGAGGATCGGGTCGAATTTATCAGTGATCAACTCGAAGTCTACGAAGAGGTTTACGAGTTATGCAGCCAGCGAATTAATGATCATCAGCATGCCTACAAGGGACATACACTCGAGTGGATGATCATCATTCTGTTGCTGATACAGATTCTACTTTCCGTTTTCGATTATCTGACCATTGCAGGGTCCTGATTATCTTGTCGCTTTTGTGTATGTGTATCACATTTGAAATTTGCATTCGCCATGCGTTACCCCTCGGTTGATATCCTCAGGACAGTTGCCATTGTCGTCATGGTGCTTGTTCATTTTCCTGAAAATTTATCCAACTACATCCCGCCGTTTACCGGGTTGGGAGCTCCGTTGTTTACGTTTCTGTCCGGAGTGAGTTATCGCTTGTGGCTCAACGGTCAGGAGGCTCGGGGCATCAGCGATGTAGAAATCAGTAAAATTTCAATCCGCAGAGGGTTGTTCGTCTTCGGAGTCGGTTTTGCTTTCAATGTTATTATCTGGTTGCCCGAAGATACCTTCAACTGGGATGTTCTGACTTTTATCGGCTCGGCAATTCTTATCCTAAATTTGTTACGTCGCGTACCGATCTCGATTTCGGTTTTGATTGCAGTAGTTTCACTGATGATCAGTCCAGCTTTACGAGCAACTGCGGTATACTCATCTTATTGGGAGAATGGTTATTTTGAATGTGATCTGACATTAACCGATGTCATCATCGGTTTTCTGGCGACAGGCTATTTCCCAATATTTCCATGGATCACGTTCTCGTTAGCAGGATTCATTACGGCAACACTGATGTTTAATCCTGATCTGGAGGAGCGACCTCCCCTCTGGAATTTCACATTGCTGGGGAGCGGTTTATTTCTTCTGGCAATGTTTGGACTTTTTATTCGGCAATATACTCCTGAAATAATATCAACGCATATTTTGTCGGGTTGGCACATGTTCCCGCCTGCGACTGAATACATACTTGCGACAATAGGCATGGCGATGTTCCTGTTTACATTGCTTCACCAATTTGTCGATTTAAACCCGAAAATATCCAGCGATGTTTCACGGTTTCGCGTCTTCAAAACATTCAGTCGATATGCATTTACAATCTACTTACTCCACCACATGGTTCATTTGTGGCCGTTGTGGATTTATGGCTATGCAATGGGAGGCGAAACGACTGCCTACTGGCAGAAAGCGATGCCTGTTACGGTTTCGATTCCATTAGCCTGCCTGTTTTTGTTTGTCTGTTATCTCGTTCTAAAACGACTCAACCCCGATGACCGCTACGGTGTCGAAGGTTGGATGCGATGGCTGTGTGGTTAGTCCATTTTCAAATGGTTTCAGCAGTCGCTTGGACACCATGGGTCCTGAAACGCCGTGCTTGCTTCCGCTGAACGTTGCAGGTAATTAATGAATAGATCGAGCGCATTTCCAAAATCATTTTCCGCGTTCTGCCTGAGCAAATGCAGCGATTTAGGGAAATGATCGTACATGCGAAAGTACACTGCATTGAGAAATACTCTAGAATCAGGCTGACTGGTGGACTGTTAACAACAGTCATCGGTTCATGGCACATGAGCACCGTTTACTTCGAAGCCTTTTGTTCCCTCAAATAAGTGAGCAAATGATTGAAGTCGTCCAGGCTCAGGACTTCATCAAAGTTAGCTGGCATCAAAGAGAGAGACGCCGTTTTTTTCAGTTCGATATCGACTTCAGGGATGCGAATTTCTTTGCCCTTCTGGTCAGCAATAATGATATCGCTGCCTTCCTGACGGCGAATCAAACCGCTCTGGACTCGACCGTCAGTCATCACAAATGTGGTAACACGAAAGGTCGCATCGATATTCTGATTGGGAGCCAGGATATCTTCCAGAATTCTCACAACGGGACGCACACCAATTCCATCCAATTGCGGTCCAATCAGATTTCCTTCCTGACCGATACGATGGCAATTTGCACAATTTTTCTTAAACACTTCAAAACCCACCGCGGTTGAAGACTGAGTCTTTTCAAGCTGCCGGAGCCGTTGTTCAATCAGTTTGATTGCCTGTTCATTCTCTGTCGGCAGTCCCTGTGTCAGCTTTGTGATTAATTCCTGATATTTAGACTGCTTGTGGGCTTCAATTCGTTGTTTCACATTCGGGCGGGTTAACAGGCGGGGAGAGGCTTTGCCCTGTTCGACCAGCAAAAAAAGCAATTCTGTTCCTTCACGAGACTCGGCCAGTTTCTCGGCTACCTGCAATTGTCGATTTGAGGGAAGCAAGACCATCGCAGAAATGACCACCTCTTTCCTTGGCCCCAGTGCATCATTCAGAATCACCTCTACGATTTGATCCGAAAGTAACTGCGGGGTGTCCGCTTCCTGAAGCAGTGGAGTTAATGCTTTGAGCAATGGGTCGTCATCAAACTCGGCAAGACCACCTGCGGCAAATTTGTAACCAGCAGCGTGATTGACCACAACCTCTCGAAGTCGCGGCAGTTGACTCTTCAGCTTTAGCCCGGTAATCAAATTCACCGCAGCTTCCAAATCTGCGGCCTGCATTTCGGCTTGAGTCAATGTTTCGTCCAGATGGCTCAACGCAACCTGTTCAATTTTTTCAGTACTTTTTTTGCTTGAAACGAGTCCCTGGAATTGCGATAACAACAAATTTGTAAATTCGTGTGGGTTTCTTTTTGCCAGCTTGGAGAGTCTCACAATGAAATGATTGTTGATAGGAATGCTTCCATATTGACCAATCGTCAGTGCTACTGAATTTGACAAGGCAGATTCTTCAGCTTCACTCAGATACTTGGCAGCTGATTCAGTATGCGTAGCCAATGCCACTGAAATCAGAGCCGAAGAGTTACTTCTGTTGACAATAAATTCAGACTGCCAGGCAGCTTCTTGGGATTGCAGAAGATTCCGCAGGGCGATACGACTTGAATGTTTCAGGTGGGTATCTTCTACTGCTGTGTTTTCCAGTAGAAAGAGCACGGTTTCAACGAGTGATTTTGAACTCTCTTCAGCAGCGTGCATGGAAACCGCTTCGACTGCAGCACGCTGAACCATCGCATCATCATCTTTGAGCAGCTTGGAAATGATCTTGATTTCGTCATCAGACCATTGCTCCCGATTTCCCAGTATCCGTGCAAGATGGACACGAACGAGGGCATTTGTGGTGTGGCTCAGACTGAGGATATTTTGAGTTGAGAGCAATCCGAGTCTTTCCACTACCCAGGCTGCGTGAATCATCTCGTTGGCCGATATGTCAGTTTGCCTGATTCGATCATCGAGTAATGGAATTACATTTTGACCCCGACCAACCAATTCATGAGTTGCCAGCGTGCGAGTTGTGATATTTGAAGACGATAACTCCTCAATTAACTCGATGTCAGAGAGTAAGGTCAGGTCTGTAATGGGAGGCACATCCTGTTGATTCCCAGTATAAACAATTCGCCAGATACGCCCGCGATTTCGATCTCGACTGGGATGATTCAACGGAACTTCATAGTGACCAATAATACTGTTGTAAAAATCCGCAACATACAGTGCACCATCAGGTCCGAGTTTGATGTCAACAGGACGAAACCACGGAT
>DOCI01000285.1:20356-22677 GCA_003503535.1 Planctomycetaceae bacterium
AACAGGACGAAACCACGGATCGTCACAGGAGACGAAGTCGGGTTGAGATTCAACCCACGGTGATGACCCACTCCACCGAAGTTGATCTCGATGGATTCTCCCGGTCACCGGATTGCACAGATACATACAGTCGCGAAATCCCTGGGGATATGCCTCAGCCTGATACCAGGCCGGGCCGCAAATTCCTGTGGAACCGTGACTATGGTCGATCATGTCAGGGCCATAACCGAGCCCATCATGCGGTTTGCCGAAACTCTGATAATAAGCACCCGGCAGCAGAAGTGTGAGCGGGTGAGAGTGACAATCTGCAGAGTACAAATTTCCCCATGGGTCTAATGTCAGTCCAAACGGATTGACCTGTCCCCAGGTCCATTGCTGCAGATGTGATCCATCAGGACGGAAGCGATAACTGTTTCCTGAGTTCAATTGCAATTTCGATCCATCAGTAGCTTCGACATTCGATTGATTCGCAAATCCGTGACAGGCGTAGACCCAGCCATCCAAACCATAAGTGAAAGAGTTGGTCATTCCATGTGTGTCGATATTACCAAATGGTCCAATCAATTCCTCACTCAAATCAGACTTCCCATCATGATTCCGGTCTGTCAATTTCTTAATCCTGGGAATGCTGTAAACGAGTGCTTCAGCTTTGGATAGCGGTAATATTCCGATCGGGATGTTCAACGTGTCGACGAATTGAATGATTCGCTGTGAATGACCTGAAGGCTCGATACCTTCAATAATTGTCACGCGATCTTTCGCAGGTGGCACTCCCACACCGGGGAAATTCCCCGGTCGATCCTGGACTCCTTCAGCTTGAACCGGATAGGGATACTCAACGGAACTGGTCACCCACAATCGACCCGCAGCATCAAAATTCAAATTCATCGGCTGGCCGATATCTGGCTCAGCAGCAATGAGTTGAATTTCAAAGCCCTCGGGAAGCTGAAACAACTGACGCTGTTGCTCAGGACTCAAAGGTTGTGTCGGAGCAATCAAATGATTCTGATCATCTGCCATGACATCAAATGAATGACTTCCCAGGCTGAATGTTAACGATGCAATCAGAAACAATATTTGATGCCTGGTCTTAGAATGAGCGCACATGGAAAGACTCTCAGATCATAAAAATATCACAACATACAAAATCGCGAGTACGATTTGCATCGCCGCGAAGGGAACAGCCATCGTGACGAAACCCATGAATGTTAATGGTAGCTTTTGTTTGTGAATCAACGTCATTGCAACAACTGTTGAAGCCGAACCGATTGGAGTGATGTTTCCACCGAGATTGGCCCCGAGGATCACACACCACCACAACGAAGAATCTGAAGACAGGCTCATTCCCGACAAAATTTTTGACAGCACAGCAGCCAGGGGAATATTATCAGTGACAGAACTTGCCACCGCTGCCGAGGTTAATAATGAAGCCGAGGCTGCCGATGCAGGCAGCAAAAGCATCTGAGCGATCCCCTTGCCGATTAAATCGAGCACGAGGGCCTGTTCCATCACATAAATGACGACAAACAATCCCGCAAAAAAAGCGAGCAGATCCCAGTCCATCGCCGCATAGTATTTATGAACTTCATGTTTGTAGGCCAGCAGCATCACCCCGGCAAAGAACAGGGCGATGAAACCCATACCAAGTTTATCGAGATTCCAGGGCAGGGCAGACTGACCAGCCAATGTCGCGATAAATAAGCATAGGACGACCACTGCCATCCAGAAAAAGTTCTGATTCGGCACACTCTCGTTCTCGTCAAAACCTTCCACCAGGGCCCTGGCTTCGGATTTTTCTTCGTCGGTTTTTAAGCTCTCAATCTTAAATCGCCAACGCCCCATAAACAGAGTTGCTGCCGTGGCGACAAAGACATATGGAGCAGCGATCAGAAAAAATTTCGCAAAGCTGATTCCAGCCGTTTTTCCGACAATAATATTCGGCACACTACTGATCAGTGTCAGCAAACCCCCGACATTCGTCAGCAAACCTTCGACCATCAGAAAACCAAGCATCAGCTCAGGACGTTTCAGCTTGCCCAGAGAAACCGAAGTGAGACTGCCAATGATAATCATCGCCGTCACATTATTAAGAACGGCTGAAAACAGAACGGTCAGGCAGCCGTAATAAATCAACAACATCCACGGATCGCCCCCGGATTGCTTTGTCAGTCGAATTGCCAGCCAACTGAAAACACCAGATCGGCTCGTCACTTCCACAAATAGACTCGCTCCCAGAATGACGGTAATCACGCTCCAGTCGATTCCGGGTATATAAACCGGCATCGGTAAGTGGTGTCCGTTCGGGAGTATAATTTCTCCAA
>DOCI01000285.1:22851-32432 GCA_003503535.1 Planctomycetaceae bacterium
TGCACATCAAACCAGGCCGCAAACATCGCTTCGAGAATCAGACACAAACCTGCAAAAGTCCCGACAATGATCGATTTTTTGGCATGGATTTTTTCCTCGAATGCCAGCGCGAGAACCATCGCGATGAGCAGCATTGTAAAGAAGCCAGTCATCCAGGCTGGGACTTCATGCCCAGCAATGGCTTCAGGGGTTTCCAGAAATGCGAGAAGGAATTGTGAGGCTGGCAACATATGGTGTTAATTTCCAGATTGCGATGATCGATATTTACAGCAAGATGCCTGAACGACAGTATGAACCATATTGGATAGCTGAACTAATTTCACGCGTGATTGCGAACTTGGTTTTGTCGTACAGATGACCGCAGCCGAGTTGGTATCCAGATCGATCCACATCAGGCAGCCCGTTGCTCCCCAGTGTCCGATTACATTTTCCGGAAGAGTATCTCCAAAAGTTTCTGGATGAGCTTTCCAGTTGTGTCGCCAGCCGAGCCCCCAGTTGCGATAATTCTTTTCGCGTTCGGACATCTGCTCGAAATAAACCAACTGCGGTTGGCATGCTTCCTTGAACGATGCTGAGCTGAGAATCGTGCCTGCTCCACGCTGAATCTTGATCATTTCCACGCAAAACTTGAGCATATCAGCCGACGTGGACAACATCCCTCCCCAGGGTGCCCCCAGGCTTCGCCAGTAAACGCTGTTCCAGTTGCCAGTCAACTCGAGTTGTTCTTCAGGGAGATCGACATCGACGACTCGATTCAGCAAGGCAGTCGAATTTGCAGAAGCGGGAATGCCAAGAAAACTATTATTCATCCCCAGCGGAATAAAAATCTGCAGATGAATGAATTCTTCCAGAGACACTCCTGTCAACGTCTCAACCACCTTGCCCAGAACCAGATAACCCATGCTTTGATAGCGTGAACTGGTTCCAGGAGGATAATCGAGCGAGACATCAATCACTCGTTGATAGAATTCATCGAGTGTTGCCTGCTGATCACGAAGCTCCAGGTTCTCTGGAAGTTGGTCCGGCAAACCGGATGCATGGCAGAGAAGTTGGCGAATGGTAATTCGACGTTTTTCACCACGATTCCATTCGGGCAGGATCTCCGAGAGACGCTGGTTCAACGAAAGTTTCCCCAGTTCGACCAGTTTCAGAATAGCGGTCGCAACCACAGGTTTTGTCAAAGAGGCGATCAAAAAAAGTGAGTCGTCATTCAGTTCCGCATCCTGTCTCTGTCTTCCCAACTGCAAAACGGGAGAGGATGTCTCGCAAAATGCCTGCACTGAAATTGCAGATAACTTGTCGTTTGTCACCAACTTTGAAATCATCGATTTCAAATAGGACCACTCTTTGAGTTCTTCCCATTGTTCTCGGCTGAATGACATCATGTCTGCCTGTCGTTTATAAAGCACTTTCAGCAACTGATATGCAGGAAATCTCTCTGGAGGGTAGAGTAATTCAGGTTTGCGGAATTTCGACTTCGTGAACTTCGATGATCGTATCGAGTTTGGTAATTTCCAGAACATCGCGAACATCATCAGACGGGTTGTAAATGTGCACGGTCACTCCCAGATTTCGCATGGCTGCGATCAATCCGAGTGTGCCGCTGGGAATCAATTTCACACCGGTCAGATCAAATGCCAGGACTTTACAATTATGTTCCTTGATCACCTTGACCAGTTCATCGCGGCATTCTGCCAGATTCAAATTCGCAACAGCATCCTGGCCGCCAAAGCCAACAACTGTCAATTCCCCAGCCTGATAAATCGTTAAACAACCCGCTTGATAAGCCATGGAACGCCTCACTCTTCAAAGGATTAACTTCCCTGATCTTTATGACATCGAAAGATCGAAGCTGTGATTCCAGCTGAACGCTTCTCGCCCCCTGAGCATAATTAGCAAGGGGTTAGTAGCTCAGATCAGATTATAACATCTTCCTGAGTTGTGCAATCACTTCTTCGACACTCTGAAGCTGACTTTGCAAATTCGCCAAAGTTTCCCGAACGTTGTTGACAACGTCGTCGGGAGCATTACTGACAAACTTATCGTTGCTCAACTTCTTTTCATGGCCAGAGATAAAGCCTTTGAGTTTCGCCGCTTCCTTTTCTTGTCGTTCCAATTCCGCTTTTAAATCCACAACGCCTCCCAGTGGGATGTAGCCGTCGATGTCGCCAATCGTGAAACTGGCTGAACCATCTGGTCGTGTCACCTCAGCCCCGGCTGCTTCCAGAACAGTTTTCGCCAGATTCTCGAATTGGCCAGAAACCGAATTCATATCATTCGCAATCGTTTCACTGGCACGCATTCGCAATGTCAGAGGTGTTCCAGGAGGAATTCCATAGACCGCTCGCACATTCCGAACAGCGATGACAGAATCGCGCAGACGCTCGAATCGTCCTTCAAACTCTGTATCAATCCACTCCTTCGGCAACTTCGGCCAGGCAGCGATCATCGCCGCTTCCTCTGCTGGCTTCGGTTCAGGGATGCCTCTTTCCGGAGCCAGTTCACCCAGTTTCTGCCAGAGTTCTTCCGTAACAAAGGGAACGAAAGGAGAAAGGAGTCTCAGTAACGAATCGAGAACCGCAACCAGAACACGCTGGGCTTCGGCTTTCTGATCTTCACTCCGCAATCGAGGCTTAATCATTTCCAGATACCAGTCACAGAATTCATTCCAGGTGAAATCGCGAACGGTACGGGTCGCCATATCGAACTGATAGCGTTCCAGGCAAGTCGTGACTTCGGCAGCGGTCTGAGAAAGCCGGCTCAAAATCCAGCGGTCTTCCAGCGGAAGCGTTTTGACATCAATTTTCTCAGGTGTGTAACCTTCAAGATTGAGCATCGCAAATCGAGTCGCATTCCAGAATTTATTGCAAAAGTTCCGGCCATACTCGAACCGTTCTGAGACCATTCTCGCAACCGGTTCTCCTTCATCCGGTTCAAAGTTTGGACTCGTGTACTGCAACTCCCGCTTACTTTTCGGAAACTTGACACGAGGTTTCTCACCATCGACAGGTTTGGCTTCGGTATGAAACTGTTCCTGAGGAATAACTTCACCCGTTTCGGGATCTTCATAACCAACTGGCAATTTCACATCCTGTGTTTCTCCCGCCAAAGAAGCGAGCGTAAAGCGGACGGCATCGGTTCCGTATTTATCGATCAGATCCATCGGATCAACGCCGTTCCCTTTCGACTTCGACATCGTCCGACCGAAACCATCGAGAATTTTCGGGTGGATACAGACGTGAGAGAACGGAATGTCTCCCATGTTGTAAAGCCCCGTCAAAACCATACGGGCAACCCACAATGTAATGATATCGCGACTTGTGACCAATACATTGCCCGGATAGAAGTAATCAAGAACTTCATTATTGCCAGATGATGATTCCTGTGCTTCTCCATTTAAAGGAGGATTCTGCTCAGTGTTCGGCCAGCCTAAAGTTGCGTGAGGCCATAGGGCAGAGCTGAACCAGGTATCGAGAACGTCCTCATCCTGTCGCAATTCATGATCAGGCCCAAGAGCATCGGCTGGCAAATCGGTTTCTGCACAAATCAACCAGCAGGAGTTCTCAGCATCGTGGATATAGCTGATATCTTCGCGTCCGGCAAATTCCTGTTTCAACTCTTCTTCTGTGCAGGTCTCGCAATACCAGATCGGAATCCGATGACCCCACCAGAGTTGACGACTGATACACCAGTCCCGTTTTTCTCCCAGCCAGTCCAGATACGTCTTGGAGTAACGCGAAGGATAAAACCGCACACGCTGATCCTCAACCGCATCCATCGCCGATTGAGCCAGCGTATCCATTTTGACGAACCACTGATCCGACAAATACGGTTCAATCGGCGTCTTCGAACGATCGCTGTGTTTGAGTGGAATGCTTCGCTCTTCAACCGCTTCGAAATAGCCGAGTTTCTCCATCTCTGCTACAACTTCTTTGCGGGCAGCGTATCGATCGAGCCCTTTAAACGGACCACAGACCTCATTCAATGTCCCATCAGGATTCAGAATGTTGATCATCTCGAGCTGATTGCGAAGTCCACACGCGTAATCGTTCGGGTCATGCGCAGGCGTGACTTTCACACAGCCGGTTCCGAGATCTTTATCGGCCAGTAACGCATCGGCAATAATCGGGATTAGTCTCCCGTTGAGCGGAATGAGGACATTCTTACCAACCAGATGCGTATAACGTTCATCGCTCGGATGAACGCACATGGCGGTATCGCCCAGCATTGTTTCCGGTCGGGTCGTCGAGAACGAGAGCTTTTCGCCAGTCGGATTTCCCTGATCATCGACAACCGGATAATGAAACGTCCAGAAATGGCCAGCAATTTCTTCTGGATAAACTTCGTCATCGGCGACTGCCGTCTGCAGATAGGCATCCCAGTTGACGAGCCGTTTGCCTCGAAAGATCAGACCATCGCGAAACAGTTTCAAAAACGTCTTACGGACAGCAGCCGAGCAAACTTCGTCAAGCGTGAAGCGAGTTCTGCGCCAGTCGCAACTGGCCCCAAGTTGTTTCAACTGATTGAGAATCCGCTTCTCGTAGGAATCTTTCCACTTCCAGATTCGATTGACCAGCGCTTCGCGTCCGATGTCGTGCCGGGTCAGACCTTCCTGCTCCAGCATGCGACGTTCTACAACTGCCTGTGTCGCGATTCCCGCATGATCCGTCCCCGGCATCCACAACGCAGAATAACCCTGCATTCGTTTCCAGCGGGTCAGCAAATCCTGCAGAGTCCCGTTCAACGCATGCCCCATATGCAGCGCCCCGGTGACGTTGGGCAGGGGAATCATTATCGTATGCGGCGGTTTGTTCGGATCGGGATTTGCATCAAAATACCCTCGCTCTTCCCAGATTTGAAACCACTTGGATTGAACATCTTTCGGTTCATACTGCTTAGAAATTTCAGCCATCGATATCACGATCAAAAAATTATTATGTATGTTGTAGTTGTAGGGTGCGTCCTGACGCACCAAGTCTCGGAGTAGAACACGTATCGAACTTTAGAGTCATTTCTTACCGAGATGTTAACATCAATGATAAAAATCAATTCGTTACTCGATTTCGGTGCGTCAGGACGCACCCAACTATTTTAACTACCGCAAAATGTCGTGTAAGTTCAATATCGGGGAGCAGTCAAACTGACTGCGGAATAGATATTTGAGGGCGACATTTATAGCTCGAAAGAGCACTACTGCTCTATGAATCATCACTTCGCTGGTTCAAATTCACCATCATCTTTATAGAGCTTGTATTCGACACTATCCACAAGAGCCAGCCAGCTCGCTTCGATGATATTTTCACTCACCCCAATTGTACTCCAGACCTCTTTATTGTCTTTACTTTCGATCACAACCCGCACCTTGGCAGCTGTACCACCGGTCGAATTGATGACACGCACTTTGTAATCGACCAGCTGAAGTTTTTCGAGAGCCGGGTAGGCGGGAATCAATGCCTTTCGCAGAGCATTATCGAGAGCATTCACCGGCCCGTCACCCTCAGCCACAACATGCTCAATGTTTCCATTGACCTTCAATTTCACTGTCGCTTCGGTTTGGGGATCATGAGCAGGATCGGTTTCGACATTGACACGATAATGGAGCCTTGCGAACTTGGGTTCGTAAGTCTTGGCCACTTTCTTGATCAGTAAATCAAACGAGGCTTCAGCGGCTTCAAACTGATAGCCCGCATATTCAAGCTCTTCGACACGAGCCAAAATTGCCTTCATCAAATCGGCATCCTGATTGAGATTATACTTCGTCGTTTTGGCGACGATATTCGAGCGTCCCGACAATTCGCTCACGAGAATCTTGCGATTATTCCCTACCACTTCCGGGGTGATATGCTCATAACTGGAAGCGAGTCGATTGACTGCATGTACGTGCATTCCACCTTTGTGGGCAAACGCACTGCTGCCGACAAAAGCCTGATTGGAACGGAAATTCATATTGGCCAGTTCATAAACGTATCGCGAGAGTTCGGTCAGATGCTCGACCGAACCTTCGTGTAAAGCCTGATAATTTTTCTTGAGGACCAGGTTTGCAATTGCCGAAACGAGATCGGCATTTCCGCAGCGTTCGCCGATGCCATTGATCGTCCCCTGAACCTGAACTGCTCCTTCATCAATCGCGCGAATCGTATTGGCAACCGCGACATCGGAATCGTTGTGGCAATGAATTCCGAGAGGGGCATTCACCGCTGACTTAGCCGCTTTCACAGCAGCCGCGATTCCTTCGGGAAGAGTCCCCCCGTTTGTGTCGCACAGACAGACCAGTTCCGCTCCTGCTTCCGAAGCCGCCTGGATTGTTTTCAATGCGAATTCTGAATTATGTCGATAGCCATCAAAATAATGCTCGGCATCATAAATGACCCGACGCCCTTCGGCGACGAGATAAGCAACCGAATCGCGGATCATCGCCAGGTTTTCGTCTTCATCGACCCGCAGAATTTCTGTCACATGCAAATCCCATGTCTTACCGACAACCGTACAGACGGGCGTTTTCGCATCCCGCAAAGCAATCAGGCCGAGATCATCCTCGGCTGCAATTTCTTTTTTCCGAGTCATTCCGAACGCAGTGATCTGGGCATGTTTCAGGTCCATATCCTGCACGTGCTGAAAATACTCGGCATCCTTCTGATTGGCCTGAGCGAAACCTCCTTCAATCAGATCAAATCCGAGTTCATCGAGTTTGGCAGTAATCATCAGTTTATCCTGGAGAGAGAAGTTGACTCCTTCTCCCTGACTGCCATCGCGAAGTGTCGTATCGTAGATCTGGATTCTGGACATAAGATTGATTCTAGAGTGTTTCAAAAATGATTTATCCGCGTTCTGCCTGAGCGAATTCTACGTGTTAGTTAATAATTGCATATGCGAAGGCACACCGCATATCGAAATGCCTCGATCTCTGGAAATAAAAAAATCCTCTCAGGTGAGTGACCTGAGAGGATTAATAATGCAATATGCGATCCCAGCGTCACCTTAATAAGGCCCGGTAATAATCACGCCAATAATGATCACATGGAAATTCAACATGAGAGTGTCTTACTGATTCAGACAAAACAACTTGGTTTATTTGACATACTTTATGTCCTGACCCCGAAAAGGTCAATCGGTTCACACAATTTCTCTACTGAGAGGATGTCGTGGCCGGTGCAGGTGTCGAAGTCGACTCTGCAGGAGGTATTGGTTCCGAGGTTGAAACCGGTACAGGAGTACTTGTGGCTGCTGGAGTTGGCATGGCCGGAGTCGAGGTTGTGGCTGCGGGAGCAGGAGTTGCTTCCGTTGGAGCTGGCATTTCCGGCTTTGTCGAAGTTCCAGCAGGAGCAGGAGTCGACGTTGTCTCTTCGGGAACGGGAGTTGAATTCACAGGAGCCGGCATTTCCGGTTTCGTTTCTGTTGAAGTTTCCGGAGTCGGTTCTTCTGCAGGAGCCTTTTCCTCAACGAGATCGCCTCGTCCTTTATTCAGACGATCAAAACTGGCCGCATCAATCACGTAATACCAGTCGGCAAAGCGGTCATTAAGCTGGTCAACAAGTTTTCGTGCGTCTTCCAGCTTTGTTTTATGTGCTTCGATTTCCTGTTCGTATTGTTTCAAGGCAGCTTCATAAGCGGCCTGCTTGTCATCGGTTTTTTCTTTGGTCTCTGTTTCAGCTTCTGCAGCGTCGCCTTCAGCAGGTTCAGGGCTTGCCTCTGTTTCTGATTCCGTTGGCGGGACCGGTTTCGTTGGAATCGCACCAATTGCATCGGGATCAAACTGCACAGAAACAAACAGATAGCGGCTTTTTTTTGAACCACTTTCATCGGCAGGTTTTGAAGGCTCCTCGGCTTCCTCTTCATCCTCACTCTGGGCAGAGCCAACTTCAATATCGAATTCATCACCCGTGAATAAATCGCCGAATCTCAGGACATATTTGACGCCAGAATTCGTTACAGCCGAGAGCTCGCCTTCATTGGAGTATAATTCTAGGCCTCGATCTTCAGTCGGCACTAAATAGTACCCTCGGCTATTCAACTCGCGTTGAGTACTTCGGCTCGGTGTCACATCGCCAGTCATTCGCAAATCCCCCCGCAGACCTTCCGGTTTGGGGCGAACACCGATAATTTTCAGCCCATCAAGAGCTGTCACCATGGCATTGACTTCTGATGATTTTAATTCCTCTTTTGCGGGATCCAGACCAGCCATTGTCCAGGGATCAGAATCCGATGCTCGCGTCAGGATCACATCGGAACCGGCTAAAATACGACCATTAAGTACATCGACAGAATGATCGTGAATCTCAAGTTCTCGAAGTGAGGCAGGTTCAATGATGAGCAAATCCGGTTCAATCCAGTCTCCAAATTTGGTGGTCAGATCAATTTTCAGATTGGTGATATACGTGATTTTATCATCCGGTTTTCTCACATAATACTGATCGGTCTTATCGGGAACTTTATTGCCGATAATCAGATCAACCAGCGCATCATTCCCTTTTGTCAGAGTGAGTCGATCTCCGCGACCTTTCAGGGAATCTTTGTCATCAGCCAGAGGATCGACAACGCCCAGACGAGCAAAGTCGAGTTCAGACTCTCCTGCAACAGCTCCACGCTCTACACCAACCAGAGAACTGGCCGTTTTCGACAGCTGTTCGGCTCCATCAGCCGGATAGTCGTAATGAGAAGGAATTCGCCATTCATTGCCCACGCGGCTAACTTCAAAAGGTTTGATGACTGCGGTCTCATCATCAAAGACAATCACCCGCACTCCGGTCGCCTCTGTGGGATCGGTAAATTCCGGGAAGAACTTTTCCCCAACATTAGCGGCGACATTGACGTTCATCTCAGCCGAAGGCATGCCATTCCAGATCGCGATTGAAAGTGTCACAACGGCAACGACAACATAAATTAATGTTCGAGTCATACTGTTCATCAGAAACTCAACCTCTTATGGGAATCATGACCTGGTTCACTTCTCATTTTCAGTTCAATGAGAAATTGGATCCGAACACTGGTCCTCTAAATTTGATATAGGAAACTTGCAAAATACTTCAAGAAAAAATTATCTCTAAGCTCGATGGACCCGTCGTTCGTCGATAATCATGCGACGTTCATTGCGAACGCGGGAAAAGCCAATGATCAAACCGAGAAGAATCGCGGGAAGCGGTGGTAGCACAATCGCCCAGAAGCGGAACTGACCTTTGACGGCAGCGATTTCCCGTTCGGAACTCGCTTTAATCGCCTGGATTTGTGCTTCCGATTCTCGTTCAATATCGACGGTGTCGACTTCCACCTTTCGGCTCAATGCCGATTGGAGCATCTGGATTTCGCGGAGTTTTGCCAACTCATCCATGGACGTATCTTTTTCAAGTTCAGCAATTTTATCCCGCAACTCCTGATTCGCATCAGCTAATCGTTCTTCTTCAGCCTCACGAGCCGCCTTCTCTGCGGCACTTCGTTTTTCCACAGCTCCCGAAGTCAGCGTTTCCACCCAGTCGAGTGTACGGGATTCATCCCGACGATTTCTCAATGAGATAAAATCTTCTTCGCCCGCCAGGGAGTCGACGCAGTTCAAGACAAACTTGATATTGTCCAGTTTCATTTCGATG
>DOCI01000285.1:32497-34527 GCA_003503535.1 Planctomycetaceae bacterium
GCCAAGAGCCTGAATGCTCTGTCGTTCAGCCAAATCGAAAATTCCATCGGAAATCAGATCGATATCCGCTACAAAAATCGCATTGATGACAGGATTATTCCCAGACTCTTTTTCGTCCGCTTTCGATTTTACTCGAGCCGCAACGACATGACTGAACTCGTCATTGTCGCGACGGGGATTGTTATTGAGCGTCATTCCAAATAGTGGATTGCGAATGATCAGATTATCAAAATTCAAGATCCCGGAATTCGCCGCTCCCGATCGCAGCAGAGGTGTAAAATCTATTGTTTCGCTCTCTCGCGGAACAACTGTTCCCGAGTAATAAATCAGCATCTGCTGCAATCCGGCTGTCGTCTGATCGTCGGGATTGAAGGCATCGCGAGCCTTCCGTTTATCGTAGACAAATACCGCTTCCGGTCCGAGCATATCCTCAATTTTCGGATACGGAGAATCGCGATCAAAAACGATTTCCCCATTCTCCCAGACAACTTCCATCACACCGAGCAGTGAGGTTAATTTACCGCCATCGGCTTTTGGTTCACTCGGAGCCTGCTGACCCATCATTCCACCACCTTGAGGCGGTTTCTCCATGCGGGGGGCCATATTGATGTTGAACATCGGCATGGGATCATCAAAGATTAATGTCGGATTTCCTGTGGCCACATACGTGACCAGGTTTTCCAGTTGTGGCTCTGTCAGCGAAGAAGGCAGGATCGCCAGCAGGACGTCGAATTTGGATTCATCAATTGGTGAGTCTGGAGAAATCTCTTCAATGTTATACTGCTTCTTCAACTCGGTCACGATCCGCCATTCCGGTTGACTGCGGAAAGTCGCCGAGTCAAATCCGCCAGCCACACTGGCATCGGTATTCAAAATGCCGACCGTCAAACGGGTTTCTCGGGAAACAGTTCGCAGAGAGCGAGTCAGTTCGTATTCCACTGAGTTCCCTAAATCAAAGAAGGGAATGACCACTTCATCCAGACCACTACTGATCCGCACGCCCATGAAGATCTCTTCAATTTTGATCTCTCCATTGCGTTCGGTCTGCACAGATCTTGAAGTGATCCCCAGCAGCCGAGCCTGCTCTGCTTCCTCGCTGAACGGCTCCACATTCGTGATCCGCACATTGATTTTCGACCCGCCACGATGAGCCAGTTCGCGTAAGGTGCCGATCAAATTCTGATGCACAGCCGAGTATTCTTCAGGAACCTGAGGACTGACAAAAGCCTGAATTGTCACAGGACGCTCGGCATCAAGTTCCTTAATAACTTTCGAGGTGACCGAAGAAAGCGTGTAGAGACTTCGCTGCGTAAAATCGAAACGGCTAACCGAGCCAATGGCCAGAGTCGTAATACTCATCAGGGCAACCGCCAGAGATATCGAACGGACCGAGAACTGCCAGCCCATTGAGTTGTTCTCTTCGCCTGTGTTCCAGTGTCGTCGGGAAATGACCACATAATTCAGATAGAGAAACAAACCGATCAGTGAGAAAAAATAAACCACACCCGCCAGCGGCAGAATTCCGAGAGCAAAATCACTCAGATGATGACTGATCGTGAATACATCCATCGCTCCCGCCTGAGGAATGATCTCAGCCACTTTTTCGGAGGACATGCCAAAAGTTCGCAGAAATGCAGCGACTCCTGAAGTCACCACATTGGCAACCAGTGAAATAAAGACGGGAATACAACAGAAAATTGCTCCCAGCACAAACGCAACCGCTGAGTGACTCGTCAATGCAGAAGCCAGCATCCCGGCACTGATCAGGGAAGCACCGGCCAGCCAGTAGCCGACGTATGTCGTGAATTGAACGCCCGGATCGGGATTGCCAATCACGCTGAGCATGATCAGGTTCGTGCAGGAAAATAGTAAACCAACGGTGTAAACAGCCAGAATCGCCAGATACTTACCGATTAGAATCTCAAGATCGGTCGCCGGCATTGTGAACAGCAACTCATCAGTTCCCATTTTCCGTTCATCCGCCCAGCAGGTCATCGTGAGAGCCGGGATCAGAAAAACGAGCAGGGCGG
>DOCI01000015.1:0-18863 GCA_003503535.1 Planctomycetaceae bacterium
CTGCCAACGTTGTGTCGTCCCGAGTCGTGATCCTCAAACCGGCGAAGTGATTCCCATGTTCCCAAAACAGTTTGCTCAGAAACGCAAAGAGACACTTCCGGGAAACATTGCCAGCCAACAGTTCAATCACTTCTATCGCATTGCCGTCAATACACGTATGGCCCCGCAAAACATGGGGTTCCTTCTGAACCGCGGTGATCTTCTGGAGAGTTCATCAAACTCTAACAAGACCCAATAAAAAAAGGATCTGCCCCCACAAGGGACAGATCCTTTCCGAAAGGAGACGAGAGTTTCACATGGAAGCTGCAGAGTGCGACGGGAAAATCGCATTCTGATGAAGTGTTCTTACTTCGTGAGTGTTGTACCAGAAGCAGGTTGAACCGCCTGGGTATTGGCCCCAGGAAGTGTGGAACTGGTTTGTTGAATCTGATTTGTGTAACTGGATGATTGAACGGTACTCGATCCGCCAGTACTCGTGTTTGTCAGATAATTGTCCACGCGGGTTTGTTTTTTGAGGTCATCAAAAACCACTGCAACGCGTTCCTGAGTTTTCTCTTCCTGAAGCTGGGCTCGTAAGTCGTTTTCGACATCTTTGATGTCCGTCACGACCTGCTCAGTTCGGCCTTCACACTTGAGAATGACGTACCGGTTGCCGACCTGAATCAACCCGGAGATTTCGCCCGGTTGCAATCGGAAGGCAGCATCTTCCAACGATTGATTGTCTGCACTGGAATAGCGAGAGATCGGTGGGATTGCTCCTCCCAATGCTCGGGAGTTGGATTCGACCGAGAATTCGCGAGCAAGTTTGTCGAAGTCTTCCGGAGTGCGGGTCGCTTTTTCCCAGACTTCATTGGCTCGTCGTACGTTTTCCATCATGATCATTCGGCAGCGAACACGTGGGCCGTAATCTCGCTGAAACGCGCGATGCAAGTCGCTATCAGTCACCTGCACATCATCACCAGCCAGTTTACGAAGAGCAATCATCGGCCAGATGACATCCCGTCGATATTGAACGGGAGTCAAGTCGCGTTCGGTTTGCAGCATCTGATACCAGGTATCGACGGGCAGATTGAATCGCTTCGCGATTTTCTGCACTTCCTCATCGATTTCGACTTCGGTGACCACTAAGCCACGCCGTTCGATTTCCTGATGAATGATGGTGCGATTGATCAAATTCTCAAGGACACTTTTGCCGAGACGATCGAAGCATTCACGAGCGACGGCATCGTATTGGATCAATTGACCATTGACACGGGCCAGAGCCGGAGAGGTCGAGGCATTACTCAAGCTGACTTTGCCGGCCTGATCGGTCGGAGCAGCTGCTGGTTCAGCACGAAAGACCTGAAACCCAATGACACCCGCGGCAATCGCCAGAACGGTGCCACCAATAATTGTTGCCCAGGGGGCATTCTTCTTTGTGTTCATTTTGGAGTGATTCCCTTCACCCATGGCTGTCGTCTCCTTCATTGGAAAAGCCGATTACTTCAGTCGATTTCCGGTCGGATAGCGCCCAATGCGTCCAGAATGGAAAATCGATCAATGGGGTGCCCTGAGATCGCCCAATTACAGAAAACGAGTCCTGTTACTGTAAATGGGTGGTATCACAAGCGGCCCCCCAGCTGCATGTGAGTGGGGTTATAGCGGTGAACCGAAAAGGAGGTCAACATCGGTTTTTCCAGTTTTAAGCATTGTTGCGGAAATGACTGTTTTTCGCATCCATTTCAGCTCAATCTGTGATGTTGCGTTTTGACCTCAGCGATTTTGCGAACTATCCATGTAGTAGCAGATTACGTATCGCATGATTTCGCTGAACTTAGATTATCTGAGCAGGCAAGCGGCTTGGGCCTGGCGATTTGAGCGCGATTGAGATGCTCGGCAGAACCTTAGAGTTTGTGATGCGTACAACACTGAGGAGGATTCTCGCTTCGAGACCTCCCAGTTCTGAGGGAACGGAGTGAACCAAGATGCCAATGCAGGACGACATGAAAACTCAAGACAAACAGAGTGTTGTCAATTCTTTGACATACCTATTAGAACCCGTTCGCAACAACGCTGTCGATCCGATTGAATTGACAGTCGGTGAATACCGCATTGGAACATCGAAGAGTTGTGAAATTTGCCTGGATGCTGTCGGCGTTGCATCCGAACACTGCCGAATTGTTTGCGATCATGGATTTATTTCTCTGCAATCTGACGATGTTCGTACCTGGCTGAATGATGGACTCGTCAAAAAAGCTCGTATCAATGTTGGTGACCGACTGACGATCGGACCAATCAGCTTTCTGTTTCGCACCAGAGTGGGCCAACCCTCAACAGAAAAACTTTCTGAGGATGAAGAAAATCAATCAATTCGACTTGCTCGAAAATTGCCTGAAGCAATTCAGGCCGGTCGGATTGATCGTTCAGCCGAACGGTTAGCCAACCCGGTCCTGAACTCGACAGATGAAAAGTCGTCCTTGCAAGCGATAGAAGAATTGCACCAGTCACTCCATAGCGCTCAGCGGAAATTTGAGTCTCAGCGGGAAGCATTGAGTTATCAACCGAATCGGCTTCCGGAACTTCCGAAAACAGAATTTATTTCCATGCAAAAACATTCAGAACATTCTGCAGCAGCTACGGAGGTTGCCGCTCAGCCGTCGATTATTCAATCGCGCATGGATAATTTGAGCGAGCGTGAGCAAACGATTGAAATTCGCAAAGAACAGATTCTGCGACTGACGAAAAAAATGAGTCAGCGAAGAGTTGCCGACGAAGCTGCTCTGGAAAAAGCACGACAGGAGCTCGAAGCTCGACATTTGGAATTGAACACCCGTGCCCACGAACTGGATCAGTGGGAACAGGCAATTGAAAACAACCAGAGGTTG
This sequence comes from Planctomycetaceae bacterium, assembly GCA_003503535.1. Classification (GTDB taxonomy): domain Bacteria; phylum Planctomycetota; class Planctomycetia; order Planctomycetales; family Planctomycetaceae; genus Rubinisphaera. Next base: position 2,865 of record DOCI01000015.1, read on the forward strand.
GAACAGCGAGAAGATAAAGAACGTATTTCCGAATTGAATTCGACAATTGATCAGTTGCAGGATCAAGCCGAACAGTTAGGAAAAGTTCGACGATTAGAACAGGAGGCTCACGCCATTCAGCTCGCGAAACGGGAAGCGGAACAATCCCGACTTGCCGAGTATGAAAGACGTATTCAGGAAGCCGATGAACAACTCAGAAACCAGGCTCAGCAAATCGAATTGGAATCAGCGAAAAATCAATCTCAGGCCGAACTGATCGAGAATCAGTCCGAAGAGATCGAATCGCTGCAATTGGAAAACAGTCGATTGCAGGAATTGGAATCTTCTGCGAATCAAGACATCCAAAAATTTGAGCAGCAGATTGCACGACAACTTGAACAGATGCAGGAAGTGAATGCACTGGTTGAAGAGTTACAATCTCAGCAGGATATTGCTGAGCAAACAGCACTTGAAGGACAAAAAGTCAAAGAAGAATTGCAACAGGTCCAGCAGCAACTCGCAGAGGAAAGTCAGTCACATCAGAAAACTCAGGAACAGTTACAAGACAGCCTCGATCATCTGGCGTCAACGGAAGCGTTGTCTCAGCAGATGACTGAAGAATTGACAGAGAGTCTGAAGCAGCAGGAAGAACTGCTGAGCCTCAATATCGAATTGCAAGCTTCTGTTGAAGAGTCCCAGGCAAAATGGACTGAGACCTCAGAAGAACTCCAGCGGAAACTGGCAGAAATCGATTCCTCATCTGAACGCAATGCAGAATTGACTCAGACTATCCAAAAACTGGAGCATCAACGTGAGACCTTGCAGGCAGAATCCGATCTGGCTCGTCAGAAAGCGAATGCGCTTGAAGAACAATTGCAGGAGATGACGTCTCAACTTGAACAGAAACAGGAAACGTCTGAAGCGGTCCGCGAAGAAGCCGAAGCGTTGAAAGCGATGATCGCCGAGTTCGAGCAAAGTCGGGAAAACTATCAGGCCGAAACAGATGAATTGCTTACCGAGTGTGAGAACTTACGCGAGCAGTACACATCGTTGCATGCTGAGCACTTGGGGTTGCAGGAGGAAGTTCAGGATCTGCAAGCCCGACTGAAAAGTTCCGAGGGTTCTTCAGAACTCAATGAGGAACTTGAGGCAGAAATGCAGGCGCTCCGATCAGATATTGCTGAGCTTGAGCGAACATCCAGCGATCAGCAGGACTTACTGGAGTCAACTTCAGAAGAGCTCGAACATTTGCGAAATAAGCAAGAGCAATACGACCAGATGCGTGCCGAACTTGACCAGGAATGGGACAAACTATCGCAGGAACGAGATCGACTTCTCGAAGTGCGTCAAAATCTTGAACACGAGAGAGATGCCTTCAGGCAGTCCCGTTTCGACTTGGACCAACTGCGTCAGGAAGTCGCTGAGCAACAAATCGATTCGTTGAATTCGACATCACAGGATTCAGTGATTGATGAGTTGCATCGTAATGAAAATGAAGAGGTGTCTGAACCTGAGAGTTTTACACCGTCTGCTGATGTCACTTTTGAAGAAATCCTTCCCGAGCAAGTGGAAGAGATTCAAAGTGAGCTGAATGAAGTTGCCAACGCTTCCAATGAGGAGCCAAAACTTGAAAGCGAAGCCGATGAACTCAATATCGATAACTTCATCGGGGAATCAGACAAAGAGGATGACTCTGAGTCTACGGTTCAGGAAATTGATTTTGCAGAGAGTGTTAAAAATGCCCTGGCCACTCCGTCCATGCCACATGGGGATTCTGAGGATAATTCCGGTGATGTTCGCAAGCGAATCGCCGAAATGTTTGGCTTGATTGACGATGCCGCCGAGAGTTCAGATGCACAAACGAAGTTCTCGGAATCCATTGAGGAAGACGATCTGCCAGAAGAAGAGGCGGCCGAAGAGTTTCATCTGGAAGATGAGGACGAAGTTGAGGAGTCCCTTTCAACGGAAGAGCCGGAAGGCATTTCGACCAATTCGAAGTCCCAGGAAACAATAGACGCAATTGATGATATTGAGGATGCAGATTCGGTCGCCGCTTACATGGAACGCTTATTCGCTCGCACGAGTGGCAAGCAGCAGTATGAGAATCCTAAACCTATCGAGAAACCTGTCGTGAAGCCTGCTTCGGCACCGAAATCGATCGACAGTGAAGCGATCGTTTCCTCAACCGAAGAAGCCAGTATCAACATCTATCCTGATAAAAGTATAACGCCTCAAAAGTCGAAAGGCCCGATCGCAAAAATCGATCGCGATGCAGTCATGCGGGAGATTGCTTCCTTGCGAGATGTCGCGAATCAGACCGCTCGTTCGGCACTCATTACCCACAAATGGAAGCATCTGAAACTTAAAGTCTATTTGAATTCCACACTGACAGGAATTGCAGCGTTAGGAACTATTTTCCTGCTTGCCGCGCCACTCTGGCATGGTGATCAATTCCTGATGTATGCAGGTGCAATGGGAGCAGTGACTATTATTTCCGGTTACAGTCTTCTGCAAAACTATGTGACCTTCAAGCGCATGAAAAACCCAATCGAACGACAGAAGAACTCAGAAGCTGATTTAGAACAACAGGAGTCTGATCAGCCCTGCGAAGAACTCGAATCCTGATTCTTTTCGTAGAATTAAATCTAACAGACAGAAACTCATGCAAAAGACCTCTCGAAATCCTTCGAGAGGTCTTTTGCATTGCGGTAGCTTGCTCTGCATAATAGAACTGAAAGGCGGATTTTCGTTATGATCGCTTTCAAGAACTCACTAATGCAACAGTTAACAACCAGAGAGAAATGCCATGAAAGCGATGATGTTATCCGAGTATAAAAAGTTGGATGTCATCGAGATGCCCAGACCTGAAGTCGGCCCCAAAGATATCCTGATCGCCGTTCAGGCCTGCGGAATCTGTGGCAGTGACATTCATGGCTACGACGGCTCAACCGGTCGCCGTATTCCACCATTGGTGATGGGACATGAAGCTTCTGGAATTGTCGAGGAAATTGGATCTCAAGTCACGCAATATGCAGTGGGAGACCGACTGACTTTTGACTCGACAGTCTCTTGTGGCGACTGTTTTTACTGCCGCCGGGGAGAAATCAACCTTTGCGATAACCGAAAAGTCCTCGGCGTCTCCTGCGGCGAATATCGCCAGCATGGGGCGTTTGCTCAGTTCGTTCTCGTTCCGGAAAATATCTGCTATCGACTCCCGGAATCATTTCCCTTCGAGCATGCCGCAATGATTGAAGCGGTCTCGATCGCGGTCCATGCGACTAATCGAACACCATTATCACTGGGAGACTCCGCTGTTGTCGTCGGTTCCGGCATGATTGGCTTACTCGTCGTTCAAGCTCTCAAAGTTGCGGGCTGCAGCACGATTATTGCCGTCGATCTTGATGAGGACAAACTCAAACTGGCCAAAGAACTGGGAGCGACACACAGCCTCAAAGGCGATGCCATCGATGTGCCTGCCGAAGTTCAAAAACTGACCTACGGCCGCGGCGCCAGTGTCGCCATCGAGGTCGTCGGAGCGTCTGCCACTATTAATACCGCGATTGATTCCGTTCGCAAAGGGGGCCATGTCACCCTCGTCGGGAACCTGAGCCCCAATGTCGAGATCCCGTTGCAGAAAGTTGTCTCACGAGAATTAACTCTCTATGGCTCCTGCGCTTCTCGCGGCGAGTATCCGGAATGTATCGACCTCATGAACAGCGGAGACATCCAGGTCGAACCGTTAATCTCACTCAAAGCTCCATTAGCAGATGGACCAGAACTGTTTGAAAAGCTTTACGGCGGAAAATCTGGATTGATGAAAGTCATCCTGCAGCCGAATCAATAGTTCAGTCGTAGTTCGGGCATTTCCTGAAGAAATGTATGTGCCAATTCATTGACTCCAAATAATGTTCTGGGTGGCACGCTCAGAACGAAGTGATGGGCGTGGAGATAGCACAAGACCACCTAGTGCAGTAGTATTCCAGTTATCGCTAAATGTTGTGTACGTTCAGAATTCTGGAGCAGGCAAACTGCCTGCGGAATATCGATTTGAGGGCGACATTTAAAGCTCGAAAGAGCAGTAGGGTGCGTCCTGACGCACCGGAATGGACACCCGAATCCACATAGATTCGTAAAATTTCACATTTGACGTATTTAATACCATAATAATCAATACAGGAACCGATACCGGCAGCATGGTGGGCCAGGCCCCACCCTACGTTTGCTGAAGTCAAAAGATTGAGAATCCAAACAAGCACGAATCAACATTGCATCAATTTCGCTACAAACTCCCGCTCATACTCGACGTGCATCAAGTATAACCCGTTAGCCGGAGCCGTTGGCCCGGCTTGTTTTCGGTCCATCGCTTCCAAGATCCGACGGGCCTCTTCCGGTTGCCAGGAACCCATGCCGATCTTCAATAAGGTTCCGGTAATCGCGCGGACCATGTTATAGAGAAAACCATCCGCGATGATATCCAGAAATACAAATGGAGCCTGCTGAGACTCGGCCGATTTGATTTCTGCATAAGAATTCCACATCTCCCAGTGCTCGGCTCTTGAGACTCTGCAATACTTAACGGTGCGAACACTGGTCGCTTTGTTCGGATAATTTGATTCAAATGACCGGAAATCATGCTTGCCGACTAAATACTGAGCCGCTTCGTTCATGATGTCGGCATTCAAATCATCGGCGATACGTGTCGCATAATATCGCAAGTGTGGTCGTGCGATCCGACTGTTAAAAATCAGATAGCGATAATGCTTCCACTTGGCGTGATGTCCTGCATGAAAGTCATAAGGGACTTCAGTCACATCCCGGATCGCAATTTCTTCCGGCAGCTTCGACTGAATCGCTGGTCGCATGCGTTCACAGGGGATTTTCGATGACGTCCGAAAACTGGCCACCTGACCCAGTGCATGCACTCCCGTATCCGTTCGCCCTGCTCCTGCCAGCCGAGAGTGTTCCTGAGTGATCGCCAGAATCGCTTCTTCGATATGCTGCTGAACGGTCGGGCGATCAGGTTGAACCTGCCAGCCATAAAACGGTTGACCATCGTAGGCGATCAGCAGCTTCAAATTACGAACGCTCATCAATCCGCTTTTTCCAAATGGCGACCTGCTCAGCCACTCTTCCAGGCCCGCCGGAACCTTCACTCACAAAGGCTTTGATGGCATTGCGAACGCCAAGAATTTCGTAAACGTCCTCTTCAATACTGGAGCAGGCGGCTTGAAACTTTTCCAAGGACAACTCGGCCAGCCGTACGTTTTCCTTCTCACACAAGGAAACTAGCGAGCCGACGGTTTCGTGTCCGGTTCGCATTGGTACCCCTTTTTTGATGAGGTATTCCATCAAAGTCGTTGCATCCAGAAAACCTTCTTCCAGGCGGGAATTGATACGATCGACATTCAACTCAGCCGATTCCACAATTGCCGCTGCCAGTTCCAGACAGGCGGTGACGGTATCATAAGCATCAAAGACTGGAATTTTATCTTCCTGTAAATCACGGTTATAAGCCAGAGGCAGACTTTTCGTGAGAGTCAACAGGTGTTGATTAGCCGCAATCACACGAGCCGATTTTCCCCGGATCAATTCCAGGACATCGGGATTCCGCTTTTGCGGCATGATGGATGAACCGGTGGTGAAGGCATCGGGAATAGAAATGAAGTTGAATTCGGTTGTGAACCACAAAATCCACTCTTCTGCCCAACTGCTCAAATGCACGGCGATGATCGCCAGGTCCGAGACAAATTCAATCAGAAAATCCCGATCACTGGAAATGTCCAGGCTGTTTGCTGAGACCGCTTCAAACCCGAGAAGTTCAGCCGTTCTTTGACGATTGATCGGCAAAGATGTTCCCGCCAAAGCAGCCGCTCCCAGAGGACAACTGTTCGTGCGACGTCGGCAATCGACCAACCGCTGGCGGTCACGTTCAAACTTTTCACACCAGGCCAGCCAGTAATGATTGGCCATCACGGGTTGTGCACGTTGCAGATGCGTAAAGGCAGGCAGCACCACTTCGGTATCCCGTTCACAGCGTTCCACAAACGCTTGCTGCAGATCTTCAAGCAGGTCAATCAACTGATCGATTGCGTGTCGCAGAAAGAGTTTGACATCCGTCGAAACCTGATCGTTTCGACTGCGCCCCGTGTGCAGCTTGCGACCAGTGTCTCCCGTGCGGTTCGTCAATTCCCGCTCGATATGCATGTGAATATCTTCGAGTTCAATGCGATATTCAAACTGACCAGCCGCAATTTCCTGACCGATCTCGTCAAGTGTATTGCAGATCGTCTCCCGTTCGTCCGTAGTGATCAGGCCGACTTCAGAAAGCATCGTCGCATGAGCTTTTGAGCCCTGGATATCAAAGGGAGCCAGTCGGGCATCAAAACTGATCGACTCGGTGAACCGCTCCACACGCTGATCTGTCGCCTGTGAAAACCGACCACCCCAAGCTTTTTCTGCCACAACGCTGTCCTTTTATGATGCTGTCGTACTAAAAATAATAAGATCTTAGATATTGGGTGGCACGTCCCTGAGCAACGCGAAGGGCGTGGGATACGGTATTCATCACGCCTCTCTCTTCGTTCTGGAACGTGCCATTTATTAATGCCTTAGATTTGAAAATCATTCAGTGGGGCTTCCCGTCGTTCCCCTTTGTCGAATCGATCAAAAATCCAATTGACGATCACGCCCCACAATATGGGAATCGTCAGGCAGGCCAGGATGTAAAGGAACTGTTGCATAATTAGTTACTTCAGTTCAACAAGTTGTAGGTCAGGCACTGCCTGACGACAAACGAGGTGGCACACACATTTCGTCAGGCAGTGCCTGACCTACAGTGCTGAACCCTCAACCTTCAACTCTGAACATTCAACTCAGAATATAGGAGAATTCTATGTCACTGGAAACGATTTGGGCGCCGTGGCGGCTGGATTACATTGCGAAAGATGAAAAAGAGAAGTCTCAGGTCGAGCAACCTGAAAAAAGCGTCCAACCGAAATCGGACTGTTTTCTGTGCGATTATCGTCAGCAGCCCGAGAATGATAAGAAAAATCATGTGCTGCTGCGGGGTGAGAAGACGTTTATTGTGTTTAACCGTTTTCCCTATAATAACGGTCATCTGCTGATTGCCCCGCAGGAACATCTGGGCGATTTGACGGAAATCCCAGTCGATGTGCAGGCCGAATGCCAGGCAATGCTGGTTAAAATGGTGGAGGTTTTACGGAAAGTCGTCCATCCGGATGGCTTCAATATTGGATTAAATCTTGGACAGGTCGCAGGGGCAGGGCTGCCGGGGCATCTGCACTGGCACATCGTGCCCCGCTGGAATGGAGACGCCAATTTCATGCCTGTGCTGGCCAATACCAAAGTGATTCCGCAGTCGCTGGAAGCCCTTTATGAACTCCTGGAGAAGGAATTGACAGGAAAACACGCCTGAATGCGAATGCCGACAAAGTTCATAAATCTATGAAAATGAGAGACTTACGGAGTCTTCTTTGCATCGATCAACGTAATTGACTAAGTTGATATCTCACAAAAGGGTCATAATTGCACATTAACGTTGGGTTGGCTGATGTTACAATATGGGCTCAAGCGTTCATTCTGGAGTCATGAAAAGAGTATGCTTATTAACGTTCAGGTTGCTCGAGTGTTGAATCACATGGTCACCACCGCTCAACGGTTTTCCGTTGCGACGCTGCTGATTGCTGCTGCACTCTATTGTACTGCTTCTGTTCAGGCTCAATCCGAATGGATCGAGTTCCGCGGACCAAATGGAACTGGTCATGCCGATCAGGCTCATCCTCCAATTACCTGGAGCGAAACCGAGAACGTCGCCTGGAAAACAGAAATCCCCGGACGAGGCTGGTCATCTCCGGTTGTTGCAGACGGTCGTGTCTGGCTGACGACGGCAACCGAAGACGGCAAAGAGATGTCCGTTTTGTGTGTCGATGCCAATAGCGGGAAGATGCTGCAGAATAAAGTGATCTTCACGAATGAAGAACTTCGTGAAATTCATGTGACAAACAGCTACGCCTCGCCGACACCCTATATCGATGGGGATCGGGTTTATGTGCATTTCGGGAGTTACGGAACCGCATGCCTGAACGCAGAGACCTGCGAGAAACTCTGGGAACGTCGCGATCTTCCCTGCCATCACTGGCGAGGTCCTGGTTCGTCGCCCATTGTTTATCGGGATCTGGTTTTCATTCACTACGATGGTTTCGATTTTCAGTACATCGTAGCCCTGAATAAAAAGACGGGAGAAACGGTCTGGAAGAAAGATCGGATCGATCTGTTCGATACCGACAACGGAGACCACAAAAAAGCATACGGCACCCCATCTATATTTACAGTGGATGGTCGGGATCTGTTAATCAGCCCGTATGCGAAAGCGGCGATTGCTTACGATCCTTTAACGGGTGAAGAAGTCTGGTGGGTGCAATATGAGCAACATTCGACAGCAAACCGGCCCTTGTTTGATGGGAAGACCATTTACATTGGAACCGGTTTCGGCAAGGGTAGCATCATGGCGGTCAACCCAAGTGGGGCGAAGGGGAATGTGACAGAGTCGCATATCCTCTGGGAATTGAATCGGACGATGCCATCGAAGCCGTCTCAGTTGTTGATTGACGGAAAGATTTACGCGATCGCCGACAAGATTGGCGTCGCCTCGTGCGTTGATGCGGTGACGGGTGAACTGGCGTGGCAGGAACGGGTCGGCGGAACATTTTCCGCATCACTCATTTACGCAGGCGGTCATATTTATTTCTGTGATGAAGATGGGAAGACGACTGTTGTCACACCAGGTGACACTTTAAATATCGTGGCGGAAAATCGGCTCGATCAGGGATGTATGGCAACTCCCGCACCGGTAGATTCCGCATTGTATCTACGTACAAAATCGCATTTGTATCGTCTTGAGTCCGCTCAGAAAGCGGACCAGTAATCGTAACGACGAACAGATGGCGATGTATTCCACAAAGAGCAGGAGCGTGTTGGTGTACACTCAGATTCTCACTTTCGGAGCGGCTCTCGGCAGTCTGGCATTCATTGCCGGTTGCGGAAATGACGAGTCACCGATGCTGTCAAAAACTTCGGATGCTTCGGACACGGTCGTCCGCAGCACTTCGAAAACCGAGACCGCCCCAGCTCCCAAGCCGGGGACGGCAACCTGGCCACATTGGCGTGGACCTCATGAAGATGGCATCTCCCGGGAAAAAATCGATGGCGATGCCCTGAATGGCATGCCTCCGATCACCTGGCGACACAACATCGGCATCGGCTATAGCACCGTCAGCATTGCCGATAACCGGCTCTACACGATGGGGCATCCCGAAGGGACCGATCATGAAACGGTCTGGTGTCTGGATGCAGAATCCGGCAAGGTTCATTGGTCGCTCACTTACCCTTGTCCCCTGTTGGATCACCTGCACAAAGGTGGGCCAGGAGCAACTCCAACGATTGATGGCAATGCCGTTTATGTAAACAGTCGCGAAGGCGAAGTCCGCCGTATTGATGCGAGCACCGGCAACGTCACCTGGGAGATCGATCTGAGTGAACTTCTCGAAATCCCTCTCCCGGAATGGGGGTTTACTTGTTCTGTAATCGTTCGCGGCGACGAGCTGATTCTCGAAGCTGGTCGCGTGATTGGTCTGAATAAAGAAACCGGCGAACTCAAATGGCAGACTGAGGCACACGTGCCCGGTTACGGCACGCCCGAAGTCTTCGAGTTTGAGGGGAGACCTTATCTGGCTGCGTTGAATAACGAAGGGGTCTCGCTGGTCGATCTGGAGAAGAAAGCGGAGATCGCCTTTTACGAATGGGAATCTCCCTACGACACGAACTCGACGACGCCCCTCTGGCATCAAGGGCAACTGTTTGTTTCGACTGGCTACAATATCGGTTGCGGCATGCTCGATTTCGATGGCCAGGAATTGACGCTCGACTGGCAGAATAAAAACATGCGGAACCATATGAATTCCTGTGTTCTCAAAGATGGCTGGCTGTATGGCTTCGATGGGAATTCTCACAACCGCCGAACGGTTACGCTCAAATGCGTGAACTGGAACACGGGCGAACTCAGCTGGACGGAACGCGATCTGGGTTGCGGTGCTTTGGTCGCGACTCAAGAGCATCTGATCATTTTGAGCGATGAAGGCGAACTGGTTCTGGCCGATTTGGATCCACAAAGCTTCAGGGAACGGGGACGCTTGAAAGTTCTCGACGAACAATGCTGGACTATGCCCGTGTTATGCAATGGGTACGTTTACTGCCGCGGAGCGGAGGGCTCACTTGCGTGTGTCGATTTGGATACTGTGCGAGCAGCTGAGTAGTCCCCAAGACTTTGCGTTTTGGAAATTCTTCAATAAACGACGGCCTCTCTGGCTCGATATTTCTCTTCTCGATTCGTATAGTTCCGCAGCGATGCTTCCAGGGATTTTCAGGTGATATGGAGAAATCCTGCCTGAAGAGGAAGCGTTGGGATCATTGGGGATGAAGATGAGAATCGCTCAGCTGGAGGATTTGTCTTATCTGGAGCATCTGGAAACGCTCTGTTTTCCGGAAAGCCGCCGGAGTCCGCGGCGTTCTTTGAGAATGAGTATTCAAAGTGCCTCGCAAATTGTGATGATCTGCGAAACGAAAACGGAAGAGGGACCGCCTCAAAAAGTTGGAGCAGTCATTCTCCTCAACTATAAGAACTCCCTGCGAATTTACTCGCTGGCGATTGATCCTCAATTTCAGTCTCAGGGGTTTGGCAGTCTGATTCTTGAAGATGTACTCGCACATGCCCGCCAACATGGCTATCGCCGGGTTTCACTGGAAGCGGATTCCGGGAATAAAAAGCTGATTCGTTTTTATGAACGATTTGGTTTTGAAGTGACCGACACACTGCCCGATTATTACGCCAAAGGGGAACCGGCTGTCCGGATGCGGAAGGAGTTGTTTGCGGACGACTTGCCTCAAGTCGATGAACGCCCCAACGTGATCGTCGTAGAAAATGCGAAACACTGGCCTTTCGAGATCCCCGGCACTCAGGTCGTCCTGGCAACGACTTATCTCTCCTCATCTCGATATCAAAACTCCAGCCTGTTTCGAGTGTTCAATCTTTGCCGTTCGTTCAAGCCGCATAAATTTGGATACTATGTCTCGCTGCTTGCCTCGGCTCGCGATCAACGCGTCATTCCCAATGTGACGGCTCTGCGAGATCTTTCCAGTGTCTCGCTCGTTCAGAGTGTTGCTGATGATGTGGAAGAAGCGATTCAGGAGCATCTCAAGAATGTCTCCGGGCGAGAGTTCAGTCTGGAAGTTTATTTTGAAAACACTCCTGCTCCGGGTCTGTCTGCTCTGGCCAAACTGCTGGCTCATCAGTTTGAACTGCTGTTGTTTCGAGTCAAGTTTGTGAAAGAAGAAGACCGCTGGGAGATCCAGCAGGTTCAACTGCTCTCACTCCCAAATGTTATCAAAGAGCATGCCGGGGAGATCGAAACGCATGCGGCCAAGTACTTCCAGCGTAAACGTTTTCATCGAGCCCGTTTCAAGCACTTCCATTACGACCTCGGCATCCTGATCAATCCCCAGGAAAAAACACCTCCCTCGTGCCAGGAAGCATTGCATCGGATGCGTTCTGCTGCGGAAAAAGTCGGTTTTTACACGGAATTTATCACAAAGCAGGATTACAACCGGATCTGCGAATTCGATGCCCTCTTCATTCGCGAAACCACTTCCGTCGATCATTACACTTACCGCTTTTCTCGGAGAGCGTATGCTGAAGGTCTGATTGTGATCGACGATCCCTGGTCGATTCTCCGTTGCTCGAACAAAATGTATCTTTACGAACGGCTCTCCCGAGCCCGCGTTCGACAACCGCGATCCTGGCTGATTTGCAAGGAGACACCTGAAGCACTGAATCTGGATCACTTCGAATTTCCCATCGTTTTGAAACTACCCGACAGCTGCTTTTCGGCAGGGGTCTTCAAAGTGAAGGACAAGTCGGAGATGGGGGAGAAGCTTGATTTATTGTTCAAGACATCTGAAGTTGTGATCGCTCAGGAGTTTTTGCAAACTCCGTTCGACTGGCGCATCGGTGTGCTCGATGGAAGTCCTTTATATGCCTGCAAATATCACATGGCTCGCGGGCACTGGCAGATCTATAACTGGAGCCTGACCGATAAACAGGACATCGAAGGCGATGCCGAAACGCTGGCATTGAATCAAGTCCCTGCTCACGTTCTGCAGACCGCCGTCAAAGGGGCGGCTCTGATTGGAGATGGACTTTATGGAGTCGACCTGAAAGAGCATCAGGGAAAAGCCTATATCATTGAAATTAACGACAATCCGAATATCGATGCCGGAGTCGAAGATGCCATTCTGCAGGATGATCTTTATCTGCAACTGATGAATTCGTTCTACAATCGAATCGAACGCGAACGGAAGTCTCCACACTTTGTCTCGTTCCGGGAGGATTGATCCGCTTATGGAATACAGGCACGATGCGAAGTCGCATTCGATTCGAAGGAATGGTATTGTAAACTGACTTCACATCAGCCTGAAAATGAATATCGCCAGAGGAAATCAATATGGTCAAACTCCTGTCTCGTCGATGCACCTTATTAATCGCAAATTGCTTACTTCTCAATTCCATTGCGACAACATCAATCGGTGCTGAGCCTGTTCGTCTGAATTCCCAAACGGACTGGTCGTGTTGGCGCGGGGCTGAGCAGAATGGGATTGCCGCAGAGGGTCAGCAGCCGCCACTCGAGTGGAGTGAGACAGAGAATGTGTTATGGAAAACACCAATCTCCGGACGTGGTCACGGCTCGCCGATACTTGTCGGCAATCAGGTGATTCTGGCAACAGCTGATGAAGCCGCTGAAACGCGATCGCTCATCAGCTTCAATCGCGACACAGGGAAAAAGAATTGGGAAACGATTCTGCATTCCGGAAATCCGACTCCTGCCCGCAACAAAAAGGGAACCCAGGCCTCACCAACGCCCGCTTGTGACGGCGAGCGGCTGTTTATCAATTTCCTGCACGATGGGCAGATGGTGACCTCCGCTGTCGATTTAAATGGAGAAATCCTGTGGCAGCAGCCGGTAAGCGATTACATTGTCCACCAGGGCTACGGCTCTTCTCCCACACTGTTTCAGGATCTGGTTATTGTCTCGGCAGACAGCAAAGCAGGAGGAGCGATAGCGGGGTTGGATCGTGAAACGGGCAAGATCATCTGGAAGCAGGATCGGCCGGAAATGCCCAATTATCCTTCTCCGATCATTCTGAACGTCGCAGGAAAAACTCAACTCATCATGACCGGCTGCGAACTGGTCACGGGTATGAATCCGCAAACGGGTGAAAAACTGTGGGAAATCGAAGGAGCGACAACGGAGTGTGTCACTTCGACTCCCACTAATGGAGAGCTGGTCTATTCGAGCGGCGGATACCCGAAGAATCATGTCGCCGCCTATAAAGCGGATGGATCTGGAGAAGTTGTCTGGGAGGTGGGGACTCGGATTTATGTTCCTTCGATGCTCGTGAAAGAAAATCGTTTATACGCAATCGCCGATGCCGGAATTGCGTATTGTCTGGATGCCTCGACGGGAGAGGAAATCTGGAAAGGTCGTCTCAGTGGGACATTTACGTCGTCTCCGGTGATCGTCAATGATGTCCTGATGGCAACCAATGAAGCCGGGGAGACATTTGTGATGAATATCAATAAAGACGAATTTGAGCTGCTCGAGAGAAATCAGCTGGGAGAAGAGTCTTTTGCCACGCCAGTCGTGTGTGATAGTAAAATCTATATGCGAGTTGCCAGCAAAGTGGGAGACGAGCGGCAGGAATTCCTGTACTGTCTGGGTAGAAAATAATCATTGAACTGCAACTTGACGGTTGCCATGCTCACATTTGTGTGAGCATGCAATGCGTGATGGAATTTTGGAGGTGCTCGTAACCCGTATATCCACGCCAGGCGTGGACATGGCACCCAATTCGAATTCGGTTATAATGCCGTATTGAAAGGGAATGATACCCTATTCTTCGCCCACAGTTTGGTGCGTCAAGACGCACCCTACCAGTTTGTCCTTCCGGAATTTTAAAAGCCTTTATTCAATGTCTCTCGTCAGTCTTACGGATCTCAGTTTCACATTTGATCAACCTCCGCTGCTCAATGAGATCAGTTTTGAAATTGGAGCGGGCGAACGAATTGGTTTGCTGGGGCGGAATGGAGCCGGGAAATCGACGTTGATGAAGCTGGTGGCCGGCGAATTGGAGCCGGATGATGGTATCCTGCGTGTTGAAGACGGCGTACGCGTCACTCGACTGCTGCAGGAAGTACCCGAAGGAATGGCTGGGACGATTTTCGAAATCGTTTCCCAGGCCTTTGTGCAAACCGACGAAGTCGAAGTGCATTCCTGGGAATCGGATCATCAGGTCGAAAAAATTCTGATGAAGATGAACCTGGATCCCGAGGCTGATTTTTCCACGCTCTCTTCGGGAATGAAACGGCGAGTCCTGCTGGCTCAGGCACTTGTGAACCAGCCGGATGTCCTGCTGCTCGATGAACCGACGAACCATTTGGATATCGAATCGATCCGCTGGCTCGAAAATTTCCTCAAAGGTTTTCAGGGGACATTGCTATTTGTGACCCACGATCGAATGTTTCTGCAGGCATTGGCGACACGAATTATTGAAGTTGAACGCGGTCGTCTGTTTGATTGGACCTGCGATTACCAAACATTCCTGACCCGCAAAGCCGCTTTTCTGGAAGCCGAAGAGCGTCAGCAGGAACTGTTCGACAAGAAGTTGGCAGAAGAAGAAAAATGGATTCGCCAGGGGATTAAAGCGCGTCGAACTCGAAATGAGGGCCGTGTGCGGGCGCTGAAAAAATTGCGGGAAGAACGCTCGCAACGACGCAAAAAACTGGGCAATGTCCGCATGCAGGCTTCGGAAGCCGAGCGATCCGGTTTTCTGGTAATTGAAACCAAAGATGTTTCATTTTCTTATAATTCCCGGCCTATCGTGCAGGATTTTTCCACGATGATCATGCGGGGCGACAAACTGGGAATCGTCGGACCGAACGGAGCCGGGAAAACGACGCTCCTCAAATTACTACTGGGACAACTCGAACCCGATTCCGGCTCCATCCGTCACGGCACCAAACTCGAAGTCCTCTATTTCGATCAATTGCGTGAACAGATCGACGAAGAGAAAACGGTCATTGAAAATGTGGGAGATGGACAGGATCGACTGACGATCAATGGCGTTGAACGTCACATTTACGGCTATCTGCAGGACTTCCTGTTCACACCGGAACGGGCTCGTCGACCTGCGCGATATCTTTCCGGAGGAGAACGGAACCGAATGCTGCTGGCTCGAATGTTCACCAAACCTTCCAATGTGCTGATTCTCGACGAACCGACAAACGATCTGGATGCGGAAACGCTCGAATTGCTCGAAGAATTATTGATGGATTATTCGGGAAGCATGTTAATGGTCAGCCACGACCGTGCATTTCTCAATAATGTGACGACGGGAATCCTGGCATTTGAGCCTGATGGGTACATCAAAGAATACGATGGTGGCTACGACGATTACGCGAGAAATGAGTCGGAACGGGAAAAGGGAAAGAATCAGACCAAATCCAAAGAGAAAGGGAAGTCTAACCCTCATAACATTGCCACGAGTACAAAGAAGAAGCTGACTTTTAAGGAGCAGAAGGAATTGGAGAGCCTGCCAGCCAAGCTGGAAAAGCTGGAATCGGAACAGGCTGAAATCCATAAAACGATGGCACAGGCGGAGTTCTATCAAAAACCAGCCTCGGAAATCACCACGGTGACTGATCGACTTAGGAAAATTGAAGAGGAACTCACGACCAGTTTTGCGATCTGGGAAGATCTGGAGTCCCGAGCTTGAGTTTTTAATACGGACAGGCGAGCCAAGTCAGTTATGACTCGGGTAGGAGTGGGTCATTTCGGCGAAGTGAACACAATAATCGTGACAACACCCGAGCCATGACTGGCTCGGCTCGCC
>DOCI01000015.1:18951-19360 GCA_003503535.1 Planctomycetaceae bacterium
CATGACTGGCTCGGCTCGCCTTTTTCAGGTCTTTTGTGAGTCGAACTTGAATCCTGAGGCTTGATTTGCAATACTTTGTGGCTTGCTCTCAAGTGACTGGTTTCTGCGTAATGTTTGCAGATGCTCTTCCCACGTCATTTCATCGGCCCAATCGGAGGTGAAATTTCCACTTGAGTCATTGTCCCGATTGATATTTGTTCAAGGAAGCTGAAACTCGATGGCAACGCTGACGAAGTCGGATATCCGCAAACTCCGTAAGAAAAAACTCCGCCAGAAGCGGAAATTGAATTGTCGATTCTGCCCGGGTGGCGTCATCCCACGTCCTGTCTATGTGGACTACAAAGACGTCAAAACACTCAAACAATTGATCGACAAAGAAGGCAAAATCCTTCCCCGTCGACGCACAGGC
>DOCI01000015.1:19498-19838 GCA_003503535.1 Planctomycetaceae bacterium
TGTCCGCAGTGCCGTGCTGCGAGCCCGTTTCATGGGACTATTGCCATACGTTGTTGACGAATAAGAACTAATTCCAGACTTCTGGGGCATGGCTTAGCTGAAACCAGCTATTGTTCACCGGAACAGTCTGTCGATTGATGTTTTCTGCCAGTCTACTGAAATGTGGACTGACGGAACTTCTTGACCTGTCAGGGAATTCAGGAGCACCCATTTTTATGATCGCCATTGAACAAATTGATGTTCGCCAGCCGATTCTGGAGTCGACCGACTTCGGTAACGATCAGATCAAAACGATTCTACGCGCACTGGCTGAAGGTCAGGCGGCCGAAGTTCGTCAGGC
>DOCI01000015.1:19974-22328 GCA_003503535.1 Planctomycetaceae bacterium
CCCAGCCACATCTCAGCGAGATCTGCTTGCTGCCGGGATTATTGCATACTTACTTGCACATCAGAACAAAGCGATTGAAATTCTGAGCAAAGTGCAGGGGAGTGGCCTGGCCAGCTTTTATCAGGCTCAGGCACAGTTTTCACTGGAAAATTACGACGAAGCCCGAAGCCTGTACGAACAAGCGAAGAAATCGGGATACGATCCGATTCTCTGCGACCTTCTGATCGCCGGTTCCGTCCGTCTTTCTGGAGACATCGACGAAGCCGAAAAAATGCTGCGTGGCCTGGCTCGGGAAGCCGCCACCCGAGCCGAGTATTCCTACCAGATGGGCTGCATAATGGCCGATCGGGGTGATACTTACGGAGCATTGGAATACTTTGAACGAGCTGTCGACATGGACAACTCGCACTCCCGAGCTCTGTTCAGCCTGGCTCAATTGAATAATCAGCTGGGTAACGATGATGATGCGATTCGGCTGTACGAGCAAATGCTCGCCAAGCCACCGTTTTATCTTGGTTCGTTGATTAACCTCGGCCTCCTGTATGAAGATCGCGAAATGTATGCCCCGGCTGCATTTTGTTTTCAGCGCGCCCTGGAAGCGAATCCTAATGACGAACGAGCCGCTCTCTACCTGAAGGATATTGAATCTTCAGCTGAGATGTTCTTCGATGAAGATGCCGTCCGTCGCGATAAGCAGGTCGAACAGATTCTGCAGATTCCAATCACCGATTTCGAACTCTCTGCCCGTTCTCGCAACTGTCTGGAACGTGCTGGGATCGATCGACTCGAAGATCTGACCAAAATGACCGAGGAGCAATTGCTCGCGGGTAAGAACTTTGGAGAAACGTCTCTTAAAGAGATCCGAGAAATCCTGGAGATGCATGGCCTGAAACTTGGCCAGAATGTGCATCGCAAGCAGCCTGAGCCGCTTTATCGTCCGGAAGAACTTTCTCCGGAAGAACGTGCAATGCACGAAGCGGGAGTCGGCGAACTGGATCTTTCTGTACGTGCTCGCAAATGTCTGTCTCGACTTGGGATTGCGACGATTGGCGAACTCGTTTCCCGTTCGGCTGATGAACTGCTTTCTGTACGAAACTTCGGGGTAACATCGCTCAACGAAATTCGAGAAAAACTCGGCGATAAGAATATCCGCCTGCGTGGCGATTGATTTTCTGCTCGAATTTTTGACAATAGAGTCTCCGATCAACGTTCGTGGATCGGAGATTTTTTTACGCATTCACCGATTAATTGAGACATCCCGCGAAAGGACACATCATGGCACGCCCTGTGACATTGTTCACCGGACAATGGGCCGATCTACCCATCGAAGTATTGTGCAAAAAAGCCGTTGAGTTCGGCTTTGATGGCTTGGAACTGGCCTGCTGGGGGGATCATTTTGAAGTCGACAAAGCTCTCTCCGATGATTCTTACTGTGCCAAAAAACGTGATCTACTCGAGCGACACGATTTGAAACTGTATGCGATTTCTGCCCATCTGGTCGGTCAGGCAGTTTGTGATCGTATTGATGCCCGACACAAAGCGATTCTGCCGGACTACATTTACGGCGATGGCGATTCTGATGCTGTCAATCAGCGTGCGATCGAGGAAATGAAGAACACCGCCCGAGCCGCGCAGAAGATTGGTGTCGAAGTCGTCAACGGCTTCACTGGTTCCCGCATCTGGCCTGTCGTTTACGATTTCCCGCCGATCCCGCAGGAAATGTATGACGAAGGCTATAAGAACTTCGCCGACAGCTGGAATCCGATTCTGGATGTTTTCCAGGAATGCGGCATCAAGTTCGCATTGGAAGTGCACCCCGGCGAGATTGCTTTCGACATTTACTCAGCCGAGAAAGCCTTACAGGTTCTCGACAATCGTGAAGAGTTCGGATTTAATTTCGACCCCAGCCACCTGATCTGGCAAGGAATCGATCCCGTCGAATTCATTCGATATTTCCCCGAACGGATTTATCACGCTCACATGAAAGATGCTTCCGTCACTTTAAATGGACGCAGCGGCATTCTTTCCAGCCACCTCCGCTTCGGCGATCCTCGTCGCGGCTGGGATTTCCGCAGCGTCGGACGTGGCGGTGTGCGGTTTGAAGAAATCATCCGTGCCTTGAATTCGATCAACTACCAGGGCCCTCTCTCTATCGAGTGGGAAGACTCCGGAATGGATCGCGATCACGGTGCCCGAGAAGCGTGTCAGTTCGTCAAGAATGTTGACTTTGCACCGTCAAGCGTTGCCTTTGATGCCGCTTTTGAAAAACCGTAAGTCTAAGAGATTTCACTCGTTCCCGAGGATCCTCTGGGAACGAGTTGAATTTTCTTAACCCGAAGCGTCAGCGAGGGAAC
>DOCI01000015.1:22526-22913 GCA_003503535.1 Planctomycetaceae bacterium
CGCTGACGCTTCGGGTTAAGATGGATTCTGCATAATTCGTTACAATCGACTTGTTGGGTTAAGCTTCGCTAACGAAATCCGCTTCAGCACTTTCAGTGAGATTCTCTATGTCCGTTATTCAAGTCGAAGCAATCGATCATCTCACGCTCGTGGTGAGTGATCTGGAAGTGAGCCGCAAGTTTTATGTGGACCTGCTGGGTATGGAGGTTGTACCGCGGCCGAACTTCAGTTTTCAGGGGTCATGGTTCCGAGCAGGGAATACATTGATCCACTTAATTCTCGAACACGATCAATCAGGGAAAGCGGGCACGCTTTCTCCCGGGCAAACTCGTTCGACACGTACACACCATTTTGCGTTTCGGGTTCCCGATGCGAACGCTGCCTGGG
>DOCI01000015.1:23067-23317 GCA_003503535.1 Planctomycetaceae bacterium
TGAACGCTGCCTGGGAAGCTCTTGAACAAAGTGGCATCGATTACGAAGTGGTTTCGCCACCGAAATTCCGTCCCGATGGAGCCGTGCAGATTTTCCTGGCCGATCCCGATGGTCACGTCGTCGAATTGGCCTCTGATCCGCAATCACGTTAAGATTCACTCTAAATCACAATACTTAACATTGGAGAGTTGTAGGTCAGGCATGGCCTGACGAATTGTGCATGCCATCCTGTTTGTCGTCAGGCAGTGCC
>DOCI01000284.1:0-225 GCA_003503535.1 Planctomycetaceae bacterium
GCGCTCTAGCCAAGCTGAGCTACACCCCGAGGTGTTCGCGAATTCTAGGCACTTCCCCCATGCGGGTCAATCCGATCTCACGAGAATCTTTTTGGATTTTTTTAGCACCTGTCTGTGAGACACAGCGCATATTAATAAGTTCGCGGAAAAAGGGCCAGTGTCGAGGGGCCAGTGACCAGTGTGTTCCTCTACGAAGTATGCCGGTGCCATGTTTGCATCGCGCAG
>DOCI01000284.1:354-2019 GCA_003503535.1 Planctomycetaceae bacterium
GGTGCCATGTTTGCATCGCGCAGCAGGGCGAGCATGAATGGAGGCGACTTTGCAGAAAAATGGTAGGACAGGTTGCCAGCCTGTCTGCTTTAGAACTGAAGTTTGCAAAACTTCAGAAAAATCATAACCCGACGCGTCAGCGAGGGGACCGTGTTGAATTCATAATCAACGGCATTTTGTCCGTGGAGACCATGGTCGATGAAGTGGAGTATCAACCAACATTTCACCTCGCGGACATGTTTTTTCTGAAATGGCATACGCGATTTGAATATCAGAGTATTGCTGAATTGTTAATCGGAAGCCGTCCCCTCGCTGACGCTTCGGGTTAAGATGCTTTCGTTACACCGAACGGTGCAGGTCAGGCACTGCCTGACGAAATCGACCAGGATTCAGACAGGCTGGAAGCCTATCCTACCAGATGTTGGAGAGTTTCATCGCAATAGATTGATCATTCCAATCGACTCCAGAATCAGCCAGCCGACGAACATTCCATAGGCTCCGAGCATGATGAGTGCGTCTCGGATGCGAAGGTTCATCTGGTTTCGCATCAGCACAAACACGAGCAAAGTGCTCCCGGCCAGGCAACCCAACAGAGGGACCGAGCGACCGAAATTAAAAAGCGAAGCTCCCGCAATCAGGACGCCAATCGGAACCGCAACCAGCAAATCGAACGTATTGCTGCCGAGCACATTGGCGAGCGAAGTTGTATCCTCCCCTTCTCTGCTCGTTTTCAGACTGATGAATAAATCGGGCAAACTGGATCCCGCAGCGATGATCGTCAGACCCCACAGAAAGCTTGGTGTCTCAAAAATCTCGCCCAGACGGATGGCAGAGCGAACCAGAAGTTCGACTCCCAGGGCGAGAAAAATCAAACAGACGGCCAGCAATCCCCAGGCACGTCTAATATTGACCGGCTCTGTCGTCGGCTTTTCCGGACTCGAATCCTGCGAGTCCTGCCATTGAATATAGAGATAAAACAGATACGTGAATAAGGGAAGAAGTGCCAGGCTGCGACTGACATATCCCGAATGGGGAGAATTTATACTGGGATGAAAAACGACTCCGCAGGCGAGTGTTATAGAGAAGACGGCAATCGCCAGAAGATAAAATAACAGCTCCTTGTAAACGATATCCCGATCCGCTTCGAGTCTTCGTGAAGTGAGAGTGCAGACGCCGGGAATCACCAGGATATTGAAAATCGCCGAGCCGATAATGGCGGCTACTCCCAGTTCAAACTCCCCATGCCAGACCGTCGAAATGACCACGCTCGAGAGTTCCGGAAAGCTGGAAGCAACCGCAGTGATCACTCCGCCGCGCACCACATCGGGTAAATCATAGTGAACCGAAAGTTGCTCGCTGAGCACTTCCAGCCGCGAACTGCAAACCCAGATCAGGCCGGTCGCCAGGGTGGCGATCAGCAATGCGATCAATGTCGGAGTGATCATTTAATGCCATGAAGTTTATTGGAATACTGACGGGGCGAGCGGTTTTTCACTGATACATTAAGTGCGTTTCTTTCCCTTCAGACTAACACATGTCGAATTGATTGATAGGCGTTCTCTGGCACAAATCATCTGGAAATAAAATGAGTTCCGAATATAGGGTGGCACAACCCTGATCAAAGCGAAGGGCGTGGCCGTTTGCAATCCCCACGCCCATCACTTC
>DOCI01000284.1:2187-3486 GCA_003503535.1 Planctomycetaceae bacterium
CTTCGTTCTGGGCGTGCCACCCGGGAAGTCGCAGGTCTGACAATGTCTGCCCTGCAAACTACTCTAACCACTCTGCCGTTTCACGTGAAACGGCAGGAAATTGTCAACATGACAAAACAGCGAGTGCTCTTGTCAGATTCCGGGACTCAATTTAGAGTCCGGCCAATCGGTAGTTTAACAGGAGCTCGCCGTCCTTTTTTCGCCACTAGCGGTAGGTTTGAAGCGATGGATCAAAATAACGAATTCGATCAAAACAATTCTTCGATGGATCATGGTCAGTCTCATGAGGGACACAATCCAGAGAATCAGGATCAGGGCGAGACCCCTCAACAGCAGGTGGTTCCGAAGCGCCGACTCGGACGTGGACTCGATGCTCTGCTCGGTGGAGGCGGTCCTTCGAATGAGCCTTATCAAAATTCAGACTCTGCTCCGACGGTCAGCGAAGCCGGTACGATTACCGACCTGCCGCTCGATCGGATTCAGAGGAATCCGAAACAGCCTCGAAAGCATTTTGAGAAAAGCGAGCTGGACGAACTGGCCAGCAGTGTCGGCAAGCACGGCATTCTTCAGCCGGTCCTGGTTCGTGAGTATGGTGATAACTACGAATTGATTGCTGGCGAACGTCGCTGGCTGGCCGCTCGTCAGGCGGGGTTGCAGAATATCCCCTGCCGTGTTGTGGATGTCATCGATAAGATCGCCTGCGAATTTTCCTTTGAGGAAAACCTGAAGCGGAAAGATCTCAACGACCTCGAGAAGGCTCAGGCGTTCCGGGATTACATCGATCACTTTGAAAGTTCGGTCGAAGAGCTCGGCAAGCAATTGAGCATGAGCCGCTCGGCTGTCGCCAACACCCTCCGACTGCTCGACCTGCCCGTGCCAATCAAGAATGCACTTCAGGAACAGAAACTGACCGCCGGTCATGCCCGGGCGATTCTGTCTCTCAAAGACGAACAACAGCAACTCGAACTGTGCGACCGCATCCAGAAAGAGCAGCTCTCGGTTCGCAAAACAGAAGCCGCCGTCAAGGAACTTCTGGGCAAGCCAGACACGGTTCCCATGACAAAACAGGACGACAAACCGTCCAAGCCCGAGTTGAACAATCACCTCAAATCGATCGAAGAACAACTCCGCAACAGCTTCGGCGTGAAAGTTGAATTGAGACTGAAGACCGCCGACTCCGGCCAGGTCGTCCTGCACTTTGCCAACCAGAACGATTTTGATCGGATTCTGGAATCGTTGCAGTCTGTTCAGACACGAGCCGCTTGATCGATCCCCTCAGGCGAGCCGTGCCAGTCATGG
>DOCI01000284.1:3649-8267 GCA_003503535.1 Planctomycetaceae bacterium
ATGACTGACTCGGCTCGCCTCAATCAATACTGGGGTGGTGAAGAGAGTCTGCTTAACTACAATGAACAATCTGAGGTTAATCAACCCGGAGCCGTAAGGCCCGGGTTTTTTTGTGGGTGGATAAAGATTTTGATTTCTGCCCTTCCCCATTCTCATGCAGACCATTGAGGGAAACCATGAATAAACTCCGTCGTGAATCACTCAAGCCAATCATCGATTTTTTGGATAAGATCGTCCAGCCTCTCGTCTGCTACAGTGTGTTCATGCTGGCGCTGGAGTGTCATCTTTATCCGGAAGCGGATAGTCATGAAAGTCATCCCATCTTCCTCTGGTCAGAACGTGGTGTCGCTTTGATTCTCACGCTCGAATATGTTCTCCGCTGGATTCGGAATTCCGGACGAGGATTTTATCCGCTCACGACCTTCGGCCTGATCGATCTGGCGGCGATCCTCCCCTTCTGGATCGGCTTCGTGCCGGGCATTAAAGAACATCTGCAATTAATTCGGACGTTACGTGTTTTGAGAATGCTGAAATTCTTCCGCTACAATCGTGGCCTGCAGGTGATGGCTCTGGGATTTTATCGCGCCTATTTCAACCTCCGCCCGTTGATGCTGACGGCCATCATGATCTTACTGCTGACGATGTTCGCACTCTATGAAATTGAAGGCCCCGAGCAGGAAGAGTTTCGTGACCTTTTCAATATCGCCTGGTTCCTGGAAGTGACTGGGACGACAGTTGGATATGGCGATCTCTCTCCCAATTCGATTGCTGGCCGTGTGATTGTGATGGTGTTTATGATCGCCGGTCTGGCCATCTTCATGGCCTGCTTCAGCGCGATTACCTCCGCATTTGATGAGGTGTTTAAAAAGGCGAACGATCCGAATTTCAATCCGCTGGACCACTTCCCGAAAATCCGTAAGCAGCAGGAACGCCTCGAAGAGCTGACTAAAGATGTCGGCACGACCACGGCTGATGATGTGGCTGCTGAGGAGGAAATGGAAGAAGAGAAGGAGTTGGAAGAAGTGAGTTCTTAGAGAACCCCATTCTGAGGGCTTCACTTCGCTACGACCCCGCCACCCGGGACCTTGGGAACAAGAGATAGTGGAATCGCCACGCCCATCACTTTGTTCTGGGACGTGCCACCCACCTTGTGTTGGTATAGCCCAGGCATTGCATAAAGGAGGGTTACTGTTTCAGACAGGCTGGAAGCCTGTGCTACGGGGAGGAAATCTTTGCGGGATTTGTTTTCGGAGGGGTCAGCGGGTAGGATGGCAAAATCACGTTTTGACATTTTGCCCACGCTCACGGAAGCACAGATTCTCACATGGATGTTCCCATACTTCATCAGCAATTGACGCCGGTTCAAATTGAGGCGGTTGAACATTTCAGTGGGCCGATGCTGGTTCTGGCGGGGCCCGGTTCCGGGAAGACGCGGGTCGTCACGCATCGTGTTGCCCGGCTGATTGAAAAGGGAGTCAAGCCCTGGAACATTCTGGCGATCACGTTTACGAACAAAGCGGCCGCCGAGATGTCCGAGCGACTCAAGACGCTGACGAACAGTCAGAATCTGTGGGTCAGCACCTTCCACCGCTTTTGCGCTCATGTCCTCCGGCAGCGATCCGGAGTGGTCGGGTTGCAGCCGAACTTCACCATCCTCGACACCGCCGATCAGAAACAGGCGATCCGGCAGGTCCTCAACGAACTCGATTATGATGCCGCTCATTATCCACCAGGCAAAATTCAGGCGATGATCAGCAATGCTAAAAACGACATGATCACCGCGCCGATGTTCGTTGAGCAGTTCGAAGATTCTGTCGCTGATCATTTCACCGCAGTCGTCGCCAAGGTGTATCCGGCTTATCAGAAATATCTGCTCAGCTCGAATGCGGTCGACTTCGACGACCTCTTATTGCATGTCGTGCATCTGTTCGAAGAGCACGAGGAAATCCGCTCGCAGTATGATGATCGTTACCAGTATGTCCTCGTCGATGAGTATCAGGATACAAACGAGGCTCAGTATCGAATCGTGCGGGCGCTCTCTCAGAACTCGCGGAACCTCTCCGTCACTGGCGATCCCGATCAATCGATTTACGGTTGGCGGGGAGCGAAGATCGACAACATTCTGAAATTCGAACAGGATTATCAGGACACAAAAATCATCAAGCTGGAACAGAACTTCCGCAGTTCGAAATTGATCCTGGCGGCAGCCGACAGTTTGATCTCGCATAACCGACTCCGCAAAGCCAAAGAACTGACAACCGAGAATGCCGAAGGGGAACCGGTCGAGTTGTTGCACTTTCCGGATAGCCCTGTCGAAGCCGACAGCATCGCCCGGCACATTCGGCAGACGGTGGAATCGGGAGAACGGGACTGGTCGGACTTCGCAATTTTCTATCGCGTGAATTCGATTTCCCGCCAACTCGAGATGGCCCTCGGTCGGCATCATGTGCCGTATCAGGTCGCGGCTGGTGTCGCATTTTATCAGCGGGCGGAAGTTCGGGATCTGCTTGCCTATCTCGATCTGATCAACAATCCGCAAAACCGAGCCGCCTTCATGCGAGTGGTGAATGTTCCATTACGCGGGATTGGAAAGACGAGTCAGTCCCGATTGATGAACTACGCGGAAGACAAAGGGCTTACATATATCGAAGCGGCACTCCAGGCCGATCAGGTTCCCAAGATGCCCAAACGAGCGGCTGCTTCACTCAAAGCATTCGCCCGAATGATGGAGAATTTCTCGCTCGCCGATTCCGGTTCAGTGGCTCAACTGATTGAAGATGTTGTCGAAAAAACCGGATACACCCGGCCCTGGTCATCGAGCCAGAACGAACAGGATATGCAGCGGCTGGCCAACGTGGAAGAACTGGTTTCAGCTGCTCGCAATCACGATACGATTTACGATGCCGATACATCGCTCGAAGGATTCCTGGAAACGACCAGTCTGGTGTCGGATCTGGATGCTCTCGAAGGAGAATCCGAAAAGGGCAAAGTGACTCTGATGACACTTCATGCGGCGAAGGGTCTCGAGTTTCCGGTTGTCTATATTATTGGTGTCGAACAAAATTTGTTGCCGCATGAGCGATCGTTGCGGGAAGGAAATCCACGGGAGTACGAGGAAGAACGTCGGTTGTTATTTGTTGGAATGACGCGAGCTGAAGAGCGACTTTATTTGACGGCGAGCAGCTATCGCGATTTGCATGGCCGCTCGATGCCAACGATTCCGAGCGACTTCCTTTCGGAAATCGATCTTGTCCAAACCGATGGAACGACTCTCACGAGCGATTTTCCAGAGACCGCTTATCGACCGACTTCACTTGCCTCGAGCGATCTTTCCGACGAAGATGTGAAAGCAATTCGAGCGGCTTTGAATCGACCAGACAAACCTCAGTTGACAACCGCAGCCGCGTTACTGGCCGGGAACAATTCGGCTGCTTCACTGCCGTTCAATTTTCCAATCGGCTCATCAGTTCGGCATCCGCGGTACGGATTAGGAACAGTCACGGCAGCAGGCGGATTCGGACATCGCAGGACGGTCACGGTAGAGTTCGAAGAAGAGGATCGGAGTGAGACTTTTATTGTGAGTAAGTGCCCGTTACAACGGATTGGAAACCGATGAGAATGCAGGGTGGCACGTCCCTGAGTGAAGCGAAGGGCGTGGGATGTGGATTCGCCACGCCCATCACTTTGTTCTGGGACGTGCCACCCAATGTCGGTCAGGAACTGCCTGACGAAATGGAATAATAGAGTACACCCCAAAATTGTTGGGTTACGCGTTCCGCTAACCCAACCTACGAACTACGAATTATTAGATAAAGTAGACAACCATGAAGATTGAGATTTTTGCTACCGAACAGGAAATGGGACAGGCAGCCGCGGAAGCGGGAGCTGAGAAGATTCGCCAGGCTCTGGCCGAACGGGGAGAAGCTCGGATCATTGTCGCGACCGGAGCTTCGCAATTTACGGTGCTCGGCGCCCTGGTGAAACAACCCGACATCGACTGGTCTAAGGTCACCGGCTTTCATCTCGATGAATATCTCGGACTACCAATGACTCACCCGGCTTCCTTTCGAGGTTATCTGAAAGAACGATTTGTCGATCAGGTATCGCTGAAGGCGTTTCATTATCTGGATGGAGAAACAGATCCGCAGCAGGAATGCGAACGGGTCGGCAAGTTGTTGACCGAAGCTCCGATTGATGTCGCGTTCGTCGGGATCGGTGAAAATGGTCACCTGGCGTTTAACGATCCCCCTGCTGATTTTGAAACCGAGCAGCCGTATTTGGTTGTCGATCTCGATGAAGCCTGCCGTCGCCAGCAACATGGCGAAGGCTGGTTCCCGACAATGGACGATGTGCCAACTCAGGCTTTGAGTATGTCCGTCAAACAGATTCTGAAAACGAACACCATCATCTGCAGCGTGCCGGATGAACGGAAAGCGGAAGCGGTTAAGAATTCTGTCGAGGGAAAAGTGACTCCAGAAGTACCAGCCTCCATTTTGCAGACACATGGAGATACGACATTGTTTCTGGATCAGGCGGCGGCGAGTTTGTTGAAGAGTTAGACGTCTCCAATAAGGTTAGCCCAGATAGCTTCGCTATCTGGGTGGACGAAGTCCATAAG
>DOCI01000284.1:8408-14655 GCA_003503535.1 Planctomycetaceae bacterium
CGCCGCCCCGAAAGAATCTTTCGAGGCTATCCACTATGAACCTGCACAAGTGCCCTGATACCTTTGAGTGAATTATTTCCAGAGGATGTATCGGAATAATCTGATGTCGGACAGGCGCCATAAATATTCAGATCAACCCTATGTGCATTTTGTGACTTTCACCTGTGATTTGAGACGAAAGCTATTTCAGGAAGATCAACCGAAGCGGATTTTACTCGGGCAACTGAATACTCAACTTACACGAGTTTCAGCGAAATGTGTTGGCTTCGTTATTATGCCTGATCATGTTCATGCTCTGTTGTGGTGTGAAGAAACGAATCAACTCAGTTCACTCATGCAACATTGGAAGCGTCTTTCCAGCCATGCAATTCGTACATGGTATCGAATACAAAGACCGAAATATTTTCAAGTCGCTCAGGAGATGAAGAGGGTTTGGACTCCCAAATACTACGACTATCCCATCGATACGGAATCGAAAGTGAATGAGAAGTTAGAGTATATGCACCTCAACCCTGTCCGTACTGGATTAGTGTCAAATATTACCGATTGGAAATGGAGTTCTGCTCGTTGGTATGTATTTCGAAAAAGCGTTGGCATACCAATTGATTGGGTGAATTGAATTCTTCTTGCGGCTGCGCCGCCCCGAAAGAATCTTTCGGGGCTATCCGGTCTCTGTTAAATAATTTTCTGAGATTCAGAAGTAGCCACGTCCATACATGCTTGCCCTGCTTCGCGATGCAAGCATGGCACCCAAAGTTAATTATTCTTACCCATTCGCCGATGCCAGTTTACCTGTACTGCGTTCTGGCAAAGGTGGTAATTGTTCTTCGAGGATGCCCTGGGATTTTTTCCAGACGATGAGGCCTTCGATGATCATCCAGACTTGCATGATCATGACGACGACGCCGAAGCCGAACAGGACGTATTTTTCGAGAGGAAGATCGGACCAGAGCCAGCCGCTGGCCGGGTTGAACATTTGCCAGAGCATCGCCCAGGCGGGCATCAATAACATGAGGCACATCGGGATGGCGACGAAGGCGACTTTCTTGCCGCGACGCCAGAGATAGAAAAAGGTGACCATCAATGCGAGACCGGCCAGCAGTTGATTGGTCGCGCCGAAGGATGGCCAGAGTATCAACCCGCCGGTGCCATAAGCTCCGCTTGGCCCGGGAAGCATCGCGACAGTGAACCCGAAGAAGACTGCGACTCCTGTGGCGACATACATATTGGTCAGCGGTTTGATGTTGAGTGTGGTGCCGAGTTCCTGGATGACGTAGCGCTGCAGACGAGTGGCGGTATCGAGTGTGGTCGCGGCAAAACAGGCGACGAGGACAGCGACGATTCCGATGCCGAATGCGATTGGAATTCCGATCGCTGAGAGGAAGTTGGCTCCGCCATCGACAAAGGCTCCGACTTTGGCCGCGAGACTGAAACCAGCCCAGCCGAGTTCGGGATTGTATCTGGAATTCCAGGCGGCCAGTTGTGTCAGATGTTCTCCGGTCGCGGTCGTCACTCCCATCCCAAGACCAGCGGTACAGCAGAGAATAACGAGAACCGCCAGCGCACCTGCGAGCAGCATCCCGCCATAGCCGACGGTTTGAGCGTCGGTTTCGCAAGCGATCTGTTTACTGGTTGTGCCGCTGCTGACCAGGCAATGGAATCCACTGCAGGCTCCGCAGGCAATTGTAATGAAGAGGAACGGCATGATCGGAGGTGCATCAGCCGGGACGTTTTGGGAGATCATGGGAGCACTGGCGAACAGATCCGTTTGCTGAGTAAAGCCGGCGAAGAAAACACCACCAATCAACAAGACAAGCGCGACAATCAATTGATGAGAGTTGACGTAGTCGCGAGGTTGGAGCAGCATCCAGACAGGCAAGACCGAGGCGAAGTAGCAGTAGATCATTAAGAGGACCGTCCAGAAAATGACGGGATTTCCCCAAGCCGTTGGCAGAGTGATGGGGAGATAATAAACACCAATGGCAACCGCTCCATAGAGAATTCCCAGAGCCAGCAATGAGGGAATCAATAAACTGCCCGTTCGATTGTGTGACCAGAATCCAATCGCGATTGCGACGGGCATCGCCAGCCAGACCGAGAGGACAGACTCGGGATAGATTTTGAAGATGACGGCAATCACCAGACCGAAAATGGCCAGGACGACCGTCAATGCAAAAAAGAGAATTAAGAGGAAGAGTACGCGGGCGCGTTTGGAAATGAGACGGCCTGCGACTTCGCCGACGGTTTGTCCGCGGTTTCTCAGGGAGATGACCAGAGCTCCGAAATCGTGAACGGCTCCGATGAAAATTGAGCCGAAGACGACCCACAACAGAGCGGGCAACCAGCCCCAGAAAACGGCGATCGCAGGACCAACAATCGGTCCGGTGCCGGCGATGCTGGTGAAGTGATGTCCGAAGATCACGCTCTTTTTGGTTGGAACAAAGTCGATGTCATCCCGCAATTCTTCGCTCGGCATGAGAGCATGGTCATCGAGCTGGAAGATTCGTTTGGAGAGATATCGTCCGTACGTATTGTAGGCAATAATAAAACCAGCCATCGAAGCGACAGCGACAAATAACGTCCACATAGTGAGCACCCGGGGTGAGTTGTTAAGGAGTGTGCAATGCAATATTCAAGAATTGCATGAACACATCATTCTGCACAAAGCGGGGATGACTTCCAAGCCTGAGTCGAATCAATTTGTGTTGATGGGGATAATTTACGGCAGGCAAGCTAGAACAGATTGCAATTTCAGTAGTCTGATTTTGAAATTTACGTCGATTGAAACACTACTGGACAAGACGTCAGTTGCGAGATTCGAAGAGTAATCGTTGTCTGCGAGGTGACTGGAATCGACCGAAGTGAGCCCTCGGATTTTATCAGCATTCCGGGGACTTCGCTGTGCTTGGACCCCAGCCACCCCTTCGAGCGACCCTTGTCTCTAAGCTCCCCTTTGTCATTTAATCGATAAAGTCATCATAGTCGTTGCAAATTACCAGGTCTTTCTGGTTGAACAGAGAAATCAGAGAATCTGGCTTTGCCTGATGTACCTAACGTGACGATTCGGGAAGTATCCCTGATGATGTCGAACATTCCGGGAGGTCTCATTCAATGGCGATAGCCTGCTGTAGAGAGATCAAACTGAGATGGGCGATCACCTTGAGTATTGTCGTTGATGTCGTCGCAAAGCAGACTAATGCTGTTCGCCCATCACATCACCGATCGCCGGTTCAAGCAGGGACGTTTTTTGGACCGGCGATAGGAATCTATCCACACCACATATCATTCCCCCATTTATTACCGAACGTTTCAGACGGGTCTGCGTTCGATTGATTTGAAAGGAGCCTACAGGATGTTGGTTCTTTCCCGACAGCGCGATGAGAGCATCATGATCGGTGATCATATTAAAATCACTATTGTCGATATCCGTGGAGATAAAATCCGCATCGGAATCCAGGCCCCTGCTGATGTCGCAGTACATCGTGAAGAGGTTTACAACGCGATTCAAACCGAAAAACAAATCGAAAAATCGGCGAATCCGGTTGAAGGGAAATAACTTCCAGCGGGAACCGGTAATATCGAGGAATCATGTAATCGCCATCGCAATTTTGCGAAGGCGATTTTTTTGTACATTTGTCTCGTTTTGGAGTCATTCGAAAATGGAGAGGTCAATCCTTTTCTGCATATGACATCTGCAATGAGTATGGAAATGAGGGTAATCTCCTCAATTCCCCCGTCTTGAAAGTTGCCCATTTACCTTATTTAAGTTTTTCTTTTTATTTTGCCTGTTTTGCTCAAGTGGTTTATCCGTAATGTCCGATGGAAGAATGATAGCCGGCATTGTCATCGGACGATGTAGGTTGCAACGCAGATATGTAATTCTGCGCTGCCTCTCCGTTTGACCAACGGGTGAGATCACTTTTCCGGGAGGCTTCCGGGTTTGGATCGAGACGACGGGTCATGGACGGAACATAAGCAGGATGCCCTTTGGCAAGGAATGCCAGTTCTGGTGAGTCATTCAGTGTGAGAGACATCGCGTCCTTACTACTGAGATAGCCATCTGAACATGTCGAAACCCAGAAACCTGGCCCCGTCTTGAGAAAAAGCGGTTTAGTCAGAAATAGGAAAGGCGATTCCCAATGACGAGAATTAACACTAACGTCGCCTCATTGCGAGGCTTGCGTAGTTTGAACCGGGCAAACGACCTGCAGAACACCGCATTGACGCGGTTGTCAACAGGTTTGAAGATCAACTCCGGTAAAGACAATCCAGCCGGCTTGATCGCTGGCGAAACGTTACGTTCCCAGATTTCTTCGATTGAGCAATCAATCAAGAACAGTAACCGAGCCAACAACGTGCTCGCGACTGCCGATGCGGCTCTGGGCGAAGTCAACAACCTGCTCAATCAGGTTCGTGGACTGGTTCAGGAAACATTGAACAGTGGTGCCTTGTCACAATCAGAAGTTGAGGCGAATCAGCTTCAGGTCGACGCAGCTCTGTCTGCGATCAACCGAATTTCAGCCAATACAACATTCGCCGGCGATAAACTTATCGACGGCAGCAAAGCATTCATTACCAACCTGACAAAAGCAGATTCTGCAAAACTGGCTGATTTCCAGATTAACGAAGCCGTATTCAGTACATCTTCAACAATCGAAATCGAAGCTGCCATTACGCAGGCTGCAGAGAAAGCCGAGTTGCGTTACGGTGGTGGTAACCTGAATTCTGCTTCCACGGTTGAACTTTCAGGCTCTAAAGGCTCACAGGTTATCTTCCTGGGTGGGGCCAGTACGACCGGGGACATTAAGAACGCGATTAACGCTGCTTCTGATGTGACTGGTGTTAAAGCCAGTTTTGATCCTGGTTTGACCTTTGGACTCGAGGCGACGAAATCGTTTGCGAATGTCAACACAGGGACTGCAAGTGTTAACACTTTGGATTCCCAGTTTGGTGCCACGAGTACTGCCCTGTCGACTTTGACATTCACAGATGCACGTGCAACTCAAACTCAGGGATCAGATGCCTCTCTGGGTGGAACGATCAGCGTTGTGTTTGTGGATAACGTGACAGCCGGTACGTCAACCAATACGGCTTCTGTTTCCAGTGTTGCCACGACAGCCAATGGTAACACAACCATTACGATTGAAATCGGAAACGAAACCAACGGTACTGCCGCAGTAACTTCGACGATTGCCGATATCACCGCTTTGATTAACAGCGGAACGTCTGCGAATGCAGTCGCTGCCCGTAGCTATGTCAGTGCTTCCGGTTCAACTGCAGTGACAGTTTCAACCGCTGCTTCTGCTGACCTGGCTGGCGGTGATGATGTTGCTGATATCAAATTCCTGGATAACCGGAATGATGGATCTGGTGGATCTGTCAGTGCACTGGGTGGCGAAGTGTTTGTGCAGTTTGTCGATGCCGCGACGGGCACTTCAACTGCAGCAGCTTCGATTTCGAGTGTGACAACGAATGCAGAAACTGGTGACACGACGATTCAGATTCAGCTGGGTAAAACTAGTGGAACGACGACATCGACAATTGCCGACATTCTGGCACTGGTGAATAGCGGAACATCAACCAATGCGATTGCTGCTCAGAGCTTTATCTCTGCAGAAGCGACTTCAGCTGATTCAGCCAACACGTCAACATTCTCTGTCCAAACTTCAGCAACACAGTTGCTCGGTGGTAACGATGGAGCAAACAATGACATCACCTTCAACGATGCCCGTGCATACGGCACCGATGGGGTTGTGAATGTGGTGTTCGCTGCAACCAGTGCTGCCAATGCGACATTGTCTGTGAGCGTGGCCGCAACAGGGACCTCGGATAACACGATTACAGTGAATCTGGCAACCGACGAGTTTGGCAATATTACATCCACAGCAGATGACATTCGTACTTTTATCTCGACTGACACCAGCGATGGAGCGGCAACCGCTCGTGGTCTCGTGAATGTTGAAGTTGAAGGCAATGGCTCTGAAACGGTGACTGCTCAAGCTCAGCAGACGGTTGATATTGCCAGCCGAATTCTGAAATTGAACAGTAGCGAATTCGGTGAAAATCAGTTTGTCGCGGTGAATGTGCTCGATGGCGGATTCTCAACGACAACTACGGATAATGTCACCGAAAGCAGCCGGGATACCGGTAAAGATCTCGAAGCCGTTATCAATGGACAGGTTGCTCAAACGAGTGGTCTGCAGGCTCGAATCAAAACCGCTTCTCTGGATGCCTCGTTGAGCTTCAA
>DOCI01000045.1:0-8073 GCA_003503535.1 Planctomycetaceae bacterium
CCTTCGCATTGCTCAGGGCGTGCCACCCATGATCCAATCATTTCGACTTCAATCTTATTCCAACTGTATAATAATTGCGCACAGTCATTTAGAAACATTCGCAGTGAATTCAATTTTGACTATTGCCAGGCGTCCCGAGATGAACGCTACTGGAGTTGACTCGGGATTTGAAATTGTATTTCCAATGGCTTAGATTCGATTGAAATTGCACTCCAGTCTTTCAATTCTTCAAAGGAAAAGACCGCAATCGCAGCCGTCGGAAAGGATCGGGTAATCCCCGACCATCGCTCAACAAGTATTTCCAGCCCGGGATTATGGGCAATCACCAGGACTGTCTGGAATTCATTTTCCAGTTCCTGCAAATGCCTGACGATTTCATGAGGGGAAGACGCATAAAGTTTTTCTGAATATTCGGTTGGAATTTGCCGATCATAACCGACTTGTACGCATTCCAAAGTATGCCTCGTTCTTCGAGCCGTTGAACAAAGACATTTCTCGATCTCAAAGCGATGAGATCGCAACCATTCCCCCATTAAAGGAGCGACTCTCAGTCCACGCTTGTTGAGTGGACGCTCAAGATCGCTCAACCCAGTCTCTTTCCAGCTCGATTTGGCATGCCTCATCAGTATGACAATCCGCGGCATCAATCTACTCCCCAAAGATGAATCTTTTCACCTCAAGCAGGATCTCAGGGCTAAGTCGATCATATCAAGTTCACTCGTAAATCGGAAAGAATGTATTGAAAGCTGATTCCGCGAAGTCGCCAGGGTCATTGAAGCGACGGTTTTGATTTAACGACGAGATGGCATGCATTTCCCCTGGAGTCAATTCAAAATCAAAAATAGAGATATTTTCGATGAGTCGATCCGGATTTTCTGTTTTCGGCACAATCGAAGTTCCTCGCTGCACTCCCCAGCGAAGGACAATCTGTGCGGGAGTTTTTCCCAACTGCTTCGCAGCCGCTTTGACGACTGGCTGAGTCAGCACGGAATCATCTTGTGAAGCCATATCGAGAGAGAGATAGGATAATGCCCCCAATGGAGAAAAAGCCGTCACGGCAATCTCTTCTTCTTTGCAATAACGAATCAGTTTTTCCTGCGTGAGGTAGGGATGAGATTCGATTTGCAGAACCGCAGGGCGAATTCGAGCGTAACTGAGCAAATCGCGTATTAATGAAGTTCCGAAGTTCGAGACTCCAATATTTTTAACGAGTCCGGCATCAACCAGTTCTTCCATTGCCTGCCAGGTTTCTGAAATGGGCACGGGGGTCGTTTCCATTTTAGGATGCTCGGCTTCGGGATCGAAAAACCAGCCGGGAGGATAGCGTTTTTCAATGGGCACGTACTTCAACGAAATCGGAAAGTGAATCAGATATAGATCGAGCTGATCGACTTGCAGATCATGCAACGTCTTTTTGCAGGCTTCTTCCACATGCTCAGGAGCGTGGAACGTGTTCCACAGTTTTGACGTCAGCCACAAATCATCCCGCTGACATTGCCCCTCTTTCAGAACAGATGCAATCCCCTGCCCCACTTCGGTTTCATTGCCGTAATCGCAAGCGCAATCGAAATGTCGATAGCCTGCCTCGACAGCTTGTTCGACAATCGAAGGAATTTTCTGCGGATCGACTTTCCAGAAGCCATAACCAAGTTGCGGGAGTTGATCGCCAGTGTTGAGTTTGAGATATTCCATAGTCGATTTAAAAGATTGAGAATAGGATAATGGAAAAAAATTGAAACGAGGGTGGCTGGGGCGCTCCGCTTTAGCGGAAGCCCCCGGAAGTTCTACGATTCGGGGGCTTCTCTTCGAGAACGCCCCCGCCACCCGTGTTTAATTGTTATTCGTAGTGAAACTGGTATGTACCGGTCTATTAACGAGGATTCCGGGAGCTTCGCTTTGCTACGACCCCAGCCACCCGGTTGTATTGATTGATAAAACATACCACAGGGATCGTGACAATACCCGAGTCATGACTGACTCGGCTCGCCTGTCGTTGACGATGAAAAGTATGGATTATGCAAACAGTTCTTCAATCGGAACGCCGCCATCGGTTATCGGCACGGGGCGATCACCTGCGTACAATTCCAGATGGGGTTCGATGCCCATCGTTGCAAAAATGGTCGCGAACCAGTCTGGCACAGTGACGCTTCTTCCACCGACAATTTTCTGAGCCAGTTCATCGGTCTCGCCGACGGCTCTGCCGTGCTGCAATCCGCCACCTGCGAGTACGGTGCTGAAGGCTTTCGAGTGATGTCCGCGTCCGCCTGCTCCATCGAAACTGGCAGGTCGCCCGAATTCTGAACTGATGCAGATCAAGGTTTTGTCGAGTAGATTTTTCTCTTCGAGGTCGGTCACGAGAGCCGAGAAAGCTTTGTCGAGACTTTGAATGAGCAGATGCTGTTTTTGCTGACCTTCGCGGTGTGTATCCCAGCCGGTGCCGTTGACGAATGTCAGATTGAAGGAGACTTCGACAAATCGAGTTCCCCGTTCAACGAGACGACGAGCCAGCAGACAGCGCTGGCCAAATTCTTCGCCGTAGGCATTGCGTAAATCGGCGGGTTCACGATCGAGATCGAACACCGACATAAACTCTGGACCAGCCAGATCAAACCCCTGCTTGACGGCTTTCAGGTAGGATTGCACCTTCACTTCATCCGCGTGGGATTTTTCATAATGACGCGTCAAATCGGCCAGAATCGATTCCCGTCGGCTTTGACGTTCGGTCGTGATTCGTGGTGGTCGAGACAATCCCTTTGGTCCCGACCTCGTATCCGTCAGATACACAAAGCCATACTCGGCTCCCAGAAAACCGGGTTGGCGACCGGGAGTCGGCTGTCCCATTAACACATACTGGGGAACTTTCTGGGAGATCTGTTCTTTCTGATTTGTGATGACCGAACCGAGTGCGGGATAGATGATTGTTCCACTTGTCGGGCGACCGATGTGCATACGATACGAAGCCGCGGCATGCTCATCAATGACATCATGATGGACTGAACGTACGACCGAGCAGCGGTCCATTATCTTTGCCATATTCGGCAGATGTTCGCACAATTGCACTCCCGGAACGACGGTGTCGATAGCCGGGTAAGCAGAGCCCGGATCTTTCAGTCCATCTTTGGTCACGCGCTTCGGGTCGAATGTATCCATCTGGGCGGCTCCACCGCCAAGCCAAAGCATAATGCAATGCTCCGCTTTCCCCAGTTGAAGTGCATGCTTGGCTTCGGCCTCTGAGCCAAACATTACGTTCGGAGTCAGTGTCGTTCCTGCAGCAGTCGCTGCAGTTGCTTTCATAAAGTCACGTCGATTCCACATAGCTGTCTTCCTGATTGATCGGTATTACAAAGAGGACGTCGTCCCCTCGCTGACGCTTCGGGTTAAGATTGTTCGGACATTTCTCTCTGAGAGTTTCCCACCACCCGGCTATTTCATTCTTTTTTATTCGTTACGGAACGAACACAAACTCCGGGGAGTTCAACAACGCCCAGACGATATCTTCGACTTTGACTCGCCATTCGGGATCGAGTCGTTCGGTTGGTTTGTCACCCTGATTGGCCATTTCCTGCTGACGGATTCCTTCGCGGGAAGCGTCTGGATCGAAATGAGCCGTCCATGTCAGGGGTGATCGGACAACTTCCGGTTCGGGAGCTATCGTCACATCGGTTTTACGAGAATCAAATCCCGCTTCGAGCAGAGAACAGAGTTGCGTTTTTTCCCCGGCGGTTGGTTTGCGAGTCAAAATTCTCTGGAATAAATTATTAACAACCTCTTCAGGAGAAGAAGCCTGCAGGCAGACTTCGACCAGTTCTCCATTCTCCGAAATGTCAACGGCTCGATTAATGGCGGAACCATTCGCCAGCGCCAATGGCTGCAACGGAGTGGCAGTCGCTTCCCGGTCGGTAATCGGATCCTGTCGTTCGCTGCGCCAGTTGTAAGCCGACATCACATCGACCAGACTTTGAGCCAGCGGCAATGCCATGGAAGGCCGTTCGCGTTCGTTACTGATCGCCATCAACTCCCAGGCTTTACGAGGTTTGCCAAAATCGATGAAGTTGGCGACCGATTGACGACCATCGTAATTGTAAGTGAGTCGTTCAGAAGGGAGTTCTTTCCCGACTGACTGGAAGATGGTGTCGATCAGCTGCTCAGCCGTCAGTTTTTTGCGAGTCGGCCCGGCAAATGCCTGCTGGATTTGATATTCCCCTGAGAGTGCTTCCTGTTGATACAATTTTGAGGTGACGATGATTTTCGTCAGTTCTTTAATATCATATCCACTTCGCACAAATTCCTGAGCCAGCCAGGTGAGCAATTCGGGATGGCTGGCTTCGCCAGTTTCCCAATCCTCAGCAGGCTCGACAATGCCATAGCCCATCAGGCGTTTCCACAACCGGTTGACGACCACTTTCGTAAAGCGTTCGTTTTCCGGATGGGTCAACATGCCAGCCAGCACGGCTCGGGAATTTGCAGAATCTCTCAGGTAGAGTTCCTGGTCGAGTGACTGCGGTTTAATCAATTCTTCGAAAGGCCAGGCCGGGGCGATTTGCTCACCCGGTTTGATGGTGACTTTGACCATCATCTTTTCCAGCTCTTCCGGTGTCACATTGAGACTGCTCGACTTCGGAACGGCCAACGGTTTTCCCTGTAGCATGGCAGCCATACTGAAGAGATCCCGTTGCAGTGACTCATGGTAGGGGGCATCGTGGCAACGGGCGCATTTCATTTCGACACCCAGAAAAGCCGTACCCAGAACATGAGCTTTGGCGGCCATAGGGACATCATTATTGGAAGCGACTCCAAATCCCGCAGTTCCTCCGCCCCAGCGACTCCCTTCCATGAGGACCAGTTCCGTCACAATGCGATCGAATGAACGATTATCGGTGAAGGCGTCGTGCAGATACCAGCGGAACGGTCCCGAGTTATTCAGATTCGGCTTCGTTAAAGCCGGGTTCTCGGCCAGCACATCCTGCCAGTAACCGACCCAGTGGTCAGCCCAGTTTTCATCGTTGAGAAAACGCTCAATGGCATACTCGCGTCGATGCTCAACAGGGTCGGCAAAGAACTGTGCAATCTGCTCCGCAGTTGGATTCGTGCCAGTCAGATCCAGAGAAATTCTTCTTAGGAAAGTCCAGTCGTCAATGATCGGAGTCGGTGTATAGCCCGCTTCCTGAAGAGCAGAAATGATGAAGCGGTCAATCGGATGGACAATTTTATTTCCAGCAACTTCGGGAATTTCGGGCTGCTCCTGAGTTTTGAGCCAGGCTCGATCATTCGCATGCCGCTGAGTCCAGTATTCTCGCTCTGCTGCACTGGATTCCTCTCGCGATTGCTTATTTGTTTCTTCCCAGTTCCGACGTTCGTCTTTTATAAATGCGATCCAGTCGGAATCGGTGAATTTCCATTTCCGCTCTGGCCCAAGCAATACATATCCCTGTTCGGGGTGACCTGTTGCCAGAGTCAATTCACCGACAGTTAAAGGTAAGCTGCCATGACCTGCGATTGTCATTAAAGAAAAGACATGCGCCTTGCCATCCGATTCGTAAGTGAAACGTCGTTCGGCATGAGCAGTCGGGCAACTGAGTTCTCCGTGCTCCGGCTCAATCAGTTTGTGCATCGTTCCATGTGCAGAAGAATTCAGGCCCATGAACGGAGTTTCCTGCAGCAGTTTTCCATCGACATACAATCTTGCAGAATTCAATGACCGCAAAATCAGTTCCTGTGGTCCGCTCGGCAGAGTCACTTTGGAATACAGGTGCACCAGCAGAGGGCCCTGACGATCGGTGATGATCCCCCGCTGATTGTATTTCCGCGGAATGCGAGTGATCGCAAATGCATCGCGGTTCCAAATCTCTGGAGATTCGGTGGGCCGCACTTTCCAACTGCGGGACTCTCCTGCACGTTCGTGGATCGCTACGACCACCCGATCATTGGGAGCGTTCCTGACAGTTTCCTCTACGAGTTGCTGCAGATAATTGATGGCTTTGTGGTGGTATCGTTCTGCGAAAATTTCGGGCGCGACGATCCGGCGATAAATGGCGACTTCGTCGAGTGAGCCTTTGAATCCATTGGAGCCTCCCATCGAGGCACCGATCCAGACATCGTCATCATCGACCATGGGAGGTTTGGTTGTTTCTCCATCCAGATCCCAGACTCCTGCGGTTGGTTTGCCGTCGATAAATCCTTGAATCGATTTGGGATCGCCAAAGCGATAGCTCACAGCGACATGATGCCATTCGGAATCGAGCGGTACGGCGGCTTTACTGGTCCAGCGATGTCCAGCATCGGCAACTGTGCCCCCTTTGAGCATTCCCTGATCAAAAAACAGAAAACTCAGATTCGCCGATCCATTTCTGGAATCCAGCCGAAATGAGTAATTCTGATTGTTCGCATGAAAGGCGGGATTGTTTAATCGGCCTTTTCCCACAACATACGCATACGACTTCGGGATATTATTGTCCGGACGAACCCAGGCTTCGATGGTCAATTCGTCGCCATTGTTGAATTTGAGTGGGCTTTCCCCTTTTTGATCGTCAACTTTCAAATACTGCTTTCCATTTTCGAAGCGAACTGCGATGTTACTCGTTGAAAAATCTGGATAGGAAGGCTGTCGAGGGCCGGCCTCAAAGGAGGCCCCGCCGACAGTATTCGCTGTGAAACCGGAGGCTGAACCCAGATTCGGAGCCTTGCCGTTCTGAGCGGCATCCATCTGCCAGTAGAATACAGGTTCTGTTTTCTGAATTTGCGCAGGGTAAGCCTCAGTGTTTTCAGCGGCTTGGGATTGTTTCAGCTCTAAGGAAGTTAAGCTGGCAATCACGCAGAAAATAAACAGGAAACTTCGGGAGACCATCATTTGCTCCGAATCTTATTATCAGGAGTGGAACAGGAGGAGGGAAGCTGCATCCAGCTGCGAAAGGGCTTTCCCCGGCAACTTAACGCATCAACATCAGTCTAAACGATTAAGGTTCAAAAGTCACCTGTTTTTTTAATTTTCTTCGAGGCAACGCGTCCGAATTTGCGCAGCAGTCAACCTTCAGGGAGATAAGCCAGAGCGGCCAGATTCGGACTTCGACTCAGTCCTACAACCGCTAGAATTGATACGAATTACCCAATATTTCAGGGAGATTTAAATGGTCCTGCCGAAGTGGACAAAATTCGAGACAGATGCCTGTCGTTCGTCAAACAGAGTGGAGCAATGCTATTAAACAGGTCGATCCCTACAACACGCTCACATTGCAGAATTCTAACAATCCACACAACTAACACGACAACGTTTTGTCGCATTTTGAATTTTCAATATGCCCGTTTGGTAATGGCGGCCCTGGCCTGCTCATTGGACAGGAAAAATGACAAAACTGGTAGGGGAGACTACTGATGACGCGCGGGACACTCACTTCAATCGTCATGCTCACTTTATTTTTGAGCACAGGCTGTCAAACGAATCAGAGATCCAAATCGTCCGCTTATCGGTCTTCCGGAAATTACTCGGCTAAGTATTCCACACAGAAAAAATCATCCTCTCAAATGGCGAACAAAAAACAGGCTCCGAAACGACTTTCGGATATAGCCAGTCAGGATGCCACGGAAGTAAAACCG
Organism: Planctomycetaceae bacterium; assembly: GCA_003503535.1. GTDB lineage: Bacteria > Planctomycetota > Planctomycetia > Planctomycetales > Planctomycetaceae > Rubinisphaera. Next base: position 7,591 of record DOCI01000045.1, read on the forward strand.
AAAGCTCCACCAATCATTGCCTCTCGACGAGCCGAGCAAGAGAAGCCCGTTATGCGATCCGAAGCTCAGGCAACACCACGTTACAGCGAAATCTTTCTGCCCCCTTCGCCAAGCACAAATTCCAAAGAAAGCCGTAACAGCAATCCTGTCACCACAGAAAAAAAAATCAGCTCCGATTATGTCCCCCCAGCCGCCCCGGGGATTCGATCGCCTACCATCAGAAAACAATAGTTTACATCAGACGTACCCAATAATAAAAACAGCCCGTTGAATTCAACGGGCTGTTTTTATTATTTCTGAGCATGTGGATGTCAAGAGTTTGCCTTGTCATCCACGGCTCGTAACGATCAGCTATGATCCAATCGTTATCCAGTTACTCATTTTACACCGCGTTCCAAATGAAAACCGGAGAAGTTCAACAATTATTAAGAACACTGGTTATCACCAGATGAATACCGGAAAAATAATCAAACGCGGGTGGCG
>DOCI01000045.1:8178-10931 GCA_003503535.1 Planctomycetaceae bacterium
TCTCGAAGAGAAGCCCCCGAATGATTAAACGTCCGGGGACCCTGTTCAAGATGTTACAGGAAACCCTGTTTCCGATTGGAACAGGGTTTAGAATGAATAGTAAAACCCAACTCCTGGTCGAGAATATCCCCGGTAGTAGCTACCGTAGCGGTTTCCACCACGATAATAATTGTAGCCCCTGTTGTAGCCATTGTAGTATCGGGGAGTGTAATTGTACCGGTAGTGAGAACCATAATTATAACCACGATGGTGATTGTGGTGGTAATGGTTTCTGTGCCGCCAGTGGGAGGCTTCCGACTGTGAAATCTGCGGCCCCACCAGCAATAACCCCACAACAATTATGGCACATGATAATAACTTAGTCATCACACTATTCCTCTCACGTATTACTGGATTTGCTGGAGGGGATACTCACTCTCCAGGCATAATCCTGTTGAAGTCATTTGATCTGCTTAGATAGTCAGGCAATACGCATGCCAATAGGGGAAATATTCGGTTTTGCTTCGTATCCTGTTGCTTGTACTCGTCTTAGGGAAAACGCGATTAGATACACTTCTATTCGGATGGTTGGTGGTTTCGTTTCCTGTTTTGGAGATTCCTCAACCAGTTTGATTGATGATCCTTCAGTTTTTGCCGTTTGACACCAGTTGGCAGGCTGGTAATTGATCTCATTGGGATTGCCTATGTCGTCTTGGCGTTTCCCTGCTTGAACAACTCAGCAGTGATCCCACTTCTCAATTGATTGCTAAGCGGTTGAGACGAACGCTGATCGACCTGCAAGGTATCGAAAGGGATGATTTCCAACCTGATTTGCTGGAAAAACCGGCCTGTTCCCCACTGGCACGTAATGTGCGTCATATGAATTTTGCATGTGGCATGTCGAAGTTTACGACATGCAAAGAACACAATAATGCATTTTAAATTCACAGTGACGACAAATTCATTGTGTGCACAATTCAAAAGGGAGAACGTTATGTTAGGTTGGGCATTGACTTTTTTGGTAATCGCGTTGGTCGCTGCTGTACTGGGATTTGGTGGTGTGGCAGGAGCCTCTATGGGAATTGCAAAAATTCTGTTCTTTGTATTCCTGGTCCTGTTTGTCCTGGCATTGATTTTCGGTCGACGAGCTCGGGTTTAAGAATTTGTCGAGTTCGAAATCATTTGAAAGGGCGGTCCCATGGATACGATGACATCACATGATTCAACATTGGGCGACGTACTGAAGATTTTAATTTCAGTCGTCCTGCCTCCCGTGGGTGTTTTTCTCGAAGTCGGATTGGGAAAGCATTTCTGGATCAATATCCTTCTCACTTTGTTAGGATATTTTCCGGGAATCATTCACGCGGTGTATATCATCTCCAAGAGATAAATACCAAAATCTATGATGCAAAGACCCGTATGAATTCTCCAATTCTTGCGGGTTTTTTTTCAGGCGTAGCAATTAATATTTCCTCATCTCATTATCCTTGCAGGTTAAGGTTTCAAAATGAATCAACAACGACTGGTCCTGTGGAATCCTTATGCCAGTCAAGCAGAAGCAAATATGGATTTGAAAGCCGATATTCAACAAACTCCTGATACCAGAATCCATGAATTAAGTGAGCAGGATAACCTGAAAGATTTTCTGGAAAAGCAATCACATCATCCTCTGCTGGTAATTGCTGGCGGGGATGGAACGATTCACAAAGTCCTGAATCAGGTGGGAGCATCGAATGAGAAATTTGACTTTGCGGTGCTTCCACTGGGAACGGGAAATGATCTGGCGAATGCCACCTTCGGTAAAATCAGTCCGTGGGATTGCTGGCAGGCCATTGCTGAAGACAGGTTGATCTCACGGAAACTCGATCTCGGCAAAGTGAAAGTGGATCAGCAAGAACTCTATTTTTTCAACTCGATCGGCGGAGGGATCTCGGCAGAGTTCTCCAAAAATGTGACCAAAGGGGAAAAGAAAACTTTAGGTTCTCTGACTTACCTGAAAGGCTCGCTGGAAGTGATTACTAATCCAAAACGATTTCATGTCAATTATCGGCTGGATGATGGCGAATGGAATGCACGAGAGATTGCCAACTTTTTCGCGTCGAGCAGTAGTATTTGCGGAGGAGGCCTGGAAGTGGCTCCGGGAGCAAAGAATAACGATGGCATGCTGCATTTTATTACCTATCGTGCAATGAACAGCATTGATCGCGTTATCCTGATGACCGACTATCTGGCTGGCCGTTACGAGGAAAATGAAGCTGTGAAGTCTGAAGTCTGTAATCGACTCGAATTGAATTCTGAGGAAACTCTCAAAGTTTCGATTGATGGAGAAATCAAATCCGGCTGTCATTTCCAAATCGAGCTATTCCCACAGGCTTTGGAAATACAAATTCCAGATTTATCAGAGTAAACAGCGACAGCTGATCGATTGAAAGAAAAAGAGCCGCAGATAAACGCAGATGAAAATTTTCCGTGCCACTAACGATTCAACGTTTTGTGGCTTACGCTAATTTGAAAGATAACCATTTTGGGGTCCAGCGAGTTGATCAAGCCAGCTGGGCTAAATCAATGCGCGTAAGAATTGGACAGTGTGTGTCAGGTAATTCCTTCACGTCGCCTATTTGGACATCGCAACAAATGGCAGAAAGAATTCAATTTCTTCAACGGTATAATTTATTCAGCTGTATTCCGGGTGGCACGTCCCGGAATGTAGTGATGGGCGTTGAGTGGCACCCGCGTTGGCTGCTAACAAACGCGATGCGACTAACGCATTTTCT
>DOCI01000073.1:0-5639 GCA_003503535.1 Planctomycetaceae bacterium
CTCGTGCGAATTCCGTTTTTCGATTTTGCGAACTGTTCTCTCTCGGCATAGATCGGTTTTGTGAAACCGTCTGCTGATAGGAAATTATTCGGGTCAGTTCATCGGAACGCTTGTGCATTTCGTTGAGCACCTGCTCCATTCTGCTGCTCAGGTTTGTGTAGATTCCGAGTACGAAGATGAGATGGCTACCGGCAAAGGTGAGCCAGCCAGTTGATTCTGCGATATCAATTCCGGCTCCGAATCGTGTTGCGATGATAATACCGATGCCACCCGTCATACCGAGTGAACTGCAAAAGACGAGTGCCTGACCGATGATGGCGGACCAGTTTCGAGCCCGTTTTGCAGGGGTGAATTCGGTTTCAGGGTCAAAGTCGGCGAACGTTTCCGATTTTCGCGGCGTGAAACGGACCTGACCATCTCGTGACTCTGTTTGAGGAGTCTGTTCTCGATAAGCCGAGCTGTCGACAGATGTGACGGTTGGTTTTTGAGTCATGCTCGGTTCCGATTGAGGACGGGAAAGGGATTGTTCGAGAGTTGGTTTTTTCTGGGTAGTGATGCTCGGATTACGCGGTGACAATTCCGGCTGACGAGCTTTTGCCATCAGACCAGCTGCATCATTACTGGCCGATTTTCCGGCCGGAAATGTTGGTTCAGACTTCTCTTTTGGTTCTGTTTTTCCAAACGAACGTCGCTCTGCCTGCGGTTTTTCAGCGGAATTCGTTACGGTTTTGGGTGGCTGTGCTTTCGGCGGTGTCTGTGTTTTTGGCAGTGGCTTCATATCGATGTTTGCAGCTCGCTTGGGAAACGAGATGGGATTTGCCAGGCGTTGTCGTTCCAGTGGCAGCGAATCCTGTTGCGGAGTTTGCTTTTGCACCACTGGTTGAGCCGGTGGAGTTGCCGGGCGTGAGATCATCGGGGGAGGCGATTGAAGTTGCTCCTCTTCGAATTCCTGTTCGTCATTCTGATAGACTTCCGCTGATCGAGAAGCTGCTACAACAGGTTTTGCGGGAGCATGAGGCTGCTCAACACGACGTACAACAGGTTGTTGTGGAGCCGGCTGGCTGGTCTGATCATCCTCTTCGGAAGCAGTCGGTTCCTGATCATACCGGGTTTCTTCCCAGCGTTTGAGCAGAGCGTGAGCGGTTTGCGCAATCGATTGATTGCCCAGTGTCGTCGCCGCTTCCAGTTCGTTGCCGCATTCGGTGCACTGTTCCTGGCCGGAAACTGGACTTTGACTGGTATTCACCTCGGCGTGGCAGTTATCGCACCACATATCCCCTCCCTGTGATCTGATCGCTGAATTTGATCGGTATTATTTCGCGGAGTTCCCCCTCCAGCCTGCAAGTCATAATCGAAACAGGGGTAAATCGGCAAGGGGAATTCTATTGCAGAAGTAATTCTCTCGGGCAGACTGGCACAGGAAAGGCCATCGACGTAACATAGTTTATTGATGTGAAGTGTTGAGATTGATAATTCGTAAGCAATTCGAATTGAATAATAAGAACGCCCATTTCGTCAGGCAGTGCCTGACCTACAGTTGAGGACAAAACCACATGAACTCTATGAAATTCTCCGTGATCTGTCTGGTTTCTGGAATGCTATTGGCAGCTTCCACTCAGACATTTGCTGACAAACCGCTCAAGTTCGAAGCCAAGCGGTTGACTGTTGATGCCAATGAGGGGATCGATATTGCTGATGTCGATAACGATGGTCAGCTCGATATCATTTCCGGTCGCAACTGGTTTCGGGCGCCTGAATATGTGCCGCATCCGTTGCGAATGATTGAGGACTGGAACGGATATGTCGTGAGCAATGGCGATTTTGCTTATGACGTGAACAAAGATGGCTGGGTCGATTTAATTTCCGGCGGCTTCCTGCAGACGGAAATCTGCTGGTACGAAAACCCGAAAGAAGAAGGTCTGCGACTGGGACAGATGTGGAAAAAACATGTGCTGGTCGACAGCCAACTCAGTCAGAATGAGGGAAATCTGCTTCTGGATATCGATGGCGATGACGTTCCCGAGTTTCTGGTCAACAGTTGGAATAAAACAAATCCAACCTGCGTCTGGAAACTGACCACCAAAGAAGTTGAGCAGAAAGTTGAGGGCAAAGGTAAGTCGGGCGCTGGTGCTTCGGGGACTCTGACGACTGAGGTACCCGCTTTAGAAAAATGGTTAATCGGCGAACGGGCCAACGGGCATGGAATGGCCATTGGCGACATCAATAACGATGGCCTCACCGATATTCTCGTTGGTCAGGGCTGGTACGAACAACCTGCGGAGAATGCCGATTCTCAGCAATGGAAATATCATGCCGACTGGCTCGACTGGCATGCCGCTGTCCCTTGTCTCGTGCGGGATCTCAATGGCGATGGTCGAAACGATATCATCTGGGCCAAAGGTCACGACTATGGCATCTACTGGTGGGAAGTGACCGGAGTTGATGAAAACGGTAGCCTGCAGTGGAAAGAACATGAGATCGACAAAAGCTTCTCACAGGCTCATGCCCTGCACTTTGCCGACCTCGATGGCGATGGTCAGGATGAATTGATTACCGGAAAACGTGTTCGTGCTCATAACGGAAACGATCCCGGCGGCCGCGAACCAGGCGTAATTTATTATTACGAATGGGACCCCATCGCATTAAAATTTACTCGGCACGATATCGACATCAGCGGAAACGTTGGGATTGGTCTGCAGATTCGCACCGCCGATCTCGATGGCGATGGCAAACTGGATATTGCAGTTGCAGGAAAATCAGGAGTCCATGTGATTTTCAATCGGGGTCAGAAGTAAGAGTCGAACCATGGATCAACTGAAATGACCGTGCCCGATTATTAGACTGTTGGCTAACCGCTGAAACAGAAAATGAATGCATCGGGTGGTACTATTCGTATCTTCTGTCACCAAATTTGAGTTGTACTATCGAAATCAGGCATTGCCTGACGTACTACTGTCTAATAATTGCTCACCGTGATAGAGTGCTTCTTCAAAATTTTACTGCAGAAAGACAAGTTCATGCTTCGATTGATGATGCTCTCCTGCTTGATGGGCGGAATGCTTTGTTCGCCTCTTTTCGCTCAAACTTACACCACAAAAAAGGGACAGAACCCCGCCTTTGCAGAAGTGACTGACGATCCGGCTTTGCCTCGGGTTTTGATCGTGGGAGATTCCATTTCCATCGGCTACACCCCTGCACTTCGGGAGATCCTTAAAGGCAAGGCCAACGTGCATCGGATCCCGACCAATGGTGGCCCCACTTCACGCGGAATCGATAACATCGATCAATGGCTTGGGGATGGCAACTGGGATGTCATCCACTTCAACTGGGGATTGCACGACATTGTCTATATGACCAAAGAGGGTGTGAAAAACTCTGATCAAAAAGGTCAGCATCAGGTTCCGATTGCGGATTACGAAAAAAATCTGCGTGCGTTAGTCGAACGGATGGAGAAAACAGGTGCGGCGTTGATCTGGCGAAACACGACACCCGTACCGGAAAATTCTGCCTACCGGGTCGCCGGTGACGAACTGCCTTACAATGCCGTGGCCGCGAAGATTATGAAAGAACACAACATTCCGACGGACGATCATTATACCTATGTAATGAAACATATGGCAGAAGTTCAGCGCCCCGAGAATGTCCACTTCACACAGGCAGGCTCCCGCAAGCTGGCAGAACTGGCTGCCAAAGCGATTGAGGCTCAACTTAAGTAGAGTTTATTCGTGATTGAAACGCTTTCCCGGGGATCTCGAATCCCACAGACGTTAAGAATTGAAAAGAAGCTTTTCGTTTCACCTGTTAAAATCCATTTTAAGGACGTCGTTTATGTCAACAGCGGGAAATCGTATGACATTGCCCAATGTGAGTGACAGCGGCGATTTGACATTGGGAGTCACGCCGGGGCCGGGGAGTGGTGGTGAAGTGACTGCTCGTCGTGCCGGTCAGATTACCGATATGATGCTGCCGGTTTCTCCCTCGAAAGTTGGCGCTACGCTCGCAATGCGGAATATGTCCAAGGCAATTAATCTGGCCCTGCTGACCGACTTTCTGGAGACGGAACTCGATAACGTCTACAAAGGCGCACGAGTTCGAAAAGGGTCGGTGCAGATACTGCATCAGGATTACATCGGGTTGGGCGATGGCTTCTTTGCTCAAGTCGGTAAGCTGAATAAATCCTTTCAACTCACACTCAAAGGCCCGGATGCTGCCTCGCCGGAAGGAAAGAAACTGATCAAAGAAAATAAAGGCGGAATGGTCAGCGGTATCTTCGATTTGATGGGGCGTAAGCTGAATCTTTTGCAGGAATATGAGGATAAAGTTCCCGTCTATCTGGGACAAACTCTCGATCGGCTCGAAGCCAAACGGATTATCACGGAGTGGAACGCCGACGAATGGTTGATTGAAACTTCAACCATCGGTTTGGATGTGAAGATGACCCCTGTGAGTGAAGAAAACCAGATTAGCTGATGTGAAATAGTCGTGCAAAGACTCCAGTTTGTTTTGCGTTTATCAAAGTCTCAGCGAGCAGTCCAACCACCATCAACCGTTAACATACTGCCGGTCATATAACTCGATGCCGGGCTCGCTAAAAAGATGGCTGCCCCCTGAATCTCGTTGAGATCGCCCCAACGTTCCAGAGCCGTTGCTCCCACAATAAATGTTTTGGCTTCTTCGGTTTCAGCAATCGGAATGTTCATCGGTGTGAGAAACGGGCCTGGGCAGATGGCATTGACGGTGATTTTATCGGCTGCCAGCTCCAGCCCAAGTGCCCGCGTCATCTGCACGACAGCTCCTTTGCTGGTCGCGTAAGGAGTGCGATTGGCCAAGCCGACTAAGCCAAGTGTGCTGGCCATATTGATGATGCGACCGTAGTTTCGTTCCTTCATTATCGGAATGACGTACTTGGCACAGAGCCAGAGGGCATCGACATTGATGCTTTGAACTTTACGGAAATCTTCCAGGCTCAACTCTTCTATCGGCCCCCGGATATTGATGCCCGCATTGTTGATGAGGATATCGATTTTCCCAAATTCTAATCGGCAGGCCTCAACCATCGCCTGCACTTCATTTTCTTGAGAAACATCCGCGGCATAGCCGACAGCTTTGACGGAATATTCCTCCATGATTTTTTCCGCAGCCGCTTGAGCTTCCGATTCATGTCGGCTGACAAGAAAAACATTCGCCCCGGCTGAAGCCAACCCGGCCGCCATCGCTTCGCCTAATCCTTTTGAACCACCGGTAATCAGGGCGACATTGTCGGACAAATCAAATTGAGAAATACCAGGCCAGCGAGTCATGATGGTCGTTGTCTTTCATGTTCAGAAAAGGTCAGATGAATTATTTGTTAGCGTACCGTATTATAGTGTGACTTTTTCCCCATGAATGAGGAGTTCGTTTATTCAATGTTGAGAATTAAACTGAACTTTTGCAAAACTCCATTTTCATCATAACCCGACGCGTGAGCGAGGGGCCAGTGTGGCATTCCTGATGAGTTGCATATTGTTCATTGAACTCTTAGTGGAGAAACATTTATCGTCTCCACCTTGCTGACCAACTTTTTGCATAAAATGACACAGACGATCTGACGATCAGAGTTTATCCGAATTGCTATTCGGAAGCCGTCCCCTCGCTGACGC
>DOCI01000073.1:5763-6206 GCA_003503535.1 Planctomycetaceae bacterium
CGCTGACGCTTCGGGTTAAGATAAGTAAGCGAGGGCGCACTCTAGCAATCGCTAATTTGAATCTGGAGTATCGCAAAACTCCAGATTCAATTTATTAGCCACTCAGACACAAAGAGTTCTGGATTTAAAACATCAAAATCAAAATTGTGATTTTTCATTCGTGTAGAATGATTCACAAATCTCTTAGTGTCTTCGCGCCTTGGTGGTTCAATAATAATATTGGACTGGATGCCCAAATCCCCTAACACAACGCAACAAACAGGATCTCCTTTCCCATGTTCAAATGGATTCAGCGCATTTTTTCTGCACCAAAGCAAACCTATCCATTACCGAAAGAGTGGCAGAAGATTCTTGCACGGAATGCTGCGTTCCGTACTCAACTTGATCCCGTAACTCAAAAGCGTCTCGATCTGGGAATTGCTGCTTTTGTCAGAGACAAATAC
>DOCI01000073.1:6364-6672 GCA_003503535.1 Planctomycetaceae bacterium
GTTTGAGTTGAGCGATGAACATCGAGTGACAATCGCTGCTCATGCTTTGAGGATTACACTCGGATATGAAGAGGATTATTTTGACGATGTCCAAACAATTCTTGTCTACCCTTCAACGTACAAAGCTCAGGCGAAAGAAAACATTGGCGGGGGAATTATCGTCGAAGGCAAATCAGCTCGGCTGGGAGAATCGTGGTATCATGGGCCTGTGATTCTTGCCTGGTCGGATATTGAATCTCAGATCCTGCACCGAGGAAATCCCCGCAATGTGATCGCTCACGAGTTTGCTCATCAGCTGGATTATCGGA
>DOCI01000073.1:6825-12244 GCA_003503535.1 Planctomycetaceae bacterium
TCATCAGCTGGATTATCGGAATGGTCCGGCTGCGGATGGCGTTCCTCCGATTGAATCGGCCGAGCAGGCCACGCGCTGGCTGGACGTGATGAAACGGGAATACGAAAAGCTTTGTCAGATCTGCCAACATCGCGGCAGGCGATCGGTCCTCGATTGTTACGGCGCCACAAACCGAGCCGAATTCTTTGCTGTGGCAACAGAAAGTTTTTTCGAAGATGCCAATCGTCTCTCCAGTGAATGCCCGGAGTTATTTCAGGAAATGATGGGCTTTTACCAACAGGACCCTCGTCAACAGATGATCTGAGACTTCGCGGATTGGTACATTTACCAATTGCGGTAGAGTACGAAAAATAGGCTGGTTTTTCGGGTTGGAACGATCTTCGAGTAGCCACTTGATGGCTTAGCCAGAAATCCTCAAGATTCGCTTTTGATTTGGCATACAAAATGCCTAGTCTATAAATTCTGCAGAATTTCGTAACTGGAGCAACGATCTATTGAAAATTGTTCACAAATTGTGGATGGTCTTGCGTGTGTTCGGTTGACTCCAACGCATTCGTACCCTTAAATGAATACGAATTCGACGCGTTCGGAATTTGCATCCTGAGTGAATCTGTACTCATCGAGTACACACTTTCCGTCGAGAAAAACACTGAAATTTGGGAGATGATTAATGAAAACAGCGTTATTGAGCCTGAGCTGTGCCGTGCTTTTTGCCGGCTTCGCCATGTCGAGTGCCGATGCACGTCCTAAGTACTTTGCAGAATTTAAGGACATGTATCCGGACGTAACCGGAGCAGCTGAAGCAAAATGTAATGTTTGCCATGAAGGCAAAAGTAAAAAAGACAAGAATGCTTACGGCAAAGCGTATGGCATGACTTTGAATGCAAAGAACAGCAAAGATGCTGAGCAGATTAAGAAAGCCCTGAAAGGTACCGAAGCCAAAGAGAGTGGCGTTGCTGGTAAAACTTACGGCGATCTTCTCGGAGAAGGCAAACTGCCAGCTGGTGAGTAATTCACCGCGACTGTTAATTAGATAATAAGAACGCGATGATTTTCGGATCATCGCGTTTTTTTAATGACTGAGCAAATTCGCCAATGTTGCCATCGCCAGCCCTGCGGTTTCCGTTCTGAGAATATGCCTGCCAACTTGCCAGCGTTTCATTCCGTATTTAGATGTCATTTCAAATTCCTGGTCGCTCAATCCCCCCTCTGGTCCGACAACGACAGTCAATGATGTCGCTGACTTCACCCAGGATTGCAATTCTTCCAGGGATTCAAAATCGCTGTTTAAATCTCCCAGGAGACACTTCGAATTCTGTCCTGTGATCAACTTGCAAAAATCAGCAAACGATTGTATCTCCTGCAGAACCATCAAATGATTACGCCCGGATTGCTTACAGGCTTCAACAATATATTGCCGGTGTTTTTCAATTTTCGATTCCCTGGGAGTCACTGATGAGCGTTCCATATTCAGGGGAATCAATTCCGCAACGCCCAGTTCGGTCGCTTTCTCGACCAGCCAGCGAAAACGTTCTCCTTTAGGAACAGCTGTCGCCAGTCTAATTTTGAAGTCAGCTTTCTCAGTAACTTCTTTGCGAGAAAGATCAATTTCGAGCCCCACTGTTTTTCTTTTCAGATTCGTTATCTTCGCCGGTGCAACTCCCCCGGCTCCGTCGAATAACTCAACTTCTTCACCAACCTGAGCCCGCATCACATGTAATAGGTGATGAGCTTCGGAATCTTTTAATTCCAGATCGCGTTCTAACCATGGAGCAGGATAGTAGTAGCGTTTTGACATAGAGAACTTGAATCCGTTGTTTTGTAATCGAGATGTGTTGTCAAATAATCAGGTTGGCAGCATACTAAGTTAATCTTAAAGAAAAATAGACTGTCTGAAATCAACTTACTAACAAAGGGAATTTGACATTATGTCTGATGTTGTCGTAAAACTTCGTGACCATGGCCCGATTCTGATCTCCGGAGATTTTGTCATCGAAGATGGTCAGGGAGAACCGATCGATCTTGCTGGCAAAACGAATATCGCTCTTTGTCGTTGTGGTTCCACCAAGAACAGTCCCTTCTGCGACGGTACTCACAAGGATTGCGGATTTATCGCAGAGAACCGTGCGAAATAGTGGTTTTGGTTTAGAGCATATTCAAAAATTACCTGCAGCGTTCAGCAGGAGCAAACACATCGTTTTTAGGACATTTGATGTCCATGCGACTGCAGATACCATTTGAAAATGGTTTAGTGTTGAAGGTTGAGTCTACTTCATCAGCTGGTTCCAGGGGGGCTCCCTGGAAACGAATAAATCCTCAACCATCACCACTAAACTCTCAACCAAAATCACTCAGTAGTTTTAGAGACCGAGGCCATTTCGGTTTTTGATCCCAAAAGGAGAGCAAACCAGCGGGTTCGTTCATCGCTGGCCAGGGAAATTTTCACGACCATGGTTAAAGGGACAGCCAGCAGCATTCCTGCGGGGCCAAGGACCCAGCCCCAGAAGATCAAGGACAGAAAGACAACGAATGTCGAAAGGCCGAGACCCTCTCCCATGATCCGGGGTTCTAACAGATTGCCAATGACAAAGTTGACTGCCAGAAAAACAATAGCAACATAAGCGGCTGCCCAGGGACCTTGATCAACCAGTACATAGAGGACCGGAACAATCCCTGCGACCATCGATCCAATCGTGGGAATGTAATTGAACAGGAACGAAACGATTCCCCACAGAGCGGCGTAATCTGTGCCCAGTAATATTAGTGCTGCAGTTATGAGAAGTCCTGTCAATAAGCTGACCATCGTTTTTATCAGCATGTAACGACGAATCGAAGCCAGAACTTCCGAAACCTGCTCGATATATTTTTGCGAATTCCCCGGTAGTTCCTCCAGTTTCTTCCCGAATCGAGACCACTCCAACAGCAGGAATAACAGCATCAATAAGACAATCAATGTGTAGTTCAGGATCCCGACAACACTTTCCAGAAACGCTCGGAAAATCTGCACGGGAGAAAAGATATTCAAAACTCCATCGTCACGATTTGATGTTTTAGTCGTTGGGAGCATTGGTGAGAATTCGATGATGTGTCGTTGCTCTCCAAAAATGTATCCCGGTAGCCCAAAAGGTTTGACCAGCGGGGAGTCCTCGACAATATTTTCCGGTTCAGGAGTAACAACCAGTTCTGCAGGAGAGCTTTCGTCTGTCATTACACCTTCCGTTGGGGAATCCGCAGGGGTCTCCTCCGTAATCGGCTCGCCTTCTGCCGGAGTCGTATCTGTGGATGTTCCTACAGGGAGTGGGGTCGCTTCTGGTTGCTGCAAAGGTGGAATCGGGAGTTTCATCCCAATCTCCCCACTCTCTGACTCACTTGTTCCGACTTCGGGAGCAGTTCCTTCAGCCCCAGGAAGTAGCTCTGTTTTATCGGCACCTGAACGGATGGATTCCGCCGAACTTCCTTCGGGGACAGGCATTAATCCGGGGACAGAAATTTCTACGGACTGAGGCTTGGCGGCCCGCTCCTCGCTTTTGGGCAAGTCGAGTGAAAAACCACGATTCTCCAGCCATTTGATAATTCTCTGCTCCTGATTGAGCACGACCGCATTCAATTCTGGAAGTCTGCTGGCCAGCTCATTCACCGAACTGACAACGACGGAAATGGCGATTAGCGAGGAGACCCCCATAAAGACCATCAATAAGAAGATTGCCGCTCCCGTATTGATATCCCGTTTTCTCAGCCATTCGAGAATGGCGGAAATGATCACACCGATAAAAATTGCCAGTAAGAAGGGAATGATGATCGCGCGCGCGGCACTGATGCCTGCAATCACAATCACAATCGCAGCCGCAATCATCAGTGAATTGATGAATGGTGACCGCCTGTCATCAGGATATGGTGTTGCTTCCTGCACAAACTGAACCTTATGTATATATCATCGAAATAATTGATGATGAGATCAAATTGAGCCGTAGGTCATCAGGCATAGCCTGACCTACAAATCTATTAAATCATGCAAAGAGATAACTAACCGATTCATTACGATGAATTCGACGAATCGCTTCTCCAAGCAGGGGGGCGATGGAAATGGTTTTAAGATTTGGAAGTTGCTGCTCCGGTTTTAAGGCGATGCTGTTGGTCACAACAATTTCACTGATCGGAGCCTCGGCTAACCGCTCAGGAGCAGGGCCACATAACACGCCGTGCGTGGCAGTGACAAACACATTGCTTGCCCCATGTTGCTTGGCCACTCGGGCAGCTCCACAAATCGAGCCCGCGGTTGCAATCATGTCATCAAAAATGAAAACCGTTTTCCCTTCGATAGGACCACCTATTAAATTGGCCTGCTTTGTTTCCATCGCATTGGCTCGGCGTTTATCAATGATCACAAGCGAGCCTCCCAGCTTGTCGACATGCTGCAATGCCCGTTTAATGCTTCCTTCATCGGGACTCATCACGACGATCTGCTCTGGATCGAGTTCCAGCGATTGAAAATATTGATCAATCACTGGGGCAGCATACAGGTGATCGACCGGGACATCGAAAAAGCCCTGAATTTGAGCCGCATGCAAATCGACCGTTAATACGCGATCTGCACCCGCCTTCGTAATTAAATTAGCAACGAGCTTGGAAGTGATTGGCACACGACCGGCATCCTTGCGATCCTGTCGGGCGTATCCGAAATAAGGAATCACGCAGGTAATTCGCTCGGCACTGGCTCGTTTGCAGGCATCGATCAGGATGAGCAGTTCCATCAGATGGTCGTTGACGGGTGGACTGGTCGGCTGGACAATGAAGACGTCCCGTCCGCGAATATTCTGCTCCAGACGTATACTGAGCTCACCATCCGGGAAGTCGCCAATCGCCACTGCAGCCATCTCCACACCCAGATACCCGGCAATTTCCCGGGCGAGAGCCGGATTGGCACGGCCGCTCAATAGACTTAATTGATCGTACATCGCTGTTTCAATTCTTTTCATGTCTCGCAAACTATTAATTACGAAAACAGATCGACAGAATTTGCCTAACCTTAATGTTTGTGAGAGTTCGAGCGAAATTCAATTTTCCCGCCTGCACCGTTTTTTTCAAGTCACGTCAATCTTAGCAGCCCTGGACTCCATTCTGTAGGAACTGGCGTGTAAACTCAGAGGAAGGACAGACGACATATTAGAATTCTGTTTTTTATTACATAGAATCGGCCGGGTGGCTGGGGTTGTAGTGCAGCGAAGCCCCCAGAACATTCATAGACTCTGGGGCTCACTTCGTTCGGCCCCAGCCACCCGTCGTTTGTCCTACGATGAGTTGACCCCAAAGTCATCCTTGAGAACGAGTTGACATTCTGCTTTTAAACACCGTTTCAAATGGAAAAAGGATTTCCAATATCCTATTGAATAAAGATCTCCCGGGTGGCGGGGGCGCTCCG
>DOCI01000073.1:12483-13520 GCA_003503535.1 Planctomycetaceae bacterium
TTTCTCCGGTTTTCATTGGGAACACGGTATAATTACAAAACAATGACGACATCCTCTTCAAACATCATGGAAATTATTCGTCGGAATTTGCTCGACATTCAACAGCGTATGCAAGCAGCTGTTGAAAGGAGTGAATTTTGCATGAATAGTCCCAAACTGATTGCCGTGACAAAATATGCGGAATCGGAATGGATTGAGGCATTGGTTGAACTGGGATGCAGGAATTTCGGAGAGAGCCGTCCGCAGCAGTTGGCTCAAAGAAAAGTCTGGCTGGCAGAAGTCAAAGATCTCAGATGGCATCAAATCGGACATTTGCAGCGTAATAAAGTGCGACCTGTCGTTGAAGCCGGGGCGTGGATTCATTCCATTGATAGCTGGCGATTGCTCGATCGGATCGAAGAAATCTCAGCCGAACTCCAGTTGACAACACCGCTCCTGCTACAAATTAATATTTCCGGAGAAGAGCAGAAATCCGGATTTGCGCCTGAAGATTTTCTTGAGGAAGTCGAACGGATTAAGTCGCTTAACCATTGTCGGGTATTGGGATTGATGACGATGGCACCTGATACCGAGGACGAAAACATCATTCGCAATGTTTTTCGCGAACTTCGAATTTTACGTGACCAGGCTCGTCAAAAACTCCCTGCTGAACTCCAATTGCCGGAGCTTTCGATGGGTATGTCGGGAGATTTTGAAATCGCCATCGAAGAGGGGGCGACGATGGTGCGGGTCGGTTCGAAACTGTATCGTGGATTAACTTCGTAGAGCAGATCACCAGCCTGTCCTTGTCGCTTTTACATCGTATTGATTAAATTTCAGAAGAATTGGTTGCAAAACTTCGCTATTTTATCAGACATGTTTTTTGAAATCCTTCACTTAATTACGTGCCTATGCTTTTCGTTGGATTTGAAGTCATGTTAGAATCTGAGTCAGCGAAGAGGGGATTGAATCCTTTCAATCTGTTACAATTTCGCGGTTCACCTGACGTTCATCGATGATGGTGTCTATCAATTTCCTTTAGTTTACTGACGTTGGTC
>DOCI01000244.1:0-8709 GCA_003503535.1 Planctomycetaceae bacterium
CTTTTTTTCATGAGAGTTTAGAGTTCCCTTTGAATTTGATCCTGGAAATAATTTCCAATTTCACCACATTGTTTCATAGAATATAACCCAGTGATTACCTTGGTAACCTGGGGGGCTTCCAGTGGCTTTCAAACTGGGGTGTAAACGCGCTCTTTCTTATTAGAATCCGTATTATTAACGAGTTCCCGACAAGGGGGACAAGAAAGATCTTTCGGCTCCGAAAAACTCGTCACCTGATTCAGACGAATTCCGGGCTACAAGCTAACTTCTCATTCCCTTTCTCAATTAGGAACTGGCTTTTTTCTCAGGAATCCTAGTCAAACGGGATATTGGCAGGGCCGGGTTTAGTCTTCTTTTTTTAGAAACAGGTCGATTCCCATTTGCAAATGCGATCACTCTGGTTGCGATTCAATTCGAGTCGCTTTTTACTGGCAGTGTGTCGGGCTTACTCGAGTTGCTACTCAATATTCTCGCCCGAGGCTTCAACGGTTTCTCGGAACCGTTTTTTGAATTATGTCTCTCTGTCTTGAATGAGGATCAAGGGACGCTTCTCTCGATCGCGACACGAGTTTGCGAATTCAAAATCACTATCACATACAGATCGCGCATTCCCTTTGCGATCTGCGATTTGACTGAAAAGAAGTCGCTGGCCCACAGCGTTTCCCCATGTCGGTGAAAAACGCTGTCCATGAATCGGAAGATCGTGATCTGTCATACTTCTCAGAGCGTTTTTTGGCAGCGGGATTTCCCGGGTCAGTTAAATGAGAGTGACACTCGGTCGACCATCGGCTTAGACTTATTCCTGGTCGTATCTGTCATCCGCATTTCGAATCCAAATCCATAGCCGGATGATAGCTTGGTCAGATCGAGTTTCGCAGGAGTTTTGTCCACATGTTTAGACAAACCTTGGCTGTAGTCATAGGTTTCTTTGACTTCCATCCAGTCGGTCCACTCATCGAGTTTCCCATCGTTGTTCGTGTCGACACCTACTCGTGTTTCGACTTTCTCAACCCAAGGACCGGGACTCGTATAATCTGTACTCTGCTGAGTAAATAAATAGAACTTTCCTTGCGCAAAACCGATGTCCGGATCTGGGTGTCCATTGCCGATCTTATCACACCAGGTGAAAGGTTTGTCGATGCTGGGACTGGTAAACCAACCAACACTCATCGTATTTCCACCCACAGGGTCGTAGTCACCAAACAGGTAGTATTGTGTACTGATACAGATCGCGGCCCAATCGCCGTAAGCCTCCTGCTCCGGTTCGTGCACGTGGTACTCTCCAATGTTGGTATCCCAGTCTGGATGTTGCAGCCAGTGTGGATGTTTGTAAGTGGCAATCTTGCCGGTATCTTTGGTTCGATTATCCACGGCGGGATCCAGGAACTTCCAATCCTTAATTCCATCATCGCTGACGGCGTGTCCGGCCAAGGGTGAGTCCCATGATCGTTTGCTGGCATTGATTGGGCTCCAGTCCTCGTAGATCACATGAAAGCGACCCTGCTTGTCCCGAATGAATCCAGCGTCGGAACCATGTGACGGATCCTTGACCGCGATTCCCATATTCTTGCCCGGCTTTCCATCGGTCAGGTCCTCATCGATGTATACGTGTGGATCCTGATCGTTGGGGTAGTCATAATAGATATAGATTTTGCCGTCTTTGTATTCGGCGCTAGTCACCCAACGGGAGAAGCCTTCGGTCACTGACCCGTGATGAACCCAGTTGATCATGTCCCGACTTTGCCAAGCGTGATAACCCCCGAGGCCCTTCTTCAACCCACCCGGTGCGTCGAACTGCCCCGGCCACGGCGTCGTTTGCAACTTCACATCGAAGCCATCGAGTGTCGCTGGTTCAGATTTAAACGCCTTGTTACGCTTGCCTCCATAACGACCGAATACCCAGTAGTTGTTTGAGCCGATGACAAGAAAGACAGGTGCGTCTGCGAGATTCTGAGGACCAAGGTTGTCAACTGGATTCCAGTTCTGCCAAACAGGCGACTGTTCAAAGACGATCGACTTCGCCTGGCGTTTTTGATCAAAACGCTGGACTTTACTCATGAATACTGCAACTTTGTCGTTCGGAACCACCAAGCCGTCTTTGATTTCGAGATGGGATTGCTCGGACATTGCCGCAGTCCAATCGTCCTGTGAATCAATCACCCAGTTTTCCTCGGCCCAGGCTGAAGTTGTAAGGACCAGTGCAAGTAAGGCAAGTGCGCAAGGTGTTGTTTTCTTCTGTTTCATGTCGAAATCCTGTCTGTATTCTTAGTCTTGAACTTAATCGCGAGTAGGCATTTTGACACCAGCAGGCAGGTACTTTACTTCTCGATCATTCTTCACTTTTTCACCCGGAGTGCAGCGACCGTTTTGCACCTGCTCATCTAACAGTAATAATAACTCTTTGACCTTCGCTGGATGATCGTTTACGAGATTCACCATCTCTGCCTGGTCATCTGAGAGGTTATACAACTGCATGGGCGGCAAGCCTTTCTTCTTCGCATCGCCTTCTCGCGGAGCACTCCAACCGCCGCTTCCGCTCGACAGACATAGCTTCCATGGTCCCTGCCGGATCGCGAATGAACCGCCGATTGAATGACTTATCAGTGTGTCTCGACCTGAGCTCTGTTCGCCCTGGAATACGGGTAGCAAGCTATAACCGTCTTCACCGCCAAGCGATTGGTTCTCTTGTCCGGTGATCGCTTCCAGCGTCGCATACACGTCGGTCAGACAGGTCATTGCTTCCGTCATTCGACCTTCGGCAATCTCACCCGGCCAGCGTACGATAAAGGGCACACGGTGCCCACCCTCGTAAATGTCCGCCTTATGTCCTCGATACTTTCCACTCGGATCGTGCCCTTTTTCTATAAGCAGAGGAAAGTTCGCTTCTGGCGAGCAGCCATTGTCGCTGGTGAAGATCACAAGCGTATTGTCGTCCAACCCGGCTTCTTTCACCGTATAGAGCAGTTGGCCCATGAGATTGTCGAGCTGCATCACGAAGTCTGCGTAGGGATTTAAACCGCTGGCGTCTTTGTAGGGCGGCACCGGAACGATTGGTGTATGTGGGGCGGGTAGTGCCAGATACAAGAAGAATGGTTTGCCTGCCTTAGCGAGTTCAGCCTGCGATTTTACATAGTCCATTGACTTCTCAAACAGATGGGGCAGCACTTCAGGAATATTGAAATCCGAACCGATCGGTCCTTTGCGATACCACCCATAACGATCCTCTGCTTTTGTTACACCTTCCTCGCGATCTGGTGGAGCTGTGATTTGTCCGGTATCGACCCAGACATAGGGAGGCATGTCCAATGAACCACAGTGCCCATAGTATTGGTCGAATCCGTTGATGTCAGGACCGTTCTTCACCGACTTTGTGAAGTCGATTTTCTTTCCGGTCATATGCCAATCCCAACCGAGGTGCCATTTGCCTATCATTGCGGTGTGGTATCTGGCTTTCCGCATCATGTGACCGAGCGTCGGACGATCCTCCGGGATCAGGTGTGAACTGGTTCCGCTGAGAACTCCTTTCGCAAGTCGCGATCTCCAGTTATACCTTCCTGTCAGTAACCCGTATCGCGTCGGCGTACAGACAGAACTCGGGGTGTGCGCATCAAGAAAAGTAAGCCCCTCATTCGCCATTTTTTGAAGATGTGGTGTCTTGATCTTGCAGTCTGGATTCGTTGGCGAGATATCACCAATTCCCAAATCGTCCGCCATTATTAAAATGACGTTTGGCTTCGCGGCAAAGCAACAATCGACATCCAATATTGCCAGTAGTGAGCAGGCCAAAATCGTAGAGACTATGACTCGAGCGAAAGTCTTTGATTTGTTCATTAAGTAAATTCCGTCTGTAATGGACAACGTGATGTCAAGAAGATTTAGTTTACCTACAAAAGACACGATTTGCGACGATCATGGCTATGCCGAACTCCTCTCAAACGATTTCACATGACCTGAGAAATACGACTTGATCTCGGTCCATTTTAAAGTCAGCATCTCGAATGTTTTCGGCACCTTGCGATATGTGAGCAGGCGGTCTCACCTGATGCAGCTGCGATAATGATTGGGTTAATCGACGAACTCGCTTACCGATCAATCAAGATTTGCGTTCTGAAGAGAATGAACTTATTCACACCAACTATTCATGAACAATTCGCCTTGGACAGAGAGTTGATCTGCAGACATCCAGATTTCAACTTGGATCGAAAAATTTGGCACCGTTTTTGTCCTTACCCAGGATTACTTTCCAGTCGTCTACTTTTCCGTTTCTGAGGCTCTCAATGTCTCCTCGATCAAGTTATTTTCCAAAATTGCGTGTTCACCCGTAATGGAGACTCCGATTCGATCTCGCTGGCTCTCAAATCTGTTCCTGACGACGACCGGCGTGCCTACCGGTTGATCAACCTTGATCCCAATACTACCGTAGTTTGAGATGTGGTTGTCTGTTGCAGTGACACTCGATTTAGTGGTCTGCACTGCGTGCCGCCAGCCAGAAACCGTGTTGCCGATGAATACAATATCGGAACCTGGCAACCCCCACACGGCAAACTGCGGCGGTCCACCGGCGCGAAGTGTGGGGCAATCAAAATTATTGTTTGTCACGCGAATGATTCCTTGTGTCCGGATGCCCGCAACGCCGCTGCCGCGGAATGTGTTGTCTGAGAAGTTCGCCTCGGCTCCCTGAAAGACCATCACGATCGGAGGTAGCCCTGCAGGCCGTGAGAGTTCATTCCCCGACAGCCAAACTTTCCAGCCGGAGTGTATACCGATAGCTACCTTTTCGTTGTCGAAAACACGGTTGTTGAGAACGTGTGCACTACCAGAATCCGTTTCATCAAATCCGATCCCTACTGCTTTATTCTTCGAACACTCATTACCAACAATCATCGGCCGTGCATTGTGCTGGCAACCGATACCTGCCAACGCGTTTTCGCGGCAACGATTATTGCGAAGGATTGGCTGGCACTCATCCTCGCAGCCAATGCCTGCCATATCGTTCTCAAAGCAGTCGTTGTCTTCGACGACAGGTCGTGTGTCTGCTCCGGTACGAATGCCGATTCCTGCACGCCGATTGTGAAAGCAACTGTTTCCCCTAACGATCGGCTGAGCCCCTTCGCTGATACCGATCCCGGCTCGAATGTTTTCGTAGCAGACATTCCTGATAACCAGTGGACTGGAACCATCATGGCCAATACCGGCATAAAAGTTCTGAAAGCAGACGTTCGCTTCAATGATTGCTGTGGACCCCTGCATCGAACCGATTCCACCTCCCATATTCCGATAACAATAATTCTGCACCACGAGAGGCGAGCAGCGTTTACCGTCAGTTCCCTGGATCGCGATACCAGAATATCCGATGTGGTGCACAATGTTGTGCTTGATAACACAGGTGACGCCAATCACGCTGATCCCAGCCGTGCCGGGTTGGCCGATGTGCTCATGAGACTGTTCGTTACCTTGCGTCGCGTGATGCTTGTCCCACTCGGCATCGTCGTAGGCTCCGACATTAGTCACGGTGAACCCATCGAGCGTAGAGCCTTCGGCCATCGCAACGCCCGGCTCTTCGCCTTCCACTCCCCTGCCGTCGATGATTGTCACCTCAGCCCGCTTTAAGCCGAGTTTGCCTTTCTGGTCGTCGCCCTCGCTACGTAGTGTCACACGGTCTTTCAGCCGAAGCCGTTCGTGGTATGTCCCCGCCTTGACAAACACGGTATCACCTGTCTTTGCCGCGTCGATTGCTGCCTGAATTGTTTTATAGTTATCAGGAACCCGAATCTCTTTTGCTGAGACGCTCTGCGAAGACACCAATAAAAACACGACGATGAGGCTATGACGAATCATTATATTTGGTTTCCTATACGATTACTCAGATAAGGTGACATCAACGACTCTACTGAAACGTATGCCTTTTTTTCCAGCACTATTTGAAATAATCTCGTCAGCGATCTTCATAAACAGCAACATCCTGAACGGAATACGATGTAATCAAGGATTTTTCTATTGTAGAGTAGAAGCCTTCAACCATTCAGAATCCCAGCCGATCTCAACGACTTCCATTCAACGCCGCCTTCCTCTCAAACGACTTCACCAATCGCCCGACATAAGACTTCACTTCAATCTCATCCATCATCAGCAGGCTCCTCTCGAACAGGCGGTAGATGATTGCCAGTCCACCATGAATCCACTCGGCTGAATATTCGGCTCCGCGTGGACGACCGGAGTGGTAACGTTTAGTCAGTTGGACGTTGAGTGACAGCGGTTTGATTGACGAGTCCTGATGATGGGTAAAGGACAACACGCTCGCCGTCCTCGAGTCCCCGGAGCACCTGAGCCTGGACACCATTGTTGCGGCCGATCTCGACCTTTCGCTGAGTCGCGAAGCCGTCCTTGACGACGAACACTGCCCAGCTCGCTCCGTCACGGAACAGGGCGCTGGAAGGGACAGTCAGGGCATTATCGTCTTCCCATACCACGATGCGTGTCTCGACGCGGAAACCATGCCCCAGGCCAGTCTGTTTCAAGAAGGGATCTGTGAAACGGACGATCGCATTAACACGCTGCTCCTCAACGCCGAGGGCAGAGTATTTAGTGAAGCCCCACGGCTCGACGTGCTTGACCACGCCTTTGAGGGGATTGATTCCGCCCCAATCCTCGACGATGACCCGTTGCCCCCGGGTGACTTGTACGGCATCAGTAGAAAGCAGTTCGACGACGATTTCCAGGTCGTTCTCGATGTTGCCGATCTCTAATATCGGGGTGCCAACTGACAGAGTTGTTTCACTCCGCTGGAGAACCCGTAAAACTTGCCCCGATATTGGTGCGTAAACTAAAGCCTCACCTTCTGCAAGTTCGCTTGAATATGTCGGGAGTGTCTGTTGGTTGAAGCTAATCAGCCGTGCTCTTACGTTAGCCAGTTCGGCTTTACGGATGTCGATCGTCGCTTCGGCAGTTTGCACCGTTGCATCAGCGGCCCGTTCGGCTCGGACAGACTGGTCCAGTTCCGTCTGAGTTATGGCGTCACGCGATTTAAGCTGCCGCGCACGGTCGAGTTCGCTGCTCGCCAGTTCCTTGTCCACGATCGCTTTGTTCAATTCCGCCTGGGCTGCACGGAGCGATGCTTCGGCCGCGGACACAGCTGCGCGGGCCTGTTCACGACTGCGTGAGTCGAGAGCATCGGGATTGCTCGGCATCATGTGAGCCACAATGCTCTCGCCGACTGTCACATGATCGCCTGGTTCCACATCTACCCTCAGCATTCGGCCTGCAAAAGGGGTCGAGACCACATATGTGTTGTGAACCCGCGTCCGTCCTTCCTCGTCGATCGTGTCAACCATTGGGCTGTACGATACCACACCGGTATCCACCATCATCGGCTGTGGCTGGAACGCGATGAACAGGCCGGTGCCTATCAGAACAACGACAATCAGAGTTAGAACGTATCGGGATCGTTTATGGGCCATCGATTTACTCGCGCGTCTTGAGTGCTGAAATGAGGTCGGCGCGGTCCATATCGCGTTTGACCAGCCAACCGGAGACCATGGCTGCCGCCACGACGGACATAGCCGCCTCGCCGTAGCACTTCAGGTCGAAAGTTGCGGGGATTTGATAGAGGTCGGTACTGAAACCTTTTGCAACGACGAACGTGAGCCAGTATCCCAACATCGCACCAATCGGCAAGGCCAATAACGTGACCAAAGCTAATTCGCCGAGCAACACAAAGGCCGTTTCCCCTTTGGTGAAGCCGATCACACGCAGGCTCGCAAGGTCGCGTGCTCTCTCGGCATAGGCGATGCTGGCCGCATTATACACAATGCCGAATGTGATAACTGCAGCGATCAACGCCATCACATAGCGAATCGCCCCCGCACCACTGTCGATTATCCGTTGAAATGCCGCTCGACCGTCTTCTTTCAGACTAACGCCAGCCACAGACGGCATATTCTTGAGTTTGCGATAGATCTCGCTACTGCGAACATCGTCAATCCGCAGGTATGCGCCTGAGACCCGGTTCGGCTCGCGGAGGACGTGATTGAGCATCTCCAAGTCCATGTACGCAGGTGATCCGAGCAGTGTTTGTGCGACTCCCGCCACTGGGACGGTAAGAGTTGGGCGACGGCCCTCGCGGACCTCAACAGTCAGTAATTCGCCAGGGTGGACGTCGAGGATGTCTGCCAATGACTGAGCCAAAATCATACCATCCTTCCGCATCTCGATTGTAGCAGTGTCGCTGTCGAGAGCGCGATAGAGTCGCGCCGAAGGCACCAGTCCATTGACCGCACCGCGGTGAGTCTTGACACCATTTCGCATGACCACGGAGACATTGCGGACAGGCTCGACTTCAATGACACCGGGCATCCGACGCAGTTCCAACACCACCTTGTTCGACATTGCTTCATTGAAGGTCACCGTTACGTCACTGCGATCGACTACACTGAAGGACAAATCCACGGTATGATCGAAGCCTGACATGATGGAGATCATTGACACCGACAAAGCCATGCCAGCGGCAATCCCCAGTATGGCGCCTGCCATCCTGCCAGCATGCCTGGTCACTCGTCGGAGCACCATTCGGCTCGGTTGGTCGAGCACGGAGTTCATCGCCCGGCCGATACGTCGGGTGCGACTGTAGTCGGGCGGCACGGGGGGCCGCATGGCGGTGGCAGGGGTCAGGACGAATACTCTCCGCAGCACCACAAGCCCACCCACCGAGGC
>DOCI01000244.1:8836-10616 GCA_003503535.1 Planctomycetaceae bacterium
CCACAAGCCCACCCACCGAGGCCGTAAGCACACTCACAGCGAATCCCAATACGAATGAAGACGGATTCACTCGGAACACCAGGAAAGGAAACTTGTAGTACTCGACGTAAAGCCCTGTCATCGCGCGACCTGAAGCCACACCCATCAGGCATCCCGCCAACGCCCCTCCCAGTGAAATTGCCAGGATCAGTTTGAAGTAATGGCAGCCGACTTCCAGGTCGGTGTAGCCAAACGCCTTTAGCAAACCGATCTGATTTCTTTCCGCTTGCACCATTCGTGAGACAACGATGTAGAGTAAAAAGGCCGCGACTGCCAGGAAGACGGGCGGTACTCCAGTGCTCGACGCACGTAGCCCTGTAATCTCTTCACTGATAAAGCGGTTGGAGGTTTGGTCCTCCCGGCCGTAGGCCCCCAGCCCACCATAGGGCTCCAATATGCGGTCGACAGCGTTGATAATCGCTGCCCTGTCCGCGTCACGTCCTGGAGATAAGAGTGCCTCGTTAAATGCACCATCCATATCGTAGGCGGCTTCCAAAGCGGTGCGGCTCATCCAGATTACACCAAAACGGCTGTCATCGGGCACCAGTTCGCCGGGAGCCGTGGTGTAAAGGAACTCCGGCGACTGTGCCAAACCAACGATGCGAAATGACCGCCTGGCACCGTTCATTGTTGCCGAGAGTGTGTCCCCTGGTTGAAGACTATGGGCAAGTGCAAAACTTCGTAATAGCAGTATCTCGTCCTCACGTCGGCTGTCCAACTTACGCCCATCGGATAGGTAGACGTCGTTGAGCCGCGGTTCACGATAGTCGGGCAATGAAACGGCCTGGGCCTGCACGGGAAGGTCGCGTCCCTCAATGTCCACAAGCGTGTGACCAGTCACGCGGCCTTCGACTGACGCGACGCCCGGGATCGCAGCGAGGTCGTCGACCAACCGTTCCGGAGCTCGGGTGACAGGGGCAAAAACCTCCGCGAAGCGATGTCGCTCGTAATAGGCACGACGAGTCTCGTCGAGCGATGCAACCAACCCTGTCATCATCACGAGCATCAGCACGCCCACGGCAAGAACCAAGCCGATGGCGACGGCTTGCCCCTTGATCCGCCACAGGTCACGCAGCAGTTTCAGATCGAGCGGACTCACAAGTACCTCACCATTCGACTTCCTCAGGGGAAACAGGATGCTCATGAACTTCGATATCACGGATGCCGCCGTCGGCAAAATGGATCACTCGGTTTGCCATGGCGGCAGTCGCGGCGGCGTGCGTTACTATCAACACAGTAGCTCCTAACTGCTCATTCACGTCTTTCAAGACGCGGAGTACGGCCCTCCCCGTTTTGCTGTCGAGTGCCCCGGTCGGCTCGTCGCAGAAGAGCACACTCGGTTGCTTCGCCACCGCACGGGCGATGGCCACTCGCTGTTGCTCGCCACCAGAAAGCTGCGAGGGGAAATGGTCCATCCGCTCTTTCAATCCGACCAACGCCAGTGCGGTGTCGGCATCCAGGGGATCACGGGCAATCTCAGTTACCAGTTCGACGTTCTCCCGAGCCGTCAGGCTGGGCATCAGGTTGTAGAACTGAAACACAAATCCGACATGCTCGCGACGGTAAAATGTGAGTTGCCTGTCGTTCATTGCCGTCAGGTCCTGGTCAAGGAACAGAGCCTTGCCATCGGATGGTCGGTCCAGCCCGCCAATGATGTTCAACAGCGTGGACTTTCCACTTCCAGAGGGACCAAGCAACACGACGATCTCGCCGGACGGAATCTCCAAGTCGACACCCCGGA
>DOCI01000244.1:10668-11196 GCA_003503535.1 Planctomycetaceae bacterium
GCAGCGCGTGTACGGCTACCAGTCCCGTGCCGTACACTTTTGTAAGACCTTGTGTAGTGAACACCGGGTTTGAGGGAATGTCAGGAGTTCCTTTCTGTAATGTTTGGTATGCAATAAACAAAGTGTACCGCTTATGTCGTCAGCATGTCGAGCGTCGGTACAGGGCATCCTGTTGTTCATCAAAGCTGCTTGGCAGGTCGAAAATTAAAACTATCTTCAGGTATGTATTTCAATGCAGTGTATACGAGACGCATTTTCCCTCATCCTTTTTCACCGGCCAATTTTGTGTTTAGTGTGGACGGCATGGAACTGGGCTCGACCGTTTCAAGAGACGACTACGAAAGTCGTCCATTCCGATTCGAGGGCAAAATCAACCAGGTCAATGTCCTGTTGAAATGATCGGGTAGGCAAAATGAGTCTATCCTCAAAAGTGGTTTTTGAATAATTACGGAATCACGCAGCATTCCACTCAAAAGACTTCACCTCAACCTCATTCATCGACAGCTTTTCCACTTCATCTGGCTCTTC
>DOCI01000258.1:0-825 GCA_003503535.1 Planctomycetaceae bacterium
TGATTTTCTTTTTGAATTCCGCAGTCTGTGTCCCATCAAACTCACCGGAATTGATTGCCGTTCCCAGGCCGGTAAATCCGATTGGGTCGACATCTTCATCGGGAGGCTGAACAACGGGAATCACTGGCAAGTCAAAGGCTCGTGCAAATTCAAGATCCCGCTCATCGTGCCCCGGCACCGCCATGATCGCACCGGTCCCGTAACTGATGAGCACATAATCGGCAATCCAAATCGGAATTTCTTTTCCGTTGACCGGATTAATCGCATAACTGCCGCTGAAGACGCCGGTCTTGCCTTTAGCCAGGTCAGTTCGATCCAACTCGCTTTTCAATGACGATTTGCGAACGTAATCCGCGACCGCGTCTTTCTGATCAGCCGTCGAAAGAGCCTCCACCAGCGGATGCTCCGGCGCAATGACCATATATGTCGCTCCGAATAATGTATCCGGACGAGTCGTATAAACTCGTAAAACATTCTCTTCGGGCGTTCTTATAAAGCCCGATTCTTTTCGAGATGATTTCCAAGCCTCGAAACTGTCGCTGCTCTCCAGTCCCTTGACCAGAAAATCGACCTCTGCCCCGACACTCTTACCAATCCAGTTTCGCTGTAATAACTTAACCGATTCCGGCCAGTCGAGATCATCCAGTTCTTTCAACAGACGATCCGCAAACGAAGTGATTCGCAACATCCACTGTCGCAACTTGCGACGTTCTACCGGATGATTCCCTCGATCACTCTTGCCATCAGCCGTCACCTCTTCATTGGCGAGCACAGTTCCCAAAGCCGGGCACCAGTTGACCGGAGCGTCGGACTGATACGCCAGAC
>DOCI01000258.1:962-1291 GCA_003503535.1 Planctomycetaceae bacterium
TCGCCAGCTGACTTCACTTCTGCGGGAATCGGAAGTTCAGAAATCGGGCGGGCTTTGCCGGTGCGGGTTTTCCCATCGGGGCCGGTCCATTCGAGTTCAGGATCGTACCAGGACTTGAATAACTGCAGGAAAATCCATTGCGTCCAGCGGACATAGTTTTCATCCGTCGTCGATATTTCCCGGCTCCAGTCGTAACTGAATCCGAGCATCTGTAACTGGCGACGAAAATTGTCGATGTTCTTATAGGTCGTATCGCGCGGGTGCGTACCCGTTTTGATCGCGTGCTGCTCGGCTGGCAATCCAAACGCATCCCAACCCATCGGGTGCAG
>DOCI01000258.1:1458-1864 GCA_003503535.1 Planctomycetaceae bacterium
TCCCAACCCATCGGGTGCAGCACATGCTTCCCCTGCATCCGTGAAAACCGACAGAGAATATCGGTTGCTGTGTACCCTTCTGGATGTCCGACGTGTAAACCATCACCTGAAGGATACGGAAACATATCGAGGACGTACATTTTGTCCTGAGAGCCTTCACGAGGTTCTTCTGGAGTGACAAACGTATTATTTTTCGCCCAGAATTGCTGCCATTTCGGCTCGATCGACTGCGGTTCGTAACGTGGCATGGGAATCGTTCAGATTGGGAGTTAAAAGCGTGAATGAAATTCCAAGCCACCCTCACATTTCCAGAGGATGGCAATTCAATCCATAGTTTAACGGACATCAGCCGGTTGTATATGGTTCAGAGAAATGGAAATCCGCTACAAGCACGAAGCGCAAGCGA
>DOCI01000258.1:1992-4528 GCA_003503535.1 Planctomycetaceae bacterium
CGAAGCGCAAGCGAGTGTGTCCATCCGGTTAAACTCACTCGCTTGCGCTTCGTGCTTGTATCATTTGAATTCTACTGGAAGAGCCATCTGCCAGGTGGTTGCCAGGGGTTTCAACTTTTCGAAGAGAGTAGTCGTAAGGGCTTCGAGATCGATCTGCCGGTTCGTGAGATTCTGCAAGCCCGGAATTTCAGGAGCAAATTCAGAAGTGCCCAGAATGAGGGAGCCATGCTGAAGAATGGCACCCTTGCGGCGGCGTTGTGCGCTGCCGAGGATTTTGTGTTCTCCTGAGAGAACATCGTGGCGATCGCCCCTTAAAAAGCAGAGGAATTGATCGTTACGATCGGCTTGATCTTCTCCCCGCATCGCGACCTCAATCTGCTGTTCAGCCAGAGCCTTGATGACGGCTGAGTGAGCTACGGAATAGAGCTCGGTCGGGTTCTGTGAAATAAGATGCGAAGCGGGCAATGCGATGCTGTAGGTTAGTTCGAGATCATGCAGAATCGCTCCACCGCCGGAGAGCCGTTCGACTTGTGGAAGATTTATGAGTCGTGCAGGTGGATGAAATTCGCGGCGACTTTGGAAATAGCCCAGGCTAAGCGTCGGCTCTTCCCAGCGATAAAATCGAAGTGAGATTTGCTGTTGTTCAATCGCCTGAGTCAGCAGCCATTCATCGACGGCCATATTGTAACGACCGGACTTTGGTGTCAGATCGTTATAAAGATGTGCCGTGGTCATAATACATCCAGGCGAGCCCAGCCAGTTATGGCTGGGGTATTCTCACGATTATTTGACGTGGAAATAATGTCGATGATAGACCGAACGCACCCGAGTCATAACTGACTCGGCTCGCCTTAATATATTGCTTAAATAAACGAAGGAACGGCTTCCGTGGTCGCCGGTTTGTTTTCCAGATCCAGCTGAACGTCGCAGGGACAGTAAGTCAAAATCGGCTCTCGGGCAGCCTTCACTTCATCGGGGCGGCAGACGGGAGTCGAGTGCGGTGCGTTCTGAACCTTCTTGGGATCTTCGGCAATGATTTTTTTGAACGTCGCCGCGAATTGATCGAGTGTCTGTTTGGATTCGGTTTCGGTGGGCTCCATCATCATCGCTTCGGCAATCACGAGTGGGAAGTAAACGGTCGGAGCGTGGAAGCCGTAATCGAGCAGGCGCTTGGCGATATCCATCGCCGTAATTCCCTGCTTTTTCAGAGCACTGGCCGAAGCGACAAACTCGTGCATACAACGATCACCATTCGGCACATCGAGTACATCTTTGAGCAGGGCAAGCAGGTAGTTCGCATTCAGAACGGCATACTCGGAAACTTCCCGCAAGCCGGGACCACCGAGCGTGCGAATGTAGAAGTAGCCTCGCAAGAGAATGCCGATGTTGCCCAGGAAGGAGCGGAGTTGTCCGACCGATTTGGGAGGATTGGTCAATCGATAAACCGCATTTCCTTCGGCATCGTTTTCTTTTACGATCACGGGACCGGGGAGATAATCGGCCAGGAAATCGCGGACTGCTATCGGCCCTGCTCCCGGTCCGCCTGCTCCGTGAGGGCCGGTGAATGTTTTGTGAACATTGTAGTGCATCATGTCGCCACCGAAATCACCGGGGCGGGTTTTGCCGAGGATGGCGTTCATGTTGGCACCATCGATGTAAACGAGTCCGCCCGCTTCATGCACGAGCCGGCTGGCTTCAAGGATATCGAATTCGAACAAGCCGATGGTGTTTGGATTCGTCACCATGAAGACGGCGACTTCCTCTGAAAGATGCTGCTTGAGATCTTCCAGATTCACCAGCCCGGTTTTGGAAGGCTTGAGCTGAATGCATTTGTATCCAGCCATCGAAGCCGAAGCCGGGTTGGTGCCGTGGGCACTGGCGGGGAAGATGACCGTTTTGCGATCTTCACCACGATCAGCAAAATAAGCCGAGGCGGTCAACAGAGCCGCGAACTCTCCCTGAGCCCCGGCTGCCGGATGAAGCGAGACGGAGGGCAAGCCGGAAATCTCGGCCAGCATTTCCTGCATCTCGTAGAGAATCCCGAGCAGACCCTGAATGTCGGCTCCGTCGGCATAAGGATGCACGTTGATCAACCCATTCAGCCCGGCCCAGCGTTCGTGCCGTTTCGGGTTGTACTTCATCGTACAACTGCCCAGCGGGTAGAAGTGCGTATCGACCGACATGTTTCGCTGAGACAGCGAAACGTAATGCCGAACGATGTCCCCTTCTGCCAGCTCCGGCAACTTCAGTTTACGGGAGGCACGATGTTCTTCGGGGAGTAGAGATGAAAGATCATCTGTCGGAATATCCTCGGCCGGAAAGCAGGTGGCACGACGTCCGTTAACGGAAAGTTCCTGAAGTAACTGTAAGGCGATTCGATTTTCCATGAGATCGCGATTTCCATTCTGAAAGAATGATATGTGTTGTATTAAGGCGAGCCATCGCAGTCATGCGACGGGTGGGTTCGCTAAATATTCGACTTTGTTTTTTAAATTTCGCACAATGATCATGACAAAACCCGAGTCATGACTGACTC
>DOCI01000258.1:4645-6322 GCA_003503535.1 Planctomycetaceae bacterium
CATGACTGACTCGGCTCGCCATTACGATTTCAAAGCGGCTACGAGCCGATCGATTTCTTCACGCGTTCGCTTCTCGGTCACGGCGATCAGCAATGAGTTTTCTGGTGCCCCACTGCCAAACTCGAATCGATTGAGTTCCGGTCCCAAATTAAAACCAGCGGCTTTGGCTTTCGACAGAATCTCTGACACCGGCTGCATAAACTGGAACACAAACTCCTTGAAGAACGCATGAGGAAACGCGAGTGTTCCCAGCCCGGCTTCAGTCAGTTTCTCGACGGCATAATTCGCTTTATGGCAGCATTGTTTTCCGAGTTCAACGAATCCCTCTGGCCCCAGCTGAGCGATATAAACTGAGGCCCGCAAAGCCATCAAACCCTGATTCGTACAAATATTACTGGTCGCTTTGTCGCGGCGGATATGTTGTTCCCGCGTCTGGAAGTTGAGCACGAAGGCGCGACGACCGGCTTTATCGGTCGTCTGCCCGATGAGGCGTCCCGGCATTTTGCGAACGAATTTTTCGCGACAGGCCATCAATCCCAGATAGGGGCCGCCGAACTGCAGCGGAATTCCGAGGGATTGTCCTTCTGCGACCGCGATATCGATGCCGTAATCGCCTGGGCGATTGATCACCCCCAGACTCACAGGATCGAAGACTTCAATCGCCAATGCCCCCGCCGCGTGTGCCTGATCGACAACGGACTGGACATCTTCCAGGCAACCGAAGAAGTTCGGATGCTGGACCACGACAGCAGCTGTTTTGTCATCAATCTGTTGAGCCGCCTGCTGCCAGTCGGTAATGCCATCAATCGTATCAACAACGATAATTTCGCAGGGATGTCGATGCAGATACGTCCGCACGGTTTGAATGTATTCGGGATGCACGCTGCCGGAGATGACCACTTTGCCAGCCCGGTTCGTGCAGCGAATCGCCATAATAATCGCTTCGGCCAGTGCGCTGGCTCCTTCGTACAGACTCGCGTTTGCGACATCGAGCCCGGTCAGTTCTGAGATCAGCGACTGAAATTCAAAAAATGCCTGCAAAGTCCCCTGGCTCGCTTCGGCCTGATAAGGCGTGTAAGCCGTGTAAAATTCGCCGCGGGAACAGATTTCATCGACCGTCGCCGGGATGAAATGGTCGTAAGCCCCGCCCCCTTGAAAACAGGTGCGATCTCCCTGGCGGGCGAACTCGGCACTCACCTGATTGAGCATGCGATCGAGTTCAATTTCACTCAGAGCCGGCGGGATGTCGAGTTCTTCCGTTCGACGAACCGATTCGGGGATTTGCTCGAAGAGATCGTCAATTTTTTTGACGCCAATCTCCTGAAGCATTTGCTGGGTTTCGTCGGGGGTAGCAAACAGATAGGACACGCTGGAAATCCTTATGGCGTGAGTTTCGGAATTCAGAGAATCAGGCTGATGACTGGCTGAGCAAACTGTGCAGCATATCAATTGAACCTGGCATAAGAACCAGAGATTCAACTCTGATTGTATTGTAGACAATCAAAGCCTCAGTTCCGAACCACTGGGGAAACCGAAATGCAAAATGTGACAATTTGACCGTGTCAGGACATAGAGTTTGACACGATCAATCGTCTAATGAGAAAAATAAGCAAAACGGCAGTACTTAGTCGACAAGAACTGAAACGACTACGTCTTGTATCGAGCAACCTACGGCGG
>DOCI01000258.1:6495-7500 GCA_003503535.1 Planctomycetaceae bacterium
CCCGCCACCCGGGTTTGATTATTATTCGGTTTTCATCTGGAACGTATATATAGAATGAAAATCAGTGAGCTTCGTCTTCACATAATTTTTCGTAGGCGGCTCGATCGAGCAATTCTTCGATCTGAGCGGGATCGCTCGGTGTCAGCTTGAACATCCAGCCTTCTTCGAAGGGGCTGTCGGAAAGTTTTTCCAGTTCATCTGCCAGATTCTCATTGGATTCGGTCACCGTCCCGTCGAGCGGAGAATTCAAATCGCTGACTGCTTTCACACTTTCGACTTCACCGCAGGATTGCCCCGCCTGCACATCGGTGCCGGGTGCGGGGAGCTCGACAAACACGAGGTCCGTCAATTGTGAGACGGCGAAATCGGTGATGCCAACGGTAGCCGTCGTGCCATCCCAAAGAACCCATTCGTGTGATTTGCTGTAACGCAGGGAAGATAAATCCATCCCATTCTCCCGAGTCTGAAAGTCAACAGTAAGTGTAATGAGCAACGAGGTATTCTATCGAGCCTAGGCGTTTTTGCTACTGAAGAGATATGAAGCAGATTCGCAGATGCGACTGGCCAGATTCGCAAACATGAATTACTCATGCGACTCGAAATCGGAGATTTTATCGAGCCTTCGAGCATGACGGCCCCCTTCGAATTCAGTCGTGACCCAGATTTCAATCATTCGATCGACGAGTTGTTCGCCGAGAAGTTCTGCTGAGAGACAGAGTACGTTGGCGTCGTTGTGGCGTCTGCTCATTTCTGCGGTCACTTCATCGTGACAGGCGGTTGCGCGAATCCCTTTGATTTTATTGGCGGCGATGCACATTCCCATACCGGTGCCGCAAATTAAAATGCCGCGATCAGCTTCTTTATTGGCGACCGCTTTCGAGACTCCGACTGCGAAGTCGGGATAATCGACGCTTTCGCCTGATCCCGGGCCCATATCAATGGCTTCGTGGCCGAGATTAGTCAGGCGGTCAACAATTCTCGCCTTCAAATCAAATCCACGGTGAT
>DOCI01000258.1:7587-8919 GCA_003503535.1 Planctomycetaceae bacterium
CCACGGTGATCGCTTGCGACGGCTACTTTCATTCGGTTTGGTCTCGTCATCCCTGCAAAATCTCAATCGGCCAATCAGACAGCCTGTAAAAAGCAGGGCATTCCATTATGAAGTTACATTTCGGTGAATTACCAGAAGCCCTATTGTTCACGGAAAGTCTTATTGGTCAAGCTCACGGACGATTTCTTCGGCAATCAGTCGTAAATTCTGTTCAATGACCTCTTTACACTGTCGGTAAACTGCGACATCTCCACCAATCGGATCCGGAATATCTCGTCCATCCTGCCCCAAAACCTGAACTCGATCCCGCAGTTCGGGTCGATGGGTGATGATGATTTCACGATGGTGATTGGTGAGAGTATACACGCGCTCGGATCGTTCCAGCAACGACTCCGTTAATGGCTGACTTTGATGGGTCGATAAATCGATGCCCTCATCGGCAAGCAGTTGAACGGCTTCCGGACTGGCAGAATGTCCGTAATCAGCCGCAATTCCTGCAGAGGCAATTTCGATACCCTGACCGGCCAGCTCAGCGGGCTGACAATTCAGCCGCTCAGCGAGCATACTGCGAAAAATTGCTTCGGCCATCGGACTGCGACACGTATTACCTGTGCAGACAAACAGAATTCCTGCCCGGGTATTTTCGAGGATGGTCGCGTTATTCAATTCATTGGAAGGAATAATACTGACTCCCTGATCGAGGAATTCTACGACAGCTGGTGCAGAGTCGGTTTCAACAGGACCGGTCTCCATTACATAATTCAAACAGTTTGGCAGATATTCTACAAGGCTCTGAGCGGTTCTGCAGTAATGATACTGACTTGCAGAGTCCGTTTGCGTCGGCCAGAGAAGAAATAACGGCCATGCAGTGTATGGATGGGCATATTTTGCGAGCGGTCCCGAACTCAAAATGTAATTGACTGGGAATGTTTTGAGGCAGTGTGCAACATGCTGAACTTCATCGCTGAGCAACGGGAGATCGTCCGGCCGGCCAAATAGAGACGAATCCTTCCCGGAGGAAAACTGCAAAATGATTGACCCGTTCGGCAATCTGGAAAACAGTCTGCCTGCCGCTTTTCGGGATGTCTGCAAATAGTCCGCAAGTTCTTCGTGATGTCTCAGGACGAGGATTGGCGTAATGTTCTTAAGGTTCTTATCAGCCAGATTTTGAAGATTTCGTGTAGCAGCAGTGTATCCGAAATTTGTAGCAATACCGACAATCTCACCCGCTGCCAGATGTGCGACCGCTTCCTGACCAGCATCAACACAGGACTCAGAATTGTGGCAGGTTCGTACGATCACGCTGAAGCATTCCAAATTTGAACAAGGATA
>DOCI01000044.1 GCA_003503535.1 Planctomycetaceae bacterium
CTACCCATCTCAATCATAAATCCATAATCCGTAGGTTTACGGCAACCCGTACCATTTTCTCACCAGCCACTCGGCTGTCAGTATTCCCATGATCATCACAAACATTAACCAATGATTCCAGAGGGGAAAGTCTGTTTTTTCTTCCAGCGTGAGAGAATCTGGATTCAGTCTTGCCAGAAGTTCATCCATCTGATGCGGCAAAAAGACGGCTCCATTCGTCGCAGCCGCAAATTGTTCGAGTAAGGAACGGTCTGCAGAAAGCTGATTCGTCTCGCTGTTTTGTCGGGGATTGACAAAGTACTTTGCTTCAATCGGCACCGGTCCGAGCGGAATATCCGCAGCGGTCAGTCGCAAACGATACTCCCCGACGGGCAATTCCGGAATCTGAGCTTCGTGCAGCATCGGTTCGGTTTCGAGACCAACCAGCGGAAAACGCATAATGGGCACCAGCTGATTTTCGTCACTCGGATAAACTTCAATTTCCGCTCGAATTTCGCCGGAAGTATTCTGCAATAACTTTCTCGACCAGCGAGCCCGCACAGTCGTCTGTTCGCCTTCCTCAACTTCCGTGGCATCAATGGCGAGCCGAACATCATCGGAACCGGCAGACGATCGCATCTCGGCTGCCCAGCGAGACATCTGACCCCAGAAGCGATAATGATCCTTATCGCCGCGTCGGGAACGCCATCGCCAGGTACTGTCGATACCGAGCCATAACACGCGGCCCAATCCATAATTCTGCACGACAATCGCCCCGGCAGGTCGCGTAGTCGTTGAGGAAATCGTTCCTCCGACGGGCGTGGCCAGCACAACGGCTCCCGGTTTGGGATCGCCAACCAGTCCATGAAAATGCCCCGGCAAATTCGCCCAGACTTTCAGATTCTGTGCGTTATCGGAATCCAGCTTCATCACAGGATGCTGCTCACCCTGTGGCGTCAATTTCAAATGAAACCCGCGAAGATTCGGACTCGGTGCCGTTTCATTGCGATTCGATTCAATATGTCGAAAATGCTCAATCGGCATCATCTTGGCCAGAATCGGATTTTGCATCACCCCTGAAAAATGACGTTTTCCGGCTGAAACAACCAACGTGCCTCCCCGTTCACCGACAAAACGTTCCAGCTTTTCCCAGGTTCCCTGATCGACCGATTTGGGATCGGCATCCCCCCAGATCACCATGTCCATTTCATCAAAGGGACCTGCTGATGTTTTTGCGTTCGGCAGAGAACTGTCGAAAAAGGAGTGTGGCAGCAATCCAAGATAAGGCTGCTCAAACAGAACTGCATTCAGATTGACGCGATCATCCCGCTCGAAAGCGGCATCCAGAAAACGAAATTCCCAGCGGGCTTCGCCATCGACCAGTAGAATGCGGGTCGTATCGTCGATGACATTGATCGCAAATTCCTGCTGATTATTGTCCTGTTGCGTCTCTTCCAGGGCACTTCCCTGGTCCGCATTCAATTCAGCTGATGGACTCACATCGACAATAAACCGTTGACGTCCCGGTGTATTCAAGACGGGACTGAATTCGACATCAGCAAAGCGTTCTCCGCCAAGCACTTCCTGTGTCATTCGGTTTCCTGTCGCAACATCAGTTAGCGTAACCGTGACATTTCGACCTTCATAACCATGCGTTGTAGCCCGCACGCGGATCAAAGGTTGATCCTTTTTATAAACCGATTCCGGATGATCGGTCGATTCAATCGCCAGATCGACCGGCTGAGAAACTGAACCAGCCAGAATGCTGAAGATGGATCGCGATTGCCCCGAAAGTTGTTTCAGTTGAGAAAGCGGCTTTTCACCGGAAGTATCGACACCATCGCTGATGACTACGGCAGCAGTACAGTTTTCGCGAGCCGCAATTTCATCGAGGAGTTTGGTAAATGAAGTCGTGGCCGATGTGACTCCATCGGATAGAGTTTCCCGAGAGCCTGCCAGATCTTCCCCGGCTGTTCCTTTGACCGAACGACTGAACAGAACGACTTCAACGCCAGAAATATCTTTGAGTCGATCCAGCAAGCCGATTTTCGGAGCTGACAGAAGTTGTCGAGCCAGATCGAACCGGCTCATGTGATATGTTGTTTCATTATACGCAATGGGACTTTCGGCACCGTTGCTTCCAACAATGTTCTGGCCTTCACCAGAGTCCGCTTCAGCCTCAGAAGTAATGCTCGAATCCTCCAGCACATCTTTCTTGATCATCCCCAGACCGACAGCCCACTGTTTGCGTTCCTCATCGGTGGCATGTTCATCGATCAGATCCATACTCTGCGAAACATCGAGCGCGACCAGCACAGACATCTGTTCTTTGAACGAATTTGTCCAACTCATCGTCGGCTGCAAGGCCATCAGCAACAGAACCGCCAACAGCAGAACACGGAGAGACATCAATGTCCAGCCCACCGGTGCAGAAACGAGCTTGCGTTCGTACTGGTATAACCAGACCACCAGACAAACAGCCGTCAGAAAACAGAGGATGAGCAGAGCTGCCCAGCCGTAGGATTCGAGGCCAATATATGTCAGTCGCTGTGAGATCATGCAGTTATTTTGCTGAAGGTGGAGGAACTCCCTGAGAAACGTCCATTATGGCAATTATTCTCCACTTTCACAGCATAGAAATTGCTTTAAGACAGGAAACAGAACATTATTCGTGCTTATTGCACCAACTTCAATGCATTTCTCGAAGCGAAGGGTGGCGAGGGCGCTCCGCGTTAGCGGAAGC
>DOCI01000182.1:0-2153 GCA_003503535.1 Planctomycetaceae bacterium
CGAATTGGCCTAACCGGTTGCCTGAACCGGGTAACCATGTGGCGGCTACAGAAGTTGACTTCCACGAAATCCAGGAGGGGGCACAATCGTCTACGCAACCTACGTTCGCTTGATCTTGATCAGCGGCATGAAAAGGTTCTCCAATGACTGCAAAATCGTCAGTATAGGCAGCTTGTTGGATCTCAAGCTCGTTGTTCATTTCTGATAACGTGCTATCAAGCTCAGCCACAGGGCTGGAGTCCATTTCATACTGCTCAAACAGAAGTGGCGTATTATCAGAGTTCGTAACAGAATTCCTCGACCATCCGCCGCCCTGATCCTGCAATTGAGTTGTCAGCCATTCTTCCCTCGCAACACTCTGAGAATGATTCAACTGACCTGCAAATTCCTCGGAAAGAATCGAAACTGGAGGCCCAGTCGGCAAAGTTTCCACGGGTGAAAGAATATGGAAACTCCGAATTGGCTCCTCGGCAAGAGAGGAATTTGCATTCCTCCCCATACAGATGGAACTCATCACAAGAGTGAAACTGATTAGTCGAAATATCATCGATATATAATCGCCGAATGGCCAGTGGAAAGGAACGTTTTGGAGGGATTCCTTTCATATTCGACTCAGTGAATTTGAGTCAATGCCTGTTGAACTTTTAGCATTTCTACAAAGTCAATTGATATCACTGCCGCTTACTCCGCGGCACCGGATTCACTCAGGCTCCGACGAAAAGCTTCTTCCAATTCGCGGTATTCGGGTGGAGCAGGAGCCATTGTCGGGGCGAATTCATCGAGCCCTTCACGACCACCGGCAGCTCCTTCGCGTGTTTTCCGTTCACCCTGCAATTGCATATTGCGGAGCATTTCATTGAACTGCTTCTGCTTGAGATCTGGCTCAGCAGCCGTTTCGTTTTGATTCCGCAGATAATCGGCCAGTCGCTCCTGGAACTGTTTCAGATTGTCCTTACTCCAGTTTAATTCCTCAAGCAATTCTTCATCGACTTCACCTCGCTTGAGATCGTCTTCAATTTTATCGAGTACAAGCTCGGCTGCTTTGCGGCGATCTTCCAAGGTATATTCGTTTTCTGTGGAGTTTTCTGGGGAACCGTCTGCATTGCCTGGCTGCGCAGTATTTTTCGGATCCCCTTTCATGTCGCCACCGTTGGCTTTTCCTCCCTCTTGTGGTGTTGAGGGCTGACTTCCATCAGCTGGCCCAGATTGCTGAGAAGGTTTGCCCGGTTTGTCTCCTTTTTTGCCCTGACCCGGTTTATCAGACTGCCCTTCTTTTCCCTCGCCTTCACCTTCCCCGGGCTTCCCTTTGCTCGGTGGAGATTTTGAATCCTGGGGTGACTTCTCCGATGGCCCCTGTTTGTTCTCTCCAGGTTTTTGATTCGGAT
Organism: Planctomycetaceae bacterium; assembly: GCA_003503535.1. GTDB lineage: Bacteria > Planctomycetota > Planctomycetia > Planctomycetales > Planctomycetaceae > Rubinisphaera. The sequence goes on from DOCI01000182.1 coordinate 1,386, forward strand.
CGTTCTCTGGTTTGTCTCCCTCAGGTTTGTCTGAATCGTCTGGCTTCTGCATATCTTCTGGATTCACCGGAGGCTTTTCGCCCGGTGGATTCGTGGGCTTCTCCTCAGAATTCGGCTTGGCAGACTCTCCGCCCGGTTTCCCATCAGGAGATTTCGGATCTGTTTCTTCCTTGGTTTTCGCATCTGGATCAGCAGGTTTGTCCGAAGGTTTCATCGCTTCTTCGCCCGACGGTTTCTTGCTGGACTCGTTTGGAGATTTTTCACTTCCCGATTTCGGTTTGTCTCCTGTCGGTTTTTCAGATTTTTCTCCCGGTTTTGAAGCATCGGGTTTCGAATTTGAATCCCCTTTTTTGGAGGGAGAGTTCGGATCTGGTTTCGATGACGAGCCATCTTTGTCAGATGAATTCGGCTTCTGATCGCTCGGTGGTGTTTGCGGATTTTCTGATTGAGGTGGTTTCATCTCGGGATTATTTTCCCGTTCTGTCGGCCCCTGTTCATTCCCCTCACCGGGCTTGGATTCTCCTTTTCCTGGCTCTTTAGCGGGAGTTTTTTCTGCGTTGGGGGGCTCGGTTCCGTCTGCAGGTTTCTTAGTTTCTGCAGAGCCATCTTCAGGCTTTTCAGAAGTTGGAGACTGGTTTCCGTCAGCCGGGGTTTCCTGATCGGGTGGTCCTTCTTTCATGTTCTCCGAAGTCGGTTTTTGCGAATCGGCTGGCGCATTCGGATCCTTCTCCGAAGAATTCTGATCGGGCTTCATATTCTCTGATTCAG
>DOCI01000182.1:2208-3212 GCA_003503535.1 Planctomycetaceae bacterium
CCGGGCTCCGGCATCGGATTATTCTCGGCTGGATTATTCTTCTCTGGATTTTCCGGCGATTTCGAATCGGGATTTGTTTCTTTACCCGGTTCCTTCATCGAATCCTCATTCGGAGATGTTTCGCTCGGCGGTGAGTTTTGATCCGATGGAGTGTTGTTTTCAGGTGGCGTATTCTTAGTGGGATCCTGCTCCGGTGGCATCTTCTCGCTGGGAGGTTGAGTCGCATTGGGTTCTGGTTTTTGTTCTGCGGAATCCGGATTCGGTTGCTCAGATTTTGATTGATTCGGATCGGGATTATCACCGGGTTTATCTTCAGGATTGGAAGGATTGTCCTTGTTCTTCTTCTGTTCTTCCTGCATCCGCTCGATCATTTTTTCGAGAACGAGATCGTCTTCATCGCCATCTGGACTGAATTTCGGTTCCTGATCGGCGGCTCCCTCTTTTTTATTCTCGTCGGCTTTGCCCGGCTTATCGGATTTCTCGCCGTTCTTCTCGGAATCTTTTTCAGAGTCATTCGTCTGCTCGGCTCCCGGTTTCTTGTTCTGAGAATTCTCTGTGCCTCCATCCTGCTGATTTTCGTCTTCACCCGGCTCAGTATTTTCCGTCGGAGATTGTTCCGGTTGTTCTTCCGTCATCTCCTGTTCGGGTTCAGGCTGCTTTTCTGGATTTTCCGGCGCAGGTCGATCCTGCTGCATTTCTTCCTGTCGTTGTTCTTCCTGTTTTTCCTGCTGCTCTGCCTGAGCTGGGTCGATTGCGTCTGTAATTTGAATTCGCAGTTTCGGTGTCTGACGCCGATTCGGATGGGGCAAGCGATTGTCGCGGGCTTCAATCCAGAACGCGATCGTTTCTCCCGGCACAACCGGCAAACGTTCAAGTTCGAGCACATGCTTCGTCCGCAATGCCTGCTGACCCGTTGCATCGATCAATTCACTGGAAATGATCTGCCCCTGCTTTTCAACCTGGACGGAAAGTCCTGAGAGAAGAAAATCGGGATCGTATGCCTC
>DOCI01000182.1:3351-7335 GCA_003503535.1 Planctomycetaceae bacterium
AATGCCTCAATTAAGAGCGGCACCGAGACATTGATCGGACGCGATAAATCGGTTTTGGGATCAATCAATTTGACTTCGGGACGTTCATCGGGACGAATCAAAATCGCGTGCAGTGGCGGATTAGAATCGCGAGAACCATCAGCCGTTTCACACTCGATACTGTAAAACCGGGGATAGGTTCCATCATCCTGAATCCGCAGAGGCCATTGTCCGTTGATTTTCGTTTCATCAGAGATCGTCAACGGGAGTTGACCACCACGATCGGTCGGATCTTCCGATTGATACAGCTGAATCCAGGCTTTGGCAATCGCGATATTCGTCTGAGCTTGTAGCGTGACTTCGGAACCTTCGAGGCCATCAATTGCTCCGCCAGGTTGGCGGTAGGCCTGTCGCTGGGTGTATGCAGGTGGAGTGATGATGACGGAATCGATCGCGGCATGAGGTGCTGGCCTGACGGAAAGTGTGTAGGTCGAGGAATGACCATCTCCCGCATGCAGGGAATAAGTGGTTGTCTGATCGACACCCCGACCATTTTCGCCAGCGATCAGCCCGGTGTATTTTCCGAGCCCCTCTCCGGTTTCGTGAAGTTCAATCCGCTCATCAACAATTCGTCGATCAGCCGTGGAATACTCCAGCCAGACTTGGTCGGGAATATAGCCTTCCAGATAAGCCGAAACTTCAACATGCGTACCAGACGTAACTTCCACACTCCCCGGCTGGACATTCAAAATTTTGGTTTGCGTGGGAGCAGAAACTTCCGTCCACGGAAACAGCAGACGCCACAAGGAATCGACGGTGCTCTTGGGAGACAGAAACGAATAACCAAATAAGAGGACAGTTGTCGCCAATAAAATGTAGAGTCGCGTTTGCAGTCCACTACGATCGAGCGAATGTTCGACATCAAGATCATTCAATGTCAAAGCGGCTCGACGTTCGAGACTATCCCTGATGGATTGCGGAGTCGAACGACCGTGATAGTCGAGATCGACGAGCGTCATCAGATTGTTAGCGAAACCCTGATCCGACTTTTCCAGAGTTCGAGCCGCATACAGTGAGGTGATTTCCTTTCCGTTCACGATGCGGAGGAAATAATAAAGTGCCCCGCCGATGCAGCCACATAAGCAGGCCCAGCCCAACCAGCGAACGATCTGCGGTAAGCCTTCTGCAAATAACCAGTGATCGAGCAGCACGAAAGCCAGAATGGTGACCATCACTCCACAGACCGCACTGGCGATCAGGAGCATAAGATCGGTTTGCCGAATGAGAGTTTGAGTTCGCCGAACCTGAAACAAAATGTATTCGGCAAAATCGACATATTTCGGTTGTGTCAGCTCTTCCGTGCTGGCCATCGCTTGCCTGTTTCACTTAAACAATGTTTTAAATTTGAACCGCAGATGAACGCGGATAGATGCAGATTTAATTTTTATCCGCGGTTATCAGTGTTCATCTACGGTTCTTCTGACTTAGATGTCAATTTTGGGTTACGCTTCGCTAACCCAACCTACCGACTAACGTCGCACAGGACCCTGGACGCATGTCCCTGGACCCAACCCCATTATATCTTTTCGACGTTCCCGGGACAGGAAATGTTCCAGGATTTGTGGTTGATCGCTGGAATTCTTCACTTTGTCAATCCGGTTAGACCAGTCCACTTTTCTTGCGCAGAATCCATTCGAGCGTCATCAGGGCGGCAAAAATTAATAAAATTGGCCAGCCATCCCATAAATTGAGGCGGGAAGCGATTTCGTTGCCCCGTTTCCAGGGTTTTCGTTCTATATAATCGACAAGGAACTCCTTAAGCCCTTCAGGAGTCACGACTTGCGAATCAGTTGTCAGTCCTGCCTGTGTCGCGATTTCTTCCATCAAAGCCCGATCGACGACAGGATGGTCCAATTCCAGGTCACGATCATGAACCAGGAATCGGGTTGTGGCAGGAAATCCAAGGGCAGCATTCGTACCCGATGTGGCCACCTCAACAAAGTAATCCCCCGGTTCGAGAGTTTCATCGAAGTAGCCTGCCATCCCCTGATCTGAACTCAATCCGGTGACGAACCGTTCTTCTCCCTTTGTGTTAACGACTTTCGCAGTCAATTCAGCAGTTGTGATCGGTTGTCCCTTTTCATCGCGAGCCCCGTATTCGAGCGTGACTCTTCCGCCCGGATCAACCGCTTTTGGTGTAACATTCACCCAGATCGGTTGATCGGTATCCAACTCTTTATGAGCCAGCCACAGGACCGCTTGCCGCCAGAAACGGCGATGTGCCTGTTCAAACCCGGCCTGTGACCACAAATAAGTTTGATCAAACGCCAGGCACATGACCCGGCTACGTCCCGTTTCCGCGGCGACAATCAAATGTTCGCCCGTTGCACTTGTTGCCAGCACTTCGACAAAATCGGATTTTGCCTGAATCCTTGTGGCTCCCTGTAAAGGTGGCAAATCCTTCCAAGCCTGTTCATTATTTGCGACGGAATCGATGCGAGTCACGTAATGTCGATTTCCGGCCGCAGTGGGAATTAGCTGGATATCGTCCCGAATTTGTGTCTGTTCATTGAACACATCGGCTGGCTGAGTTTCGCCATCTCGCATCAATACGGGAATCATGTTCTGCAGCGGAGAACGGGCATAACCTCCTGCCCCGTAGGTATGGTAACCACCCATCATCATCAAACCGGCTCCATCGCGAACCCGTTCGGCCAGCAGCCGCAGGTTTTCTTCGCCCATTTGAGCAGCAGCGACATCGCCAATGATGTACACATCATAACGCCCCGGCTCAAACCATTTGCGATCGACTTTGACTTCGCCTGCAAACTGGCCAGACCGCATCAATTGAAAATCGATCTGGACTTTTTCTGAAGCATTGAGCTGGCGAATCGATTTGATTTCGGTTCGGAAAATATCGAAATAAGCAACACGCAGCCCCCCTTTTCGAACCGTGATCAGCGTTTGGCGTGTGTTATTGCGGGTCTGAACTTCGGAAGCAATTGGCTCGACGGTAGCGGCTATTTTGTATTCGCCCGCCAGTTCGGGCGTCATCGAAAGTTCGATCACTTCGGAGCCAGATGCAAACCTGGTTTCAAAGATCACTTCGGAATTGGAATATTCTGAAGGAGGAATCGGCACCATCTCACCCGACTCCCGGGCTTTCAGTCCCGAGCGGTTTTCCATTAGAAGTCGCACCCGCAAGCGTTGCCCCCCTGCCCCTTCCCAACGTAAGCCGACGCGGACTGGAACCCGCTTCTTAACAAAGACCACGGGATCGACCTGGATTTCTTCAATCGCGACATCGGCAGCAGCAGAGGTCGAAGCTGCCTGGCCCATCGGAATCGGATAGAGAGAAACGCCTAATTCTCCGAGTTCACGAGCCGCTAAGCGAGGATCCTGATCACGCGGCGGCACCGAACGCTGGGCTCCATCACTGAGGAAAAAGATTGAAGCCAGTGGCGATTGCGCATGTCGTTTAACGGCATCTTCCAGAACGGAACCAATCGCGGTCTGAGTACCTGGAGATTCCGGTGCATATTCCTCAACCGATTGTAAATTTCCTGAAAAATCCAGACGTGTTAGTGTCACTTCCTTTGCGAGGGAATCCAGCTGACCTTTCACCGAATCGAGCGTGTTGATCAAGGCATCCCGCCTGCTGATCCCGCCCGGTCCATCATTCACAGACATACTGCGGCTCTGATCGGCGACAATCCAAATTTGAGCTTTCTCTCCATCAGGCGAGATCCACTGCAGTTGAGGACGCACCATTCCAACCAGTAGCACAACAACCGTTAACAGTCTTACTCCTGCGAGCAGGTGGCGTCGCCCAGCCGACAAGCCAACAGACATGCGATACCCCAGCCAGACGGTCGCTACCGCCAGCAATATCACGATCACGATCGACGGAAGCGACCAGATCGGATCAAGTTGGAGTCGAATTTCAGGCATGATTTTAATGTGTAAGTGCGCTCTGTTCTTTTTTCGGGTGGCGGGGGCGCTCCG
>DOCI01000182.1:7486-11581 GCA_003503535.1 Planctomycetaceae bacterium
CTACTCTTCGAGAGCGCCCCCGCTACTCCCGTCGAAGTTTTTAATTCCGAATAAGTTTATGTTCCTTCAGTCCGGTAAAACAAATTGGCAACCAGATGTTCTGAGAGAAAGAAGATAATGAGCAATGTCAATAACAACGGATAAGCTTCAATTCCGATTCTTCCTAACAAAACAGAGCGTTCCAGTTCTTCAAAACTGCGTGACAACTGCCAGCGATTTTCGCCGAAGAGTTCATCGAGTTCACCGAATGTCAGTCGAGACATGTTCGTTTCACTGTCGCTCAATTGCAGAGAAAATCCATAATCGCTGATGGCATTCGATGGGAACAGCAGACGATAGTTTCCTGCGGTTCCGATGGAAATGTCCTCCTGTCGAGTACTGTCTCTCTGGTTTTGAGGGTCCGCTTCATTTCGAGCTGAAGAGATGATAAGTCGGTCTGAGCGAAATGGGATTTCGATTTGGTTCTGCCGCAATCCGGGCATCCGCAATAATGCTTTTTCGCGACTGGCTTCAGCGGGGACTTCGATGAAGATCGGACTCCCCACCTTTCTATTGAGAGGACTTTTCTGGCCTCCTGCGAGAAAGCGAGTTGTTTGATCGGCCCATGCCGCGTAAATCCAGCCGAGCCGAGCCAGATCGCTCCAGTTTTTTAGGCGGGCGGCATCGGTCAAGTCGACAGCCGTGGCAATCATGAGTGTTTGCCCCTGACCGAATGAGCGGACAATTACAGCTGGGTTGCGCTCGCCATCGCTGAATCGGGCTAAAACAGAGGATTCGACGGAAGGTTCCATTTTGAAATAACGACGAATCCCAGCCGTGGAAAACAGGCTCAAGGCATCTAACTGATCAAGATAACTAAAGACTGGATGATCCGGGCGAACGATTTCCAGCGTCGCTGGTGGGTTCGCTCGGGTATGCACAGTTGGCTTGCCGGGTATCCACTCCAGTTGAGCGTATTCCGTATAATTGAGAGAATCAATACGAGTCGAACCCAGAATGATGCCCAATCCGCCACCCGTTCGCACATAATTTCGTAATCGATCCCAGGCCGTTGAAGAGAGAAGTTCGACGTTGAGCAGATAGATCACATCAGGAGGATCTGAATTGGCCTGATCCAACTGACTGGCGACCTGCTGAGGGGAGTACATTTTCACTTCATATTGATGAGCATTTCGTTCGACCAGTCCTTTCGGTGCCAATGCCTGCTGCCAGACAAATGCTTCCTCTGGCTTTTCAGAGACAATCCAGATTGTTTCCCGAGGCTGCACAAACACTGAAAACGGCAGAGTATCATCTGCGGAAAGCGGATCGCTGGTTGCGAGTTTTAATTCGCCCTGGAAGGCTCCATTTTTTTCTGCGACGAACGTCATGGCAATTTGCGATGTTTGATCAGGTGGGACCGTAACCATTTTCTGATCACGTTTGATCAACGATCCACTGCCATCATCGAGCAAAAGTTCCACGAGACAATTTGTTTCATCGGGAGATTGATTCACGACATCAGCGGTCACACGGACTAATGATCCCTGAACAACCCGTTCGCGGGAGAGTGAGAGATTCGACAAACCGTAGTTGGTCGCCGCATCGATTCCGACATCAATCACATAAATCCGCAGCCAGGGTGCCCGCTCCAACTCGGCTCGTAACCGACTGGCTTCTTCAAGTTGCCATGCGGAACTGAGTCGGTCGGTATAAATATAGATTTCCCGCAGGAAGCGATCATCCGCGTCTTCCCCACCGGCTTCTGCCAGGACGCGATCCCGGTCGTCATTCTGCAACTGAATGGCTGCGATGACGGTTTCGTTTAACAGATCGGACGCATCCCGCGGTCGCATCCCATCAGTTTTCTGCAGACGGGTTTCTGCCGCATTGAGTTCGTTCAGAAATTTAACCGGACGCAGTGTTCCGTTATCACTGATGGCGACTTTCGATCCCGACGGAAATGTACGGACCTGTTCGAGGGCAAGTTTGCGAGCGGTTTCGATGCGGTTCTGATTTTCATGCTGATATCCCATGCTGGCACTGACATCAAACAACAGCACAGCCGCAGCCGGCACGTTCAACTGGCGTGGACCTTCGGGATTCCCCAACTCGGCAAAAACACGCTGCTGATAAGGCCAGGCGACAATCAATAATGCGAGCAGAATGGTACCGACGACCGTGAGAGAATTCAGGCAGGTGTTACGCCAACGACGTTGATATTGAGCGGTCGGTTTTCGGGCCCAGTAATGTTTCCCCAGCCAGTAGCCAATTGCTGCGAGAATGCCAACGAAAATCAGTCGCATCCATTCGCCTGAGTTGAGTCCATAATTGGCTGCCGGGAGTGTCGGACGGGCGACCGCGAGGACGATGAGAATTAGTACCAGTATCCGTAACAACAACAGGCCAACGTGACGTAAACGCAGTCGTTGCACGCTCTGCTTTTTGATATTGGCCAGCAGGCGTAAAGCGGGAAAGTCGAGTTTCTTCGGACGGGCTCGCATCAGAAAATGCAGCACGACAGGGATAGCCGCCAGAGCAAGTCCAAGAAGTAAGGCTGGATGCAGAACAGACATGAACGATGAACTGGCTCAAACGAAAGGTGTCTCGATTCCCGATGCAAAAACCTGGAATCGTTGGGGTGAAATATCAATTATTAAGTTCTGATATCATACACCCTGCAAGCGTTCAGGGGAATCGGATTCACGTTCAATGCTTCGGGGGCTTCTCTTGCTTTTATTCAATACATTTCAATTGCAGAATATTGATCCCACGAATTCTTAAAAAAGGAACCACGGATGGACACAGATTTTCACGGATGAAGACCATCATAACTCTTCAGTTTAAAGAGCGATTACTCCAAAGATCTCTTGCGGCTGCGCCGCCCCGAAAGAATCTTTCGGGGCTAACCTGTAAACTGCCTGCGCACAATGATCATGAAAACACCCGTGTCATAACTGACACGGCTCGCCATTGCATTTTGAGTAAGAATGCTTTTTCCACTACAATCGACGAACTGCAGGAGCAAACAAGACAAACATACTCATTGTGCGCCCATGCGACTGCCCCCGGTCGAGCGGAACGCTCGTTAGAAGATGCCGAGTTGGTCTTTGGCATCGTCGGTCATCATTTCAGGACCCCAGGGAGGGGACATGGTCAGTTTGATTTCGGCATTGTTGACGCCGGGCATGGCGGTGATGGCATCGCGAGCCTGGGCGACAATTTGCGGGCCGGCTGGGCAGGAGGGGCTGGTTAAGGTCATCGTCACGACGACATCGTTGTTTTCTTCGGTGATGTCGTAGACGAGGCCGAGATCGACAATATTGACGAAGAGTTCGGGGTCGATGACCTGTTTGAGGGAGTCGAGCATGGCTCCGACCATTGGAGCGTCGGAGGAAGTTTCACTGCTGGAAGCAGCGGGGGCTGCTTCAGTGTTTGCCTCAGATGTTTCTGCTGCGGTGGGTTCCGAAGCGGCAGCTGCCGGTGTCGAAGTCGTTGCAAAAGAGGCTTGTTGAGAATTATCTGACTGACTCGGGCGAGCGAAAATTTCGCCGTCGCGAAATTCGAGGTCGAACGTTTGAATCGGCTGAGTGGCGGGCATGCATAAGGCTGCTCCGGATTTCAAATCGAACCGGGCACCGTGTCGGGGACATTCGATGGTTCCGTTTACGACCGGGCCATCCGTCAGAGGCTGACCATCGTGTGTGCAGACGTCTTCAATCGCATAATATTTGTCATCGTAGCGAATCAGGACGGCAGGCAGATCGTCGATAATTACTGAGAGACGTTCCTGTCCTTCCAGTTCGGATAAGGAGGCAACTCGCTCCCACGCAGCTTCGTTCATGGTAGTTTTCTCTATTTAATCGCTATTGATGATGGTTCAAAAGTAGGGTGCGTCCTGACGCACCATGCTTAACTTTCGAAATGAAAATGCTTAGAAAAGCTTGATCTTGATAAAATCAATATTTGGTGACGGAGGCGCTCCGCTTCAGCGGAAGCCCCCGGAAGTTCATTGATTCGGGGGCTTCTCTTCGAGAGAGCCCCCGCAACCCTGGTTATAATAGACCATTTCCAAATGGTTTCTGCAGTCGCTTGGACTCCAAATGACCGTAAAAC
>DOCI01000182.1:11680-12173 GCA_003503535.1 Planctomycetaceae bacterium
TAATTTTTGAATATGCTCTAGACGTTCTTGATTATCGACGTCATTTATCGTCAGGCAGTGCCTGCCTACACCGTTATGCTTCGTTTCCAAATCCCAATTTTGTCTGGACGGTTTGACTGAGAGTCTCGCGGACGAGTTCGACGGGAATCCGATCGAAGACCTGCTGGAAGAAGCCTTCCACGATTACGTGCATCGCTTCGTCCCGTGAAACACCTCTGCTCATACAGTACAGAATCTGTTCTTCATCGACTTGCCCAGCCGTCGCGGCATGAGTACAACGCACATCGTCGGCATTAATTTCCAGTCCCGGAATCGCATCGACCCGGGCATCGTGGCTGAGAATCAGGGAATCGTTTCGCTGATAGCCATCGGTCTGCTGGGCGATCTCATCGACTTCAATCATCCCACGCCAAATCATGCGGGCACGATCTCGGACCACTTCTTTGTATAACAGGTCGGAATGTGTGTTCGGAGCTTTGTGAGCCTGTCTCGT
>DOCI01000317.1:0-7626 GCA_003503535.1 Planctomycetaceae bacterium
TTCCATCGAGTCGACAGACGATGATACGGTTGTGATTGCTGTCGGAGATGAACAGCCAGTTATTTTCTGCATCGGCCAGAACTTTGCCGGGGAACTGAAGTGGCGTCTCGGCTAATTTGGCGGCTTCAAGTTCGAATTTGAGAGGTTCTTCGTTGAGGGTTCCCTTTGTTCGATGGTAGTCGATCAGTTTGGAGATGACACCATCGAGCGTTTTACGATTGCCTTCGCCGGAGACATAGCCGATGTATTTTCCTTCGGGGTCGACAATCACTAATGTCGGCCAACTGCGTGAGCCAAACTTTTGCCAGACTTTCATGTCGGCATCGTTAATCACAGGATGCTTGATTTCATAGCGTTGAATAGCCGAACGGATTGCAGAAGTGTCCTGCTCATTCTCGAACTTGGCGGAGTGGACTCCGATGACAACCAGTTCATTGGGATACTTGTTCTCCAGATATTCCAAGTCCGGCAATACGTGCATACAGTTGATGCAGCAGTACGTCCAGAAGTCAATCAGTACAACTTTCCCCTTCAAGTCCTTCCAATCGAGCGGTTCGGACGTATTCAGCCATCCATGCCCACCTTCGAAACTGGGCGCATCGAATCTCTGAGGAAATGGACTTTCTCCTGCAGCAGTTGGAGGAGTTTCATCAGCTTGAGTGAAGCCGTTTGGAATTCCCACTACAAAACACATAAATGCCAGTGTGAGCAAGCCTGTCCAATGTGGTTTTGTCATAATGAAGCCTGATATTTGGGTGATGGTTTACTAGAGCAAGCTGAGTCCGATATGGCAAGTAGGAGACGAATCGATTTCGACTTATCTTCGCATTGCAGACAGGGACTGTGAGAAATCCTGAGTTTTGCCTGGCTCGCCTGAAAGATCGTTCGTTACTCCGGGTTCGCTTCCTGAACAGAAGCCTTTTCGGGAGCGGCACCTTCCGCGGTAACACTTTCCAGGAACAGTTTTTCAAGCTCGTGAGTCAACTCTTTTCCACGCGCGTTGAGGGTGACGACTTTCCCATCACGATTCACAAGAATGCACTGAGGGATACTGTTAATGCCATAGCGGGTAGCATTGGGATTTTCCATGCCGAGTTGTTCGGCATCCCGGCTGAACAGGTTTTGCCAGGGAAGTTTCATGTCATCAATAATGGCGATCGCCCGGTCGGCTGAGTCATCCAGATTGACTCCAACAACTTCAAATCCATCCGCATGATAAGTATTGTACATCTGCTTGATGTGTGGCATCTCCTCAAGACAATATCCGCACCAACTGGCCCAGAACTGAATCAGCACGACTTTGCCTCTGTGATTTTTAATATCATAGTCGGCTCCTGCCAGATTCTTTCCCGAGATCTTGATTTCATTCCCCGGTAATTCGAGTCGACGAGCGACGCCTTCAAACTCAGAAGCTCGGGCGCGCATTTCGGGAGAGTCCGAAGTTTTTGCCTGTTCGGCCAGATTTTTATAAATCTTTTTAGAAGACTCGGCATCTCCGAGTTGTTCGAGCAGGTCGGCTGTGATACTCGCAATCTGGACTTCACGGTCAGTCATGTCTGCACTGTTTAATAGATCCATCAGCTCTTTAACGAAAGCCGTTCTCCCTGCAGAATCCAAGCCTTGCAGTTCATTGAGGCGACTCGAAAGCAGAATCAATTTTCCTTCGCGAGCAACGAGAGGACGAGGATCTTCCGAAATGGTTTTTGCCATCACAATGGCATTCGTCATCGCATTGGGATCGCCTGCCTGAGCCAGAATACCCAGCGCTTCCATTTTGTTCTGAATCGCTTCGAGTGCCAGTTCTGCATCGACATTCGTATTTTCGATGATGATCTGTGAGCCTTTAACAATGTGCCCGAGAATTTTCACTTTGAGGAGATTGGCTTCCTGAGGCGAGGCGACATCAATTCGAGTTTGCCAGAGCCCTTTGACCGTCTCCAGTGTTTCTTCTGGCTTGGCAGCTGGATCAAATTCCGGCAACTGAATTTTTGCAGGAGTTTCTACGGAAGCTTCCGTATTCAATTCTGCAGCCGGTTGAGCCTGTGCTGAAACGGAAGTCAGGGCCACCAGCATGGCAAGGGTTGATAACAGGCGGGGCATGAAAGATCCTTTGGGGATTGCAATGGAAGACCGTTGCAATATTGTTGTGGAGAAATAGTTTATCTTCATTAGTTTATACGTTTTTTGAAATAATTCATGCCAATTTCATGGATTTCTTGCATTTTCAACAGGAGAACTCCTAAGTTTCCCTGCATCTGCTACCCTTGTCGACATTCAGGAAAGAGATCAAACTTGATCTTGTTGAGTGTCGCAAGTTGAGTGCGGAATGATTTTGAACATGATCTTTCATTCAGCACCAATACAATGCCGGACCTGCAACAGATAATCAAAACCTTAAACACTCAACTCATTTAGGATATTTCCCCATGGATCAGGCACCCTCGAACCCATTGATGCAAGAATCAGGACTTCCCCGTTTTGATGAAATTGAAGCGGTTCATGTCGTACCAGCTGTGCAGCAATTGCTGGTGAGGGCCACGAAGCTGTTTGACGAAGTCGAAGCTCTGGAGGAGCCTTCCTGGGAAGAATTGTTTGGGCGTCTTGATCGAATCGATCAATATTTCGAGCAGACCTGGAAACCGATCGGACATTTTAACAGTGTCAAAAACTCGTCCGAACTTCGAGCAGCTTACGAAGAAGTCCTGCCGGAAGTTGTCAAATACAGTATACGTGTCTCTCAAAGTGAAAAGCTGTATCAGGAATTCAAGACGATTCGGGAGTCGGACAGTTGGGATTCACTCAGTTCAGCCCGGAAACGGATTATCGAACAGCGATTGCTCTCAGCTGAACTTTCCGGTGTTGCTTTGCCAGATGATCAGAAAGAGATGTTCAATGAGATGACACACGAGTTGTCTAAACTCGGAAACAAGTTTTCCAACAATGTGCTCGATGCCACAAATGCCTATGAATTGATCGTGACCGATCCTGCTGATGCGGAGGGCTGGCCAGTTTCCCTGAAAAATTTGACAAGTCAGGCTTTCAATAAAACACGAAAAGAAGACGAACAGACCTCTACTCCTGCTAATGGCCCTTGGAAAATAACGCTTGAAGTTCCGATTGTTCAGCCATTCTGGCAGCATTGTCAAAATCGCGAATTGCGTGAGCAAACCTATCGTGCATATATTTCCCGAGCTTCTTCCGACGAATTTGACAACACGGAAAACTGCAACCGCATTCTGACATTGCGTCGGGAGCAGGCAAAGATGCTCGGCTACTATAACTATGCCGAAGTGAGTCTGTCGGAAAAAATGGCCGAAAATGTAGAGGCTGTGCAGGAGATGTTCGAAACATTACGCAAAGCTTCGATTGAACCCGCCAAGCATGACCTTGATGATCTGCAGAAACTGGCGAATGAATCTGGCGAAACCAGCGAATTGAAACAATGGGATATCGCCTTCTGGGCCGAACGTCTTCGTGAACAACGCTACGAAGTGACGGACGAAGTTCTGCGTCAATACTTTCAACACGAACGCGTCCTCAAAGGTCTGTTCTCGCTCGTGGAGCGACTCTTCGGGATTCAGGTTCGTGAGATTGATGGCGATGTCTCCTGCTGGGAGCCAAGCGTTCGCTATTATATGATCTTCAAAGATGATCAGGCCGTCGCCGGGTTCTTTTACGATCCTTATTCCCGACCGGAAAACAAACGGGGCGGGGCGTGGATGGATGTCTGTCTCAATCGACGGCAAACTCCCGATGGTTTGCAATTGCCGGTTGCCCATCTGGTTTGTAACTGCACTCCACCAGTTGGCGATTCTCCCTCGCTGATGACCTTCCGTGAAGTGGAAACGCTATTCCATGAATTTGGCCACGGTTTACAGCACATGCTTACGACAGTTGATGAGCCTGATGTGGCCGGGATTAATGGAGTCGAATGGGATGCGGTTGAATTACCAAGCCAGTTCATGGAGAACTGGTGCTATCACAAACCAACGCTCCTGGGCATGACGGCTCATGTCGAAACCGGCGAACCGTTGCCGGATGAGTTGTTCGAGAAAATTGTCAATGCCCGTCACTTCCGAGCCGGGTCCGATACATTACGTCAATTGACCTTCGGTATGACAGACATGCTGCTGCACTCGGAATTCATTCCAAACGGTGAAATCACAATTTTTGATATTCAACGTCAGGTGATGCAATCGACCGCCATCATGCCGATGCTGCCGGAAGATCGCATGCTCTGTTCCTTCCAGCACATCTTTGCTGGTGGGTATGCTGCTGGCTATTACAGTTACAAATGGGCTGAAGTTCTTTCTGCAGATGCGTTTGGTGCTTTTGAAGAAGCAGGTCTGGATAACGAGGCCGCCATCGAAAAAACCGGTCACCACTTCCGAGACACCATTCTCGCCCAGGGAGGCAGTCAGCATCCGATGACTCTCTTCGAACAATTCCGCGGCCGCGAGCCTGATCCGACAGTGTTATTACGGCAGTGTGGATTGTTGAAAGAATAGAACTAAATTCTGTTTTCGAATTAAGCCCCGACTTTATCCCTGACACTTTGAAACCATACTGGGATCTCAACATCTTCCAGTTTATCAATTTTACCGTTTACGCAGGCGCAAAAGTATTTGGATTGTGTTTCACTGGTATCGAACAAGAATGCTCGATTTGCATATTGAATGGCCTTAGGTAACAAATCAATCGAGCGATAATATCTTTCCACGATCTTATCGTTGGGAACAGCATGCCCCCCTTGCGAAACCCGTCGTTTGACTCGATTAATGTTAATTTCAGGATCTTCAGTTGCGATGAAATATAAATACGTTCGATAGCCAATTGACTGAGCTTTTTTCAGCAATTCCACTTTGTCAGGATAAGACATAACGGTTTCAAAAGTGAACGTTTTTTTCTCGAACAACGCCCTCTGTCGGAGAAAGTCAGCCAACACAGACATGTGATAGGAATTCACTTTCAAGTTCCTAAATGAAAGCGAAATGCCATTCAGATGAATCGCATTAGCAGAATCGAGATGAAGTTGATTCATTTTTAATAAAGCAGATGATCTGAAAAATGAATTCAAATCGTCTTCGGTAAACGATAAATCGAAGGCATCGAGTGAGATCTCACCATTCGTAAGAATCGATCTTTCCATTTCATTGGGATTGATATAAACACCAAACCATGATGAAGGAAAATCTAATCCGTTTTTTATCGTTGTCTTCCCGGAACCATTTGGTCCGGCAAACATCCTTAATCTCGGAATGTTATCTTGAGGTTTCATAAGTTTGAGGATTTGTCAATCCTGGTTCGCTATTCCATTCTTGATGGATTTAATGAATTTTTCTTTCCCATCTGCGGTTCTTAAATAGAGCATTCCATTACGAGTAAACACAATGGGATCACCAGAATTTATCGCTTGCTGAGTGGCTTCATCAAGAGCTTTCATCGCTAAAATCGGTAATAGTTCCTCCCGATCTATTTGGTCTGATTGACTTAAGTTTTTCTTTGTTCTGATATTTTTCCTGGTTGTTCCGACGGTCTCTGAATTATTTTTCTTCATGACTATCCCTAAACGATGAATTTAACTTCCTGAGTATTGTATCAAATTGGACTTCTCAAAGAATAGATGTTGCGGGCTTATGGTTATGGCACTTGTACAAAAATAGCGTACCTGAAATTCAGGTACGCTATTCTCATTAATCAGAATGAGCACCAGCAAAGTGGCTCTTACTCTTGTTCATCCGGTTCAAGAACTACGATTAACCAACCATTCACTGTGTGCAGTGAAGCGATTGTGACTGGCACCTTCTTGCCGTTTTCTTCGTCGGCCTCGAAAAGAATATTTCGGTCGAACGTTTCTTCAGCCAATCGTTCCTGGAATCGCTCTTTGATTTTGTTAGCGATCACAGGATCTTCCCCGCGACGATAGTTCGGGTCTGAGGTATCGAGCGGTTTGGAATAGACGTCACGATTTTCAGAAATCTGCAGACGAATCTGATCTCCTTCGAGCATGTATTCGATTGGGATTTCAACGCGACGAATTGCAATTGGGTTTTCACGATCTTCAGATTTCAAACCGATTCGCAGAATCGCCTTGATGAGTCCTCCTTCAAACTGCACGTGCAGAGGATCGACATCGTAGATAATCACATCATCGCCAGAATCTTCTGCCGGTTTGCGTTCTTTGGTGATGTCGAAGGCTCGTCGAAACTTCTCGGCCAGTTGCTGAGAAAACTCAGGGAAAGGTAATTCCTGACCAGGTTCCAGATCGATTGTGTCAATCGCCAGAGCGTTGTTCACCCAGCTTTCATGAACGTGCAATGTCATGCCGGTTGGAGAGTTAAATACCGTGCTTGCACGATCGGCTCCCAACTGACCTTCGTTCATCAGGCGCTCGGCGGTTCGCAGTTCATCATCGTCCGTGCGGGCCAGAACTTCATTCGGAGCAATTCCTTCTTCAGCCATCCGATCGCGACGCTTCTTGTTTTCCTTATTCAGGTCGTTGAAGGAATCTTCGATTTCCTCATTGAATTTCGGTAAAACGCGATTCCGCAATTTATAGGCGGCAATCCGTTCCGTTTCCGGTGTCTTTTCAACGGCTTTATCGTAAGCAATTTTGTCCCCAATCAATTTGGCGATCAATCCCCGACGATTCAGGTAGGCATCCCTCACATGATTGTTCGCATTCACTCCCAGAGAAGCCCGAAAGTAGGTGAATGCGTCTCCGTCATATTCCAATACTTTTTTTCCGGTAAAGTAGTGATTACCAGTCGTCAGAATCGTTGCCTGATCGGTTACACCACGAGTGTTCGAGCGTGTGTTTCCATTAATGCGGATCGCGAACTTAGCGGAATCATCCGAGGGAAGGAAATCGATGTAAACGCCGGATTTGGTTCGTTGAGTTCCCGTGACTCGCGCCCCCAGAATGCAATCGCAAATCGGGCCGCACTCGCGACGACATTCGTAAAATGCGAAATCGGCAAAAGGTTCCGAGATGAACGTACGAACGTTGAAGTTGTAGTAGTAAATGCGAATCTTATCGACGAGAGACGATGAATTACTGGACATACCTTCCAGAGTTGAGATCAACTGAGGGACGGTTTCAGGAGCTTCATCGTTCAGCTTGACATCGACATCACGGTCATCGGATTCATAGCGTTCGAGCGATTGAAACAACTGGGCTAATACGGGTTGCAGGTCCTTGGATTGATCGGAGGATTTTTTCAGCAATTCCAGAGTCGCTTCGTAAATTGCAATTCTCCGGGCAATTTTACCTTCGAGATCGACCAGCAAATCCTGATTGGCCAATTCTTCTTCCGATTGAAATGCAGGATAAGTCAAATCCAGTTGCTCGTTCAGCTCGGCCAATAACTGTTCCTGCTGCTCGATTGTAAGCGGCTCGAAACCATACAGCTTTTCCAGCAGTTCCTGAGTTTTGTCGCTCCATTCTCCCCAGGATTCGCTCAAGCCTGAGAAATCCTCACCTCGTATGCCCCAGGGCGGTTCATTGAGGACGGCATCTCGAAAGATTGCCTTGAGTCCAACATCATCCTGAGCTAATGAAGTTGTTGTTGATAAGCTAAAGGCACAAACAGCCGTCAGGCAGCCTGCCAAAAACCTTCTTGATAA
>DOCI01000317.1:7688-13493 GCA_003503535.1 Planctomycetaceae bacterium
CCAAAAACCTTCTTGATAACTTGTAAGTCGTCATAACTAGAAATCTTTCCAGAGTCCGCTTATTGCGATGAAACCCATGTAATTCAGTATCGACATTTCGCAGAAATGAATTTTTTGAAATTCAACCCGCAGAGAAGGTCTCGACGTAATTTTACTTTATTAACCTCGAATACCTTGCACGCCACTTAACGCCTGCATGCCCGCAAAGCTACTTATTCTACCTATGTTAACAAGTGAGTCCTAAGCCACAAAGGATTGCTTCGAACTGCAGCAAAAAATACGAAAAGTTCTGAATGTGTACAGGTGTATTTCAATGTCGCAAGATCACCGAGAGAATTGAACTTTGCCCGTAACATTTGCAGCTCGATTCACTTAACTCAGTTGGACTGGTTTGTTTTACGATTTGAATTACCTTCAGAGAAATTGGATTTCCACCACATTGCGAACTTGAGACTTTGAGTGCCAGCGGAAAGAATGAATTAGAAATATGACTTACGAGTGAACTCGATAGGCGTGACTTTCGTTCAGAAAACATTCCACCACAAATCTAATGTTGTACCATCTCCGGGGTCGCTCAGTTTTTCTTCAATAACCATCAGGATCTCGATGTCGGAATTGCCAGCGAAAACGAATCCTGAAAAGCGGAAAGGGTTCCGTAAGCAAAAGCGGGACAATCCTGGTCAGGAGAACGCTCCTGGCTGGAATAAAGAGTGCTTGTGCGGACAAAAACTAACTGGATTACGAGCGGAATCTCCTCAGCGTATTCTCTGTGATCATTGTGATCGGAAGCACTTCATTCTGCCGATCAGCAAATATCCCGAGCCCAAACGACTCAAGAAGAAGCGGGCAAAAAAACGACAGCGGGAAGAACCCCTTTCAAAAACCATCTCCCGAACGTTTTCACGAGCAGGAATCGCCGTTAAAGCAGGATTTGGTAATTTACTCGCAATGGTCTGGCAACGAATCGTTGTTGGATTTCGCGCCTTCCGTGCCAGCTTGACTCCGCTGCGTCTGACAATGCTTTCACTGGTGATTGTGATTTGTTGTGGCGCTTACTTTGCCATCAGGCAACAACAGCAAAGTAAAGCGGTGCGAATCTTACGCGAATCAGTCGCTGAAGCCGAATCAGCAATGAAGGAACAAAACTGGCCTGCTGCAACTGAACAATTTCATCTGGCAGCCGAAGCGATTCGAGTTTTGAATCGGGATGATGTTTTTGCTCGGGAAGTATTACAGAAAGATCGGGAATTGCAGGCAGTCGAAGGTTTGTGTCTGTTATCACTGGAAGACATCATCGAGGAAGTAAGTGATCCCCATCAAACATTGAATGACTGGGAAACTCTGTTTCGCCTGCAGATCGATCAACGCTGGATGATTGTAGAAGCCTGGCTCTCACCCGGGAAATCAAACTCAGTCATCGTGGAAACCATCCCCTTGAAAAGTGGAGTTGTCAGCATCATCTGGCCAGGAGAGTTGATGAAAGAAGACTTTGCAGACTCGGGGCCAGTGCATGTCCTGATCGCCGGTCAGATTTCAGCAGTGAATCGATCCTCTCTCGAGAGCATCGATTGGGAAATTCTAATTCAACCGGAAACCGCTTTTCACTGGTGTTTTCCAGAGACCTGCGAACGTCTCAACTTTGAACTCGAAACTCCATGGATGCCTGAAGATAGCTTGCAATCGGTTCTGGATCGACAAAAAACGGCATTATTGAAGGAATAGTCGATGAGACAGAAAATCCTGGCGATGATAGTATTCTGGATGATGTCCAATACTGCTGTTCTTGCCGAAGTTCAACAATATTCGATACCTGAATTTGTCGCGAATAAAGATCAATGGAATGGACTTGTGGGCGAAACCCTGCGGATCGAAGGACGTTACTCCTCATTTTCCCCCAGTTCGATGCGATTTCAAAAATGTGATCTCTCTTTTCAACTGCCTGCCGGTACGCCACGACCATTGGGACGTAGCAAGAATCTTGAAGTGACAGGCCAATTAATTCGCGAACAGAATGAATTGAAGTTTCAGGTCGACTCTCTGCAGACCCGACCTGCTGATCTCGAACAGATTCAACTTTCCAGGGCATTGCTTCCCAAAAACGATGCGACTCCCTGGTACGAATTGGGGATGACGGCAACGAATCGTGCGAAGTTTTATGACGATGAGATTCTCAAACTGATCGGTGAAGAACTCCTGGTCGAGGGAATTCGTATTGAACGTTCTCGTCAAAAGCAGCCGACAGTTGCGTTCTTGAATGATCTGTCCGCTAAAGCGGCTAAACTGGGAGTCTCCAAGTCGCTTTATCTTTCATTGAAACACGAAAGTTTGCGCGAGCAGTTTGCACAGGAACGTATTATACCAGATTTTGATTATGAGAAATTTCTGAAAGAATTAGAGTCGGCTCTTCCCGGTTCGCAGGTGCCGTTGACCTCCCTCAAAGGTGATGTTTTTGAGGCTTACCGAAAACAACCGCGGGAAACTTTTGCAAAAGCCAATGCCCATGCTCAACAGCAGTTGAGTCGATTGTTTCATTTGGAAGTTTTACGGGCACAGATTCAGTCAAAACTGGCAACCGGGGGCTCAAATGGGGACTTGCTGGCAAAACAGTACGAGTTACTGGCCCCGGATGATCCGGAATATGCAGAAGAATTAAGAGCAGCGGCATTGATGTTTCGCACGAAGAATATCCTGACCTCCACTCGAACAGAATTGCTTGCGGTTGCCGATCAATATCGAGATCAGGGAGATGTCGAGATGGCCGAAACGGCGCTGACACGCTGGCTGAATCATCGAGTCCAGCAACTCGATCGTGCCGGCCCTTCCGATTATCTCCAGACTGCTCTCGACTTCGACTCCTGGTTAAAAAAGCGAGAGCGTGCAGAGGAAATCCTGCTCTCTGGAATTCAGAAATATCCAGACGATGCCGCATTGCTGGCATTACTCAAACGTTGGGATTTCGCGAAGAACGGGGATCAGTGGGTTTCAAAGTCCGATCTACCCATGTCCAGGCCGAATGAAATCGAGCAGGCGATTCAATCGGGTCGTGTAGTTGCCGGGATGTCGCGAGCACAAGTCGCATCCACTCTTGGAGCACCGAAAACGGTTACGCGAATCGCCTCGCAAAAAGAGAATTTGCTGATCTGGAATTATCCAGATGTCAAACTGGCAGTGCGATTTGAGCAACGCCGGGAACGGAATGACTATGTCGTAGTGAATGTTGGACCTTTACCACGTTAATCGGAAATTTCTGCCCCTGGCAGACAACAGAGTATCGTCTTTGCATGATTAATTTTTTAATTGGTTCATTTCGTTTCCCTGAAATCCAGCGATGTCCATGCATAATGAAATCTATTCGAATTTCTGACATGATCCTCTTCTCTTCGCGACTGCTTTTCCTGTGCTTAACGCTCAATGGGGCTCTCCTTTGTGCGGAGGAAATTTCTTTCCTGCAGGTGCCACAAGTCAATCCAGCCAGCATGGATGGGAAAGTTCTGTGTGGTTATCAAGGTTGGTTTCGTTGTCCCGATGATGGCATGCACGAAGGCTGGCATCATTGGAGTCGGAATCGGAATCGGCTGACGCCTGCCAGTCTGACATTTGAAATGTGGCCAGATGTTTCGGACCTGCCGGAGTCTTCACAATTTGAAACGCCCGAGTTTACGGATCGCTCAGGAAAGCCACTCAGGTTATTCAGTTCGGCAAATGCGGAAACTGTTGACATTCATTTTCAGTGGATGCAGACCTACGGAATTGATGGTGTCTTCCTTCAACGGTTTCTGGTCAACATTGAACGCCCTTCCTTTGATGTTGTACTCCAGAATGTTCGCACCTCGGCCAGAAAATCTGGGCGTGTGTATGCGATTTGTTATGACTTATCCGGGACCCCAGTTGACCAAATCTACAATAAACTGACGACTGACTGGAAAAGGCTGGTCGATGAATTGGAAGTCACTCAGGATCGGCAGTATCAGCACCACAACAATCAACCAGTCGTATTTCTTTGGGGCCTTTACCCCGATCGCTTCGACGCGGAAATTGCGAATCGACTCATCGATTTCTTTCACGAGAAAACGAAGTATCAGGCGACCGTTGCAGGAGGAACTCCGTGGTACTGGCGGCGGGAAAAAGATCCCGGTTGGTTCAGGGCTTTTCGTCGGCTCGATATTCTCAGCCCCTGGAATGTCGGAAACGTTTCTCATCAGGATGGAAACAAGGAAGCCAGCACCGGGTACTGGCAGAAAGATTTTGAAGAAGCCACCAGTAACAACGTCGAATGGATGCCGGTGATTTATCCCGGCTTTTCCTGGAAGAATCTCAAAGGAGAATCTGGTGCCAATGCAACAATTCCCCGCAGAGGCGGAGAGTTTTTCTGGAAGCAATTCCTCGCGGCGAAGAAAACTGGTGTCAAAATGGCCTACGTAGCCATGTTTGACGAAGTGGACGAAGCCACCGCAATTTTTAAAGTCTCGAACCATCCCCCGACTCAAGCGAATTTCGTCACCTATGAGGGATTGCCTGCGGACTGGTATTTGCGATTAACCGTAGCAGGAGTAAAAGTGATTCGAGGGGAAGCGGAACCTGTCAGTGAAATTCCAATTCACCCAGAATGATCGAGCGAGTTTCCTTTGGGCAGGTGAAGTATTACCAGACAAACAAGGATGTACCCCAGGTTAACCCGGCTCCAAAACCACACATGAGAATCGTATCGCCGCGGTCGATTCGGCCTTCGGAATTGGCTTCATCGAGGACAAGGGGAATGGAACCAGCCGAGGTGTTGCCATATTTGTGGACGTTATTGAAGAAACGTTCGCTGGAGACATTCAGCTTTTGGGCAACCGCATCAATAATCCGCTGATTGGCCTGATGCAACGCGAAGAGAGAAATATCGTGTACGGTCATTTGTGCCGATTCGAGTACGATTTCAATCGATTCAACAACCGTTCTCACCGCCCATTTGAATACATTCCGACCATCCATCTGGAGAAAGTGCTGACCAGAAGTAATTCCTTCTGCGGTGATCGGATTTTTTGATCCCCCGCAAGGTCGATCGAGCATCCCACTGCCACTGCCATCGGAGGCGAGTTGATACGATTTGAATCCTTGTTCGAGTGTTCCTGCTGAGAGCAGGACTGCACCGGCTCCGTCGCCAAACAGTGGAGCGATTGTCCGATCCTGAGGGTCGACAATTCGTGAATTGCTATCTGCACCAATCACCAGAGCCAGCTTCGCATTTCCGGTCGCGACATATTGAGCACCGGTTGTTACGGCATACATGAAGCCCGAGCAAGCTGCCGAAATATCGAAAGCCGGGGCATCGAGTCCTAAGCGATCTTGCACCAGACAAGCAGTTGAAGGGCAGTGATAGTCCGGAGTAAAAGTGCCAACAATCAACAGATCGACATCTTTGGCATAAACCCCCGCTTTGCCCAATGCGTTTTGTGCAGCCGCAACAGCCAGATCGCAGGTCGATTCGTCGACTCCGACTATGCGACGTTCACGAATTCCAGTCCGTTGCTCAATCCAGGCGGGATCGCAGTCGGGACATAACTCCTGCATCTGCAGGTTCGTTCGGACGGTTTTTGGCACATAAGACCCCGTGCCGACAATTTGTACCCCCATCAAAGAACAGGTTCGACGGGTAACGGCATTTGAAAGTCGCGGAATCTTTGCGGCTGTCGAAATTAGAGCTTCATCCATGGATTCGCTTGTCACAGATTGGAGTGATCGAACTTTTGAAATAGGCGTAATTTGGGGAACGTAAGATAGTGATCACAATAGGATTATCTGAAGTGTCATCGTAACAGA
>DOCI01000317.1:13577-16804 GCA_003503535.1 Planctomycetaceae bacterium
CAATAGGATTATCTGAGGTGTCATCGTAACAGAATTGACTCTACTCGTACGGTTTTCAGTGGTGAGTGAGTGTGAATATGCCATTAGGATAAGTAGAGTCAGTAAAATACGCAATATCACAGCTTAACGAAAACCGGGAGTCAGCCAATCTCATCACCATTGCACTTCGCCAATTCTTAATCATATCAGATTGCTTGCATAGACGAGTTGGGATTTTGAATCAAAAGTTCACTGTTTTCATTTTCGGTGATGGCTTTTCGTCGTGGGAATATTGCCTAAGATAGAGAAAATCTCGCGTTTATGTGGAAAATGACTTATTTAGTCCCATCAATTAATCGGCAGGTACTCTTTTGAATCACTCCAGCGATCACCTTCTGATCCCGGCTGAATTTTACTTTCAGGCCAGCGTGGAAATTCCCTGGCAGACAGATCTGGCCAAAGATATCCAGCATAAAAAACATCCGGAAATTGAAAAAGAGCTTCCGAATTTAATGTTTGAGGAGTCTGATACAGAGAATTCCGCACGCTTTTTCATCGCCTGGAATGAAGACGGGATTTGCCTCCAGGTAAAAACAGAGAAGAAAAAGTTCCCCACACAGCCAGGAACGTTATCCGATCCAACGCAAGGTGATTACACCGATTTCTTCATTGATACCCGCGATTTGAAGACGAATCACCGAGCCAGCAAATTCTGCCATCGATTCACCCTGATTCCACCAGGCACACGAGGGAAACGCAAACAATCTGCAATGATGGTCGAACAGGAAATTTCGGGGAATCGAACCTATCGGGAAATGATTCAGCCTGAGCAAATCCCAACCTGGGATTCGAGATCAAAAGAGGGTTATCAGGTGAGCTGCTGGATCTCGAAAGCGTATCTGGAAGGCTACGATCCCGAGCATGTTCCTTCCCTCGGCTTTTACTACAGGATGCAGGATCTCGATTACGGCACACGCATATTCGGTGTCGGCGAGAATTTCCCAGCGACGACAGACCCGAGCCTCTGGCCGAGTTTGAAACTGGTGAAGTAAAACATCAAGTGTATGAAATTGGTGAGCCGTGTCAGTTATGGCACGTGTAGATGCGATTCAGGAATTCCGTACATTTCTCAAACGCGCACCTTGATCGTGAGAAAACCCGAGTCATGACTGACTCGGCTCGCCTTTGCGACTTGCTTCACCCCAATTCACTGGAATCGCCCCAGCGATTCCCATCAAAACTGCTAACGCATTCAGTCGTTCGGTCAGAACATGATAGCCATGAAAGTTGTGCGGTCGGGGAGAACCGACTGGCTGTAACATGTTTGCTAACTCGGAATAGACGAACAGATAATCTCCAACCATGATAAGGAGTGTCAGCAGAATCAAACTGACACCGATTTTGGTTGAGCGGAGAGCGGGAAACAGAGTGCAATAGAGGCTCCCAGACAGGCTTGCCAGTCCAATCATTGCGAATGAAAACGTATAGTAAATGGGAAATCGAATCAGGATCAGCCGATCCAGAAGAATGGACTCAAATTGTCCGAGACGGATTTCCTGGACGGTGAGAATCACAAACAAAATCGCGGCCCCGACCCATCCTGAGATGCAAAAACGCAGAATCAGCAGAAGAAATTTGGAGAGCATACCGGGCGATCAATGGAGAATGAGCTATCAACTTTTCTGCAGGATTTAGCGATGCAGTCTGGCAGAGACGCTTCCGCCAGGGGAATTTCTGGCGGGAGATTCAAAGGAATTCCCGCGGATGGAAGGTTGTTGTTGAGGGGCCTGATAATCCTTTTCAGCCAGTAATCTCGGGCGAAAGACGACCAGAATTACCAGAGGGACATACCAGAGCAGGTAAACACCGCCCAACTGTGGATACCAGAACTGCGAAGCGACAATGATGGCTGCATTATAGGATAACAGAACCTCAAGATTTTTCTTCCAGGGCCAGATTGTCAACGTGATGACCATCAGCAGGAAGGCGACAATAACTGGAATTCGATAAGCCGGATGCACTCCGTACCAGAATCCCCGTTCATGAGGGGCGCCATCGAAACTGAGCACCCGCAGGTCGATTCGATTGATCGTCTGCTGTGTGAAGGCGTAAGCATCGGCAGAAATCAAAGCGACTGCCCCGGCCAGCACGGCTGCCACGATTCCCACGCCAAGAAAGAACCAGAGCGAGCGACGGAATCCAAAAAACGAAGCCCAGATCGGTAACAGGAACACGGGAAAGAACATCGAGCCACAGGCAAAGCCCATGAACACACCAGCCAGCATCGGTCGAGTATAAAATACGAATGCCCACAGAATGAATGCACAAGGCAAGACCTGATTCACCTCTCCAACGACATAGGAAGTGCAGGGCATGAGCGAATACAGGGCTGCCATCGCCAGACCTTGTGTGCGATCTTTAAACTGGTTTCGGCCAATCCAGTACAGGCCCATTACAATTGCCAGATGAGCGAGAATGGCGACAATTCGGGCAGCCGTTTCTTCAACAATTCCGAAATTCAAATCCGATTGATCACGGCCATCATGCAATTGACGCGACGTGGCGACGGCAGGCATCGCTAATAAAGTCGCTGTTGGACCAGCAGTCACATCGTCAGAAGACAGACTTGTGCCAGCCGGAGAATCGGGTACAGCAGTTGTTACTTTTTTCGAACCCGATTTCGTAGCCGCATCGAGCAGTTGCTCTCCTTGCAGGACCGTTGTCACTGATCCGAGAGGAGCCGGTCGCGTGACGGCTTCGGTAATCAAAAATGCGAGAGCACAAATACCCAGAAAAGTAATTCCCGGAGTGCTCATATTCGGTTCGAGGCGGGACCGTTTTGTAAATATTCGGTCGAGCAACAATCGCACCAGGCACATGGCAGTAACCACAAACAACCAGGTATTACCAATGGCGGAACTGGCTGCGGTCTGAACCATTAACAGTCCGGGGGAAAGCGAAAGCAGAAGCAGAATGTCGAAATTACGCAGCGACCAGATACGGCGAAAACGATAATACACAGCGATAATCAACATGGCTGATAAATATAGCCATGCAGACTGACTCACATGATATCCAGATAAGATCGCATCCATAAATTAACGCTTCGGCGTTGGACAGAGGTTGAGGTACTTTCAAGGCTGTTCAGAACGTCTTTCGAATACCAAATGGCGTACTTTTTCCATGAGCCTTAAAGGAGAGGAATGGAATCACTTTCGTAAGTGCTTACCGTCCTGACCTTTGGGTTT
>DOCI01000317.1:16912-35452 GCA_003503535.1 Planctomycetaceae bacterium
CAGAGTTTCTATCAAGAACTGACTGTTGATGTACATGTGGTCATTTTTGTGCTCGATTTATTGGCATCATCAAGAAAATCAGCTTTCCCTGAGCAGATTCATGCAAGATCTCAACGATTTCTCAATTAAATCAAATGGTAAAATAGGATCTCTGGGTTGAATGTAAGTTTATTGAGCAAGCGAACGGTTACATCAATTACTCTGAGACGATTTCCCCCTCAGTGAATGATGCCTGAGGACGATATTGAAAGTGGTGTCTTCTACACGGAGATTCTGTATTTGAAGTCATGGCATTTTCAGCAGTCCGTGGAAGTTTCACAGCCGATGAAATCATCCACTGAATTCCTGAAACCTGATTTGAACGGTGAGACTGGCAAGGATGCAAGTCTCATCAGTTCATAATTGCATGGATCAAATAGTCTGTGCACGAAATCAATCAAGTGAATATGCAACTCTGGCAAGGACGACGGAACGTCATGCAGAATTTGTTTACGGTTCCAGTATCACGAACGCTGGCGATTCTTCTGATCGTCTGCAGCAGTGGCTGCGCGGCTTTTCGGTCGATCGATACCATACCACCCAACTGTTTGACTCCCGACATGCTGGCGACTTCTCGAAACAATGAGTCGACAATAGATCTGTCATTACTGGCTCAACGTCCTCCGCAGCAGTATTTGGTCGATGCAGGCGATGTCCTCGGAATTTATATCGAGGGAGTTCTCGGCAATCCCGGGGAATCCCCGCCGATCAGCATTTCCACAAATCCCGATATTCCCCCTTCAATCGGCTATCCCATTTCGATTCGAGATGATGGCACACTTTCCCTGCCAATGATTGGTTCTATCTCCGTTCGCGGCATGACGATTCGCCAGGTTGAAGAGTATCTGAGAAAAATCTACACGATCGACCGAAAAATTCTGCAGCCAGGGCAGGACCGCATTATCGTTTCGTTACAACGCCCACGAGAAATTCGTGTGCTGGTGATGCGTCAGGAAACTGGTGGTAGTAATGGCGGAAGAGAGTTCGCGCAGGGACTTTCCATTAACCTTGGACAAACCAAACGGGGAAATGGTCAGATTGTTAATCTGCCCATCTATAAAAACGATGTCCTGCATGCTCTGGCCCGCACGGGTGGCTTACCAGGACTTGATGCAGAAAATACGATTTTCATCATCCGACGCAGGCACGACTTCACCCCCGGCCCTTATGGAAATGGTGTGCATCCCCAAGGGATTCAACCCGGAATACCAGCATTGGCCCCTCAGTATCAACCTGCTCCGTTCAATGGTCCCATGGGATATCAGCCGGTCTCCCATCGAAGCAATGTAAAAACTCAGGATTCTAATCCGCTTCTTCTGACAGGTTATCGGAACACGGCTTCACAACAGCAAATTCAACCGGTCAACTTTCAGCCGGGCTACAATTTCGCGGCTCCCCAAATGCCAATGCAGCATCCACAAGGCATCCAGAACTTCAATTCTGTGAACCCACTGGAGGAACTGCGTCACGGCATGCATCGTTCTGACGAATCCGCAGGAATTCGCCAACCCGTAAGAATTGATACGATCGGTCAGCAAGAGTTGCGTCATTCCTCTGAACTCACTGAGTCAGAAATGAAAGCATTGAATCCACGAGGTTCGGGGTATCAATGGGGAAATACTCAAGCGACTTCTCTGGAAGAGATGCCAGAGATTCAAAATGATTTTGTCCCGAAGAACGATTGGAACAATTCGTCAGGCGTGGCTCAACCGACACCAATGATGACTCAGCCACAACAGCAATACGCACCCGTGCCTGCGCAGCCTTACCAGCCAATGGACCAGACACTGATGCAGGCTCAGCCTCAATATCAGCCGCAATTTCAGCCACCGTACCAGAATCAGATGCCTCCGCAAAACTGGATGGCGAATCCAGAATCGAATTATCCTCCCGGCTTCAACGAAGCCTTCGCCGATGTTCCCTGGGAAGACTTTTCTGGAGATTTCGGTTGGAACATGAACGATCCCACGATGAACAACCACGAAATCATCAAAATTCCAGTCCGACTCAAACCGGGCGAACAGCCGAACATTCGTCCGGAAGATGTCTTACTACAGGATGGAGATATCCTGTTCATCGAATCCCGGGAAACGGAAATCTTCTACACAGGCGGTTTACTGGGAGGCGGCCAGTTCACGTTGCCCCGCGATTACGATCTGGATGTTCTGGGAGCCATTGCAATTGCTCAGGGAGCCAATCAACAACGCGATGCCCGTCAAATTGGGGGCGTCTCAGCCATCAATGGAGATGTCACGATCTCTGCCAGTAACGTCATCATTCTTCGCCAACTGCCAGATTGTTCGCAGGTGGCGATCAAAGTCGATCTGTATCGAGCCCTGGAAGATCCGAGTCAGCGAGTCGTAATTCAACCAGGCGATATCGTGATGTTGCGATACACTAAACTGGAAGCCGTCGGAGCCTTCTTCGAACGGAATCTCCTCGAATCCGCCCTCTTCGGGATCGCGGCAACTCAGATCGGCGGTGGTGGGAATTAAATAGTCATCTCATTTCTAATACGAACAATTCCCTGAGGTTTTCAGGAAAATAAGCGGGGGTGATTGACGTTCTGTCGTCAATCGCTAAAGATGAATCGATTGATGAAGTCTCAATTGATCTCCGTGAAAACGTTAAAGGAAATGAAAATGAAGCGTGTCACATTTAGTTATACACTGCTGAGTCTGGTTGCTTTCAGTATTGCAACAGGAAGTCTTAGTGCAGAGGAAAAGTTCAAGCCATTATTTAATGGCAAGAATCTGGAGGGCTGGGTTCAAAAAGGGGGAAAAGCTGATTATCGGGTCGAAGACAATCAGGTTATCGGCACCAGCAAAAAAGGGACGCCCAACAGCTTTTTGTGCACCGACAAAGATTATGCGAATTTCGTTTTGGAACTCGAGTTCTTTCCCGATCCTGTCCTGAATTCCGGCGTGCAGATTCGCAGCAATGTGTACGATGAAGACAAAACTTACACTTGGACTGACAGCGAAGGTAAGGAGCAAACCAGAAAAGTTCCGGCGAATCGGGTCCACGGCTATCAGGTCGAAATCGATCCTTCAGACCGTGCCTGGACTGGCGGAATTTATGACGAAAGTCGTCGTGGCTGGTTGAATAATCTGGTGGAGAATCAACCGGCTCGCGAAGCTTTCAAGCCAGGTGAGTGGAATACATTTCGTGTTGTCGCCAATGGGGATTCTATCAAGACTTTCCTGAATGGTGTGCCAGCAGCCGATTTGAAAGATGATATGACCTCAACCGGCTTTATCGCTCTGCAGGTCCACAACTTCATGGAAGACGGACACGAAATGAAATGGAGAAACATTCGTATTCAGGAACTTCCATAACTTCTTGAGTTGTTACCTGTTTGTTCAGCATGGGAGATTCGGTAGTCGTCACTATTATTCCATTTGATAGCGAAATTGTCTGGAATTTGAGTCTCATGAATATAAGGGCTTGATTGAGCGTAATGTCAGCCTATTCTTAGCAGACTGCCTGAGAATAGGCTTTTTCTATGCCTTTTAGTGCGGTTATTGAAAAGCCGTGAGTCCGACATTTATGATTCGACTGGATGACTATCAGGGAAGTTCTTCTGAACTGGCCGAATTTATTACGTCGACCTGGCGGAAGTCCTACGAAGGTAAGATGACTTTCCCTCTCTGGTCAGCCGAGTATTTTGAATGGCAACTTCGCTGGAATAATCCGCATTTTCGTCGCAACCTGATAGCCATTTACGATGATTCTCGACTGGTTGCGACACTTCTCGGTTCTGAGTATTCCTTCCGCTGTGGCAATGAAATCCTGCCAGGATCGATCTGGAGTTGGATGACAATCGACCCCGCGTATCGAGGTCAAGGCTTTGCCAAGCTTCTAAACGAAGAACGCATCCGCCGCCTGAAGGATCGTCACATCGATCTGGTGGTCAGTTATCGATACTTCGGCTCAAAAAGTTCGCTGGCAGAACGCCCGCACCGGAACTCGGGCGACAATACCGCCAAGTTTCACAACAAAGTCGGCTTCTGGGTTCGCGTACTGAATCCACAAGGCGTCTGGGACTGGTCACTCAGTTCCGCCGCAGCCTGGGGAGCAAAATTGACCTCACCTTGGGCACCGCTCCCCAAACTGGGCAAGGAAGAGAAATACATTCGAAAAGCCAACCCGGACGATATCCCTCAATGTCTGGAATTGATCCACGAGAAAACGAACTCACTCCCGCTTGCAATCCACTGGGATCAGGAAACACTCAGCAATCAATTGCTGGGAAGTTCTCTCTCAACGACACTTGTGTACGAGCGAGAGGAAAAGATTGAAGGATTTATTAATTTTCATTTGCTGACGTCCTTCTCAAAATGCGAAGGTCAGATGGGACTACTGGATGTTATGTCGACGCAAAGGCTTTCCTCCCATAAAAGTTTGTATCTGATGTATGCTGTGATGCAGGAGATGCTGAATCAGGGAGCGATTGTGGCCTTGAAACTTCGCAGCGGCGATGAAGATCTCTTACTGATGTTGCGGTCGTACTTTGCACCCCGCGCACCGGAATCGCATTTAGTATTGCAATGGATTGGACAGGAACGAGAAGTCCCCAAAAACGCAAAGACGCATTTACTCTGGAGATAATGGACTTATCCTCGAAAGAATGCTCATGATGTCGGTTAATTTATTCGCGATTCTCACAGAGTCATCAGGAAAACCATGGTCTCACTAACCAACAATGCCCTCGTCCCTCCCTTGTCTCGAATGGGAATCAAACTGCTCAATCAACAGCAGTGGAGTGCATTCCGCAAGCAGCTCGAACAGGCAAGTTCTCAGCAGAGTAACTGGTTGTTGAATCGAATTCGAAGTTGTGAAAAGACACACTTTGGCCGAGATCATGATTTTGCCGGGATTCGCGATCTGGAAACATTCCGCAAACAGGTTCCCGTTTCCGAGTACGATTACTTCAAACCATACATCGATGAAGTCGCAGCCGGCAATCCGGAAGCTCTCATTCCCGCGCATGAAAAACTGATGCGATTCACGATTACGACCGGCTCAAGCGGCACGCCCAAATTGAATCCCGTAACAACCACCTGGCTCAAAGAATATAAAAAAGCGTGGGGAATCTGGGGATTGAAGCTGTTTGCTGATCATCCTTCCTATTTAGGGAAAAAAATGCTGCAGATGGCAGGGACCTGGGAGATGGGTAAAACCCCTGGCGGCTATTCAATCAGCATGATCAG
This sequence comes from Planctomycetaceae bacterium, assembly GCA_003503535.1. Taxonomy (GTDB): domain Bacteria; phylum Planctomycetota; class Planctomycetia; order Planctomycetales; family Planctomycetaceae; genus Rubinisphaera. The sequence continues at coordinate 22,165 of DOCI01000317.1, forward strand.
TGCGTTGCTTGCCAGAAACCAGAGTCCACTGCTGCGCCCGTTCTATGCGATCCCCAGCGATCTGAATGATATTAAAGATCCAATTATTCGTTATTACGCGGCTCTACGACTTTGCATGCTCGATAACATGGGCTGGATTCTCTTAATGAACCCTGGCACGTTGATCCGCCTGGCAGAAGTGGGCGATGAATTCAAAGAGGATCTCATCAAGGATTTTCATGATGGCACATTAACCAATCGATTTGAAATCTCTACGGAACTGCGAGAGAAACTCGCTCCTCGAATTCGCAAAGTCAATCGAGCAGGTGCGAGTCGTCTGGCTAAAATTGTTGAACAGACGGGGACACTGTTGCCGAAGGATTACTGGCCGAATCCTGTGATCAGTTGCTGGCTCGGAGGGACGGCTGGATTTCAATCACGCTACATCAACGACTATTTCGGCAATTCTCCGCAGCGGGATATGGGACTCGTTTCCAGTGAGGGGCGTCACACAATTCCGATTGAAGATGGCAAACCGGAAGGAGTACCTTCGATCGTTTCTGGATTTTATGAATACATGCCGGTTTCGGAAGCAGGTTCTGTTCAGCCTGAAGTGGTTGAGGGACACGAGTTGGAAGTCGGAGCCGACTACTATCTGCTGATGACGACCTCTGCTGGCTATTACCGTTTTAATATTGGTGATATTGTCCGCTGCACAGGATTTGTTGGCGAGGCTCCCCTGTTGGAGTTCATTCAGAAAGGAAGTCAGGTTGGTGATCTGGAAGGCGAAAAACTGACGGAACATCAAATTGTCGAAGCTGCCCAGGCGACTGCTCAGGAACTCAAACTGGAACTTGGCTTATTCACAGCTGTCGCATTTAGGCTTGAACGGCAGCATCCGCGCTACGATTTTATGATTGAGATCGATAGTGTCCCAAATGCTGATCAGGCGCAGGCATTTTTGCGTTTACTTGATGATAAACTGGCCGGTTTGAACTTCCTCTGGAAAGCCCGTCGAAAAGAAGGCGTGCTGGCGAATCCTCAATTATTGCGATTACCGGCTGGCACGTGGGAGAAATACATTACCACAGAAAGTGCCCGCCGCGGCACAGGCGATTATCAGTACAAGCATCCCGCTTTGATGCTGAAGCAAAACTGGGTTGAGCAGTTTTCCCCGGTTGATATCATCAACCTGTAGGAGTTCAATGTCAGTTAAGCCAATCGCAATCAATCTGTAGGACAGGCTTCCAGCCTGTCTTGAATAATCGTTGATCGCACAAAAATGAAATCAACTCGATTTAGACAGGCTGGAAGCCTGTCCTACCTTGTTTAATATCAGCGAAAGATAAATCTTGTCTCAAAAGTCAGAAATCGTGCTTGCAAGCCGAAATGCGAAAAAAGCGGCTGAGATTGATGTGCTGCTGAAACCGTACGGAATTCGTGTGCGTCCAGTCTCTGAATTTCCCGAGGCGACCGAAGTCGTTGAAGATGGCAACAGCTTTTCGGAGAATGCCGCCAAGAAAGCCAGTCAGACGGCCCAGGAAACGGGGCGATGGGCGATTGGTGAAGACAGCGGAATCTGTGTCGACGCTCTCAAAGGAGCTCCGGGGATCTACTCGGCTCGATTCAGTGGGCCCGATGCGACCGATGAGAAGAATAATCAATTTCTTCAGGAACAACTCCAGGATGTTCCTTCAGCAAAGCGGACTGCTCATTATGTTTGTCACGTTGCTTTGGCAGATCCTTCAGGTGAGGTGCGTTTACATGTCGAACGGACCTGTAATGGTGTCATCATTCGCGAACCACGCGGCGAAAACGGCTTCGGGTATGATCCTTATTTTCTGATTCGCGAATACGGAAAAACCTTCGGCGAACTTTCGCCTGTCGTTAAGAAAGCGATCAGCCATCGCGCCCGTGCGTTTGGCGAGTTTATCCCGAAGTTGTTGCGGGAAAATCTTTTCTCACATGAATAAGGCGAGCCGAGTCAGTTATGACTCGGGTGTTGTCACGATCATTATGCGAAATTAACAATCAAGACGAGGTGGAATCGCCCCTACCCGAGCCATAACTGGCTCGGCTCGCCTCGAAAAAAGCAATCAAACCCGCTTCAGCCAGACGACTTGATAAGGATCCAGTTTCAAGTCGGAAGATGTCTGGAAAGTGGTTTCTGAAATTACATCTTCAAAGAAGCGACCAAGTCCGGCTGTTCGGAGCAGGTTTCCTGAGATCTCCTGAGGTTCTTCTGAAAAGTTACCTGCTACGATCAGGCGATCTCCACCCTGACTGCGGACAAAACAAAACACGTGCGAGTTGATCAACGGGACAAGTTCCAGATCCAGACCACTGATGGCGGGGATCGATTTTCGCAGGGCGATCATCCGTTTAACAGAATTGAAAAGGCGACGGCGAATCATGCGTTCGTCGGAACCGAGTTGATCGCCGAGGTCTTCGAGAAATTCCCAGCGCATTTTCGGACGATGAATCCAGCGGGTATCGCCAGCTTTGGCAGGGTCTTTGACGAAATCGTAATCGTTCAGCATGCCCCATTCTTCGCCGAGATATAAGAGTGGAATCCCGCCGATTGAGAGCGTGATTCCATGCAGCAACTGAATACGGCGAATCGCGAGATCTTTAAGTCGATCATCGTTTTGTTGAATCGCCTGCTCGAGCCCGGCCAGTGAAGCCATCGTTCCCGAAATCCGCATATCACCCGTTTCATGATTGTGCTGGAAGGGGACACCATGTGCAAAAGAGCCGGGGAATTGTCCCGTGTAGAAGTTGTTCAGGAACTGACGATGATCGTATCCATTGATGCCGACGTGAGCAGCATCCTGGTCATCGAACGTCCAGCCGATGTCATCGTGACAGCGGAGATAGTTCACCCAAATCGTTTCATCAGGCAATTGATGCCGATGACTGGTTGATTGACGAATCAGTTTTGTCTCGCGTGTTGCCAGCGACTCCCACAATAACGCCATCAATGTTGGATTGTAAGAAATCTGACATTCTTCCGGGGAGATATAGCGGACCACGTCATCGGGATGCACAATCGCTTCGGACTTGAACAGTAATCCCGGAGCAGCCAGTTTTGCCAGCGCATTGTACGCCTGAATGACCGAATGAGCCTGCTCAAGATTCTCACAGGAGGTTCCCATCTGTTTCCAGATGAAGGCAACCGCATCGAGCCTGAGGATATCGACACCCACATTTGCCAGAAACAACATCTCTTCGAGCATCGCCCGGAAGACGGCTGGATTGCGGTACTTCAAATCCCATTGATAGCTGTTGAAGGTCGTCCAGACCCATTGTTCCATGCCATCGTGCCAGGTGAAATTGCCTCGCCGAACTGTCGGAAATATTTCCCGTAAAGTCCGCTCATACTGATCGGGAACTGTGCGGTCGGGGAAGATGTAATAGAAATCTCGATACTCAGGATCGTTCGACTGAGCCAGCTTTGCCCACTCGTGATCATCAGACGTGTGATTGAACACAAAATCGAGCACGAGTGAAATACCCGCTTCCCGTAAATCTTTTCCGAGTAATCGTAAATCTTCAATGGTTCCGAGACGGGGATCGACTGAGCGATAATTGCTGATTGCATAACCACCATCGTTATCGCCCGGGCGGACGGCAAACAGGGGCATCAGATGCAGATAGGTCAGTCCCAGATCTTTGAAGTAGGGAATGCAGTCGCGCAGACGCCCCAGATTTTCGCTGAAGAGATCGACATAAAGTGCCCCGCCAACGAGTTTTTCGGAGCGGAACCAGTTGTCTTCATAGACGCGATGACGATCCAGCTCTTTCAGATCCTGTGGTCGGTCACACCAGGCCCGAGCTGCTGAGAGGAGGATTTCTTCCAGATGATAGAAAAAATCGTAGCGGTCCCCATACAGTTCGATCAGCAGGCGGAATAAACGCGGCCAGATCTCTGTGAGTCGTTCATCGAAATCACGGATTTCCTCCGGACTCGCTTCGGTTGTTTGCCAGAAGCGTTCGAGTCGCGGTCGGAGTCGTCTCAGTGAAATTTCAGCTTCAGGATTGGTTTTCAACAAGTTGCTCATCGACACTGTCGTTTGGAATGATGATGTTGTCCAGGAATTGATAGTATTGAATCCCTTCAATAATGCCCTGCGCGTGATGCCCTTCGGCAAAGTAAATGCGGGGCCACTTCTTCAGCCGATTCAACTCGGGACTGTGGTTTCCGACGACAACACCTAACGTCCGCCCTTTCAGCATCCCTTCATCGTTGCCGCAATCTCCGCCAACGAGCACTTTTTCCGGAGCAAAACCCCAGCGATACAGAAAATGACGCATACTGTATTCACTTCCGCCGCGTACGGGAATGATATCCAGATACATATCTAAAGAAAGGACAACACTGGCCTTTAAACCAGCCTGCCGTAATGTTCGTTTGATTTCGGTCAGATTGGGCGCTTTCGACTTGTCGATTTCATAACTGATTTTAAATTCCGACTGATGATCGTCCGACTGCATGTAGAAACCCGGTAAACTCGACAAAGCCTCGCAGATTTCATCCCGTTTCCACTGATAGCCAATCTGATTCCGCCAACTGGTATCGAGTACCAGATCTTTGCCGTAATACAGCTCGGTTCCGACGGCGATATCCAGAAAATCGGGCATCGGCAGGTTTAATTCTTCAATCAGCTTCTTTGCACTGGCCAGCGGCCGCCCCGTCGCGATTCCGAAGCCGACATTCGGGTTCGCTTTGATCATTTCGATTAACTCGTGCAGGGCTTCATCATCGCCTGTCAACGTGTTGTCGAGATCGGTAATAATCATCCGATCAAACTTGGGGATCTGCCGCCGATTCGCAGGGCTGGCCAACGCCGGTGGTGGGGAAGTCGAAAGAATATCATTCAAATCCCGTAGATATCGACGGGCATGATTCGACCAGGCATAGTGTTCCCGTGCCCCTTCGAGTCCATTTTTCGACCACTCATCCCATTGTTCGGGTTCCGTTAATGTCCTGAGCAGGGCATGTTCTATCACTTTTTCATCAAGCGGATCGACCAGCAAGCCGTTTTTGCAGTTGGCGATAATATCCCGCGGCCCGCCATCGTTGGTGGCGACAATTGGCAGTCCTGAACCAGCCGCTTCAAGCAGTGTGAGTCCAAACGGTTCCGTCAGAGCCGCATTCACGAATACTCCGCGTGTCTGTGTGACGTACCGATAAAGCAACGGCACTTCGGAAGGGTGATGTGTTTTGGGATAGGCGATTTTTCCATACAGATCATACACATCAATGAGGGTCATCACGTGTCGGATAATCTTGCGTTGACTTTTCGGTAAATCGCGGAGGTCCTCTCGCGTGCCCAGGATCATCACCAGATTGGCGGCTTCCTGAAGCCTCTCGCTTTCGCCAAAGATTTTGACGAGCATTTCAAGATTTTTGCGTTCGTCGGGACGAGCCATCGCCAGAATAATCGGCTTGTCCGGCTCTCGCAAAAAGCGATTGATTTCCTGCACAATGGGAGTCTTGTCTGCATCGACTGGATCCGTTGTGAACGATTCCAGATCGACACCAGGAGGGATCACTTCCATCCGCGTGGGAATGTAGTGATCGTACATGCCATACTGCTGTTCGACTTCCTGATTCGTACTCGTCACGACCATAGCCGCGGTTTCGAGGGCGAATTCCTCCGCTTCGATTCGTTGCGTCAGATTATAAGTCTTCTCGATGTTCGCAGCATTGGAGGAATTGGCCATCAGGCGTTCCCGTTTCACCCGACCCAACGAATGACCGGTGAAGACAAACGGGATATGTAGCAATCGGGAGAGATAAGCGCCCGCCAGACCTGCATCGGCGTAGTGTCCATGAATAATGTCGGGCAAGCCATGTCGTTTGAAATGGATCAACGCCTGGTCGATAAACATTTCAATGTAAGGCCAGAGGGATTCTTTGCGAAGATATTTTTTGGGGCCAAACGGCAGTCGGATAATGCGGACATTATCTGCCAGTTGCTCTTCGACCTGAGCATAATCGTCACTGAGACGATGGTCGAAGATTTGTCGGGTTATCAACTCGACTTCGGACACATCTTTTCGTTGACCGAGTTCCTTGGCCAACTCAAGCACATATTTGATTTGCCCACCGGTATCCGCATCGCGTCCTAATTCCGGTTCGTGCCCTCGAATCAATCCATGCAGACTGATCAATGCAATTTTAGCGTCGGAGAATTTCGTTTCGCTCATGTCATCCTGGAGAGTAAGCGACCCTGGCCGGCTAGATATTTTCCACAAAGTTTCATTGATCGCTATGAGATCAAAGATACTGTCCGTTCAACGTCCAGTACGAGCCCGTCAGAATCTGGTTTTCGTCACATTTTCAATTGACAATCACTACGCCTGTTCGCAGAAAATATGACTGTTCGTTACGATGGTATAACCATCTTGTCCTATAATTCTTTTTAAACAATAGCAAATTCAGGCTAAGATTTAAATGACATTATGTCCACATGCGATTCTGGCGTCCGATTTGGATGGAACATTAATCCCCCTCGATGGTCAACCAGAGCAACAACGAGATCTGCAGCACTTGGGTCAATCACTGAAAGAGAACCGCATCCCACTTATTTACGTAACGGGACGGCATCTGCAATCAGTCGAGAAAGCTCAGCAGGAATTTCGACTGCCGGAACCTGACTGGGTGATTTGCGATGTCGGCAGCACAATCTGTCGACGCAACGCCATCGGCAAACTCGAACCGCTGCACGAGTACGCAAAGCATCAACACGAAATTGTCAAAGCCTGTCCACGAACAGACGTTCTGCAATATGCTACCAAAATCCCCGGTTTGAGAGAACAGGAAGCCTTTAAGCAGGGGCCTTACAAGCTCAGTTTCTATGCCGATGAAACTCAGCTCAGTGAGATCGAACAAAACCTGCAGGAACTTCTCAAAGACCAGCAGATTCCCTGGTCGCTCATCTGCAGTGTCGATCCCTTCAATCGCGATGGACTCGTCGATTTATTGCCGCAGGATATCTCCAAGGCTTATGCTCTCAAATGGTGGGCGGACTTTGCTGGTTACGAAGATTCTCAAATCGTTTTCGCGGGCGATTCTGGTAATGATTACGCGGCTTTTGTTAGTGGCTTTCGTGCTATTCTCGTGAATAACACGAATCAGAAAATTGTCGATCAAGTCGCACAGGAACATCATAAACTTGGTTACACCAACCGTATGTATCACGCCAAATCATCCGCGACGAGCGGAGTTCTGGAAGGTTGTCGGGCGTATCAGCTTTTCAATTGACGATCACTGATTCGACAACAGGAATGGATTTAGCGCATACTGATACGACCATCACCAGGAACGAACAATCGCTCGCTGGTGTCAATATGTTACAACTCCTTCACTCCATCGACCGAGGTTGAAGACATGAATCCGATTCCCATGCGAGACGAATTCAATCGTGCATTGCACATGACACGAAGGCATCTGTTCGGACAGGCTTCGCTCGGCTTGGGAACTGCAGCTCTGGCTTCGTTGAATACAGGAGGCCTCGCGACGGCCAGCAGCAATGCCGGTCTCCCCGAGTTGCCGCACTTTGCTCCTAAAGCCAAGCGGGCCATTTATCTGTTCATGGCTGGAGCACCTTCTCAACTTGATACCTTCGATTACAAACCAAAACTGAACGATCTGTTCAATGAAGATCTTCGCAAGATGCCCGATGTCCAGAAAGGACAACGCATCACAACGATGACTTCCGGACAATTGTCCCTGCCGATCGCTCCCTCCAAATTTAAGTTTGCTCAACACGGCGAATCCCGCGCCTGGGTGAGCGACCTGCTCCCTTACACCGCGAAAATGGTTGATGATATTGCCATCGTAAAAACGGTTCATACCGAAGCGATCAATCATGATCCCGCCATCACTTACATCTGCACGGGAAATCAATTGCCGGGAAAAGCGAGCCTGGGTGCGTGGCTTAGTTATGGACTCGGTTCCATGAATGATAATCTCCCTTCATTCGTGGTAATGACTCCTACCTGGACAGGACGCCCGGAAGCGCAGGCGTTGTATAACCGATTGTGGGGATCGGGATTTCTTCCTACGAAATATCAGGGAGTTTCGCTTCGCTCGCAGGGTGATCCTGTATTGTTTTTGTCGAATCCACCGGGGATCGATCGGGAAACTCGCCGCAGTATGTTGGATCGGGCGGCTGAGTTGAATCGTCAAACTTATGAATCGTGGGGCGATCCGCAAACGCGCGCTCGTGTCGAACAGGCTGAAATGGCATTTCGGATGCAGGCCTCTGTTCCTGATCTCGTCGATATTTCCGGGGAGACCAAAGAGACTCTCGAAATGTACGGCGACGAAGTGACCAAGCCGGGCACATTCGCGGCGAGTTGTCTGCTGGCTCGCCGGATGGCGGAGCGGGATGTCCGTTTTGTGCAGATCTTTCATCGAGGTTGGGATCAACATGCGAACATGGCTCGCGATTTGCCCAATCAATGTCACGATATCGATCAGCCAGCCTGGGCATTGATTCAGGATTTGAAACAGCGCGGCATGCTTGACGATACGCTCGTAGTGTGGGGCGGCGAATTTGGCAGAACGGTTTATTGTCAGGGGAAATTGACACGAGAAAATTACGGTCGCGATCATCACCCGAGAAACTTCTGTGTCTGGCTGGCCGGGGGTGGAATTAAGCCCGGTGTTGTGTACGGCGAAACCGATGACTTCAGTTACAATGCGATTGAGAATCCTGTGCACATTCACGATTTGAATGCGACAATCCTCCGCTGTATGGGAATCGACAATTCCCGATTCACTTTCCGAGCGCAAGGTCTGGATGTTCGTCTGACCGGCGTCGAGGAGCATCATCCGGTCGAAGGAATTATGAAGTCGTGAATCTACAGAATTTGAATTCCGATTCGTCCCTCCGTCTCTGGAAATTTGGGAAGCGAGAGTATCAGTTAGGCAAACATCCCCTGATCATGGGGATTGTTAACGTGACTCCTGACAGCTTTTCGGATGGCGGGCAGTTTCTGCAGACGCAATCAGCCGTTGAACATGCCTTGCAACTTGTTGAAGAGGGAGCGGACTTCCTCGATATCGGCGGGGAATCGACTCGTCCGGGAGCAGAGCCTGTTTCGGCTGAAGACGAGATCAAACGTGTGCTTCCCGTTGTCGAAGAGTTATCCGGGAAAATATCGATTCCGATTTCTATCGACACGACTAAGGCCGAAGTCGCCAGAGCTTGTCTGTCTGCAGGAGCGGAAATCATCAATGATATTTCCGGTTTGACGTTCGATGAACAGATGCCGGAAGTCTGCCGGGAAGCTGATGCGGGGATTGTCTGCATGCATATCAAGGGGACGCCGCAAACAATGCAGGAATATCCACATTATGATCATTGTGTGCAGGAAATTGATGAGTGGCTGCAGGCTCGCTTGAAATCGCTCAACGATCAGGGAATCGATTCCACCCGGCTTGTCCTCGACCCAGGCATCGGCTTCGGAAAAACCGCTGAGCATAATCTGGAAATTCTCTCATCAATTGAGCAGTTAAGGAAATCGGGGCGACCTGTTTTGATCGGACATTCCCGCAAACGATTTCTTAAAAAAGTCCTCAATCGGGAAATGGAAGAACGCTTGGCCGGGACGATTGGTGTCGCGATTGCACTGGCAGAACAACAGACCGACATTATCCGCGTCCACGATGTCGCTGCGATTCAAGATGCACTGCTCGCCTGGAAAACCGTTCGCGAGTGGCAGCAATAAACTGTTATTTCCAAACAGACCAGTAGGGTGCGTCCTGACGCACCGGGGTGGAGTGTCGATTTTGATTTATTTGTGATGCTTGAGCCGGGATGGTTTCGTGTATGGAGAGATACTCTGTGAGGAAGCCATGTCGGCAGAATGGTGCGTCAGGACGCACCCTACTATTCCGACTACCGCAAAATGTCGTGTGAATTCAATATCGGGGAGCAGTCAAACTGACTGCGAAATAGCGATTTGAGAGCGACATTTAAAGCTCGAAAGAGCACTACTTTTTCGTCTATCACTAAATGTCGTGTGCGTTCAGAATTCTGGAGCAGGCAAGCTGCCTGCGGAATAGCGATTTGAGGGCGACAATTAGAGCTCGAAAGAGCACTACGAAACTGAGGAGCTTTCAATCCCATTAACCCCAACCCCCCTAAGCAACGCAATCGCTACAGCCTGAATAATCATGAATATCATTACATCTGAAATATTTGAAGGAGTACTCTGTCTATATCGCTAGCCAATTTGGTGAACAGCACGCAATTGGCCGACATTGGAAATAAGAATTTATGTTTTGGTTCCAATTACATTTTGGAATCTTTGCCCAGATAACGATTTCCAGATTAAAGCAGGGAACGCTTCACATGCAGGCCTATCGTCGGAGACTGAAACAATATTTGAAACCACTTTGCGGATTTGGTTTAGCACTTTCTGGGATTTTAGGCAGCAACACTGTTGCGATGGCTCAGCTCAATCAAATTGGCTCATTGACCGTCGATAATGTCGAACTCGACTTTGACCTGCTTACGCCTGGTCCGACGTCATTAATGACAATCAACGATACCTTCTTCATGTCTCAGGGGGCTACAGGTTTAGAGGGTCTTTCTTTCCTGACGCGAACAGGTACAGGAAACTACAACTTCCAAACAGGTGCTGGAGCGGCAATCGCTGCACTCGATGGCTCAGGGCAACTCGGAATTATTCCACTGAATGGAGATTTTAACGAGTCGAACAGTGCACAACTCTTGCTTCCAGGGGAATCGACCCAATTCGGATTTTTTGTGGGAGACTGGTCTGGTCCGTTCAATATCACAGTGAGAAATAATGGTGTTGATGTTGATACATTTCAGATTGACTCAGCTGGGAACCCAGGTCCGTTTTTTGTGGAACTTCAAAACGGTGTTTTCGATGAAGTGATTTTAACTGCATTTCCCGATAATCCAGCAGCTAACTGGGTTCTACCAGGATTCTTTATTCAGTCGTTTGCCATGAATTCGGATAGTGCTGCACAGCTTCCTTCCAGTTTGGCACAGGTTGGCGTTCAGAATGGAACCGTAATTTTTAATCAACTGGCGACTCGTCTACATGGCATCGCTGGCTCCTATGGGCTTGGCGACGACTTTGGCTATTCTGCTACGATGCCAAATTTTGAATCAGGCTTCCAACTCGCAAGCGACTCTGCAGACGATCTTTCGAATCCGCTGGTTGTTCGCGGGCAATGTGGATCGGGATGCTGCAGTGACTGGTGTGCCTATAACAGCGAATGGGATGGATGGGCGAGTGGTTACGGAATCGGCGGTGAAGTTTCCAGCACTGGCGGAGCAGCTGGGTTAGAATACCGCACCGGAGGTGCACAGGTCGGCTTGTTCAAACGAGCAGACGCCGACACTTTGATGGGATTCTTCGGCGGCACCAGTTTCCAACAGGCCGATTTCACCGACAACTCACGAGCCGATGTCGATAGCGGAACGATTGGTGGCTTTATCTACAACCAAGACTGTAGTGGCAGTACCTGGATGGTTGCTGCGAATTTTTATCACGACAGCTATCGGACTTCACGACCTGTTGGTGCTGGAACTGCTCATGGAAGTTTTGACGGAATTCAGCAGGGAATTTATGCCGAACGTGGACAGATTCTCAATTACTGTGGATATCAGGTTCTTCCCAAAGTGGCCCTGCAACAGATCTGGTTGCATCAGGATGCCTATACGGAAACAGGAACCGGGGGAGCCGCCAGTGTTGCTGGCAATGATACGAACTCCCTGCGAGCTATCGCTGGGCTTGACGTCTCTACGGACCCGATTTGCTTTGCAGGCGGCGATGTGAAACTCAACGCAAGTGGACAGTATATGTACGAGACACTTGACGATAGTACATCGGCGACGGCTTCCGTCGGTGCAGCTCCGGCATTTACTGCTCGGGGTGTTAGTTTCGGACGTTCCTGGGGAGTGTTCGGAACTGGATTCAGCTACGATCGATTTGATCGTGTTTCTCTCTACGGTAACTATGATCTGTATATTGGAGAAAACAGCACCTTCCACACCGCAGATGGTGGTGTGGCTGTGAATTGGTAAGCCGAGACCACCTGTTTGTCAATCACTCAAGTTTGTAAAACGAATTTGAATGACGGCCACTGGATTTCATAATGAATGACGCCCCGGTTATCACGAACTGGGGCGTCATTTCTCATTGGAACTACCGGGGTGACGAAGTCACATTAGGTTTTTGATTTGATCGAGGAAACAACAAACAGAGTCAATTTGAATATTCGTCGATAACATTCCGTCAAGCATGCATCCCCCCGGGTGGCCCCGAAAAATTCTATCGGGGCGGCGCAGCCGTTAGATCCTTATTGAAAAACTCCCAATTTAGCTGAAAGCCTCTTATGGACTTCGTCCACACTGATAGTTCCACATGTGACCGAGTATGGTCATTGAGAACACTGGAGTGGCTTGCTTCACAGTAAGATTAAATTTGACAGTCACGGCTGTTCACGTCATGATCATTACTCAAATGCTCAGCCACACTCAAGAAGGAACACAATGCACTGCCTCTCATCATGTTTCATGACCTGCCTCATCCTGTTCAATGCGGCCTCAATTTCATTTGCGGAAGAAAAAGCGAAACAGGAATCAGTTAAGCCGAATGAGGTGATCGAGCCGCAGAAATCTCAATCCCGATTCGTGGTCACTCTCCGGGGAAATACAACAGCAACGATCAAACGCATTGTTCCCGCGCCTACCAATTCCCCACCCACAGCTTTTGATCCCGTTACAAAATCCGTGGAAGATCGAACGGTCTCCGAGCAGAAAACGATGGTTTACCAACTCGACATTCTGTGCGATTCCGCAAATATTCAAACAGATGACGAATCTGGGGAGAGGAATTATCAAGTGGGTTGCCAGGGGCACCTGTCGATCTCTCTCAAAAGCCAGCAGAAAGGAAACTCTCTCTATGATGTCATGCAAATAGCCGCGGAGTCGTTTCAATACTCCGAGGGAAAAGTCACGCTGGGAAATCCGACAATTGCCATGAACAACGGAACTTTTCAAATGAAATCTTCTGAAATCACCTTTCCCCTCAATGTGGAATCCATCAGCGTCGTTCCGGAATCCGCACAAAATCTTATGCCGGAACCCGATCCGCTCTCTATGGAAAACAACATCAACTCAGCAGTGGAAGATGATACCCCATTTGAACCTAACAAAACGAAAAAACAGGACACACCAGGATTTCCTTCTTTTTGATTTCCCGGAATAGGGCTCTGTCTAGCCGGGTGTCATGCTCACGCTTGCGTGAGCAT
>DOCI01000317.1:35698-35904 GCA_003503535.1 Planctomycetaceae bacterium
TTCCATGTTTAGTTGCTAATACAAAAAAACCATGCCTTCGTATGTAACGAAGGCATGGTTGGATCAATTTTGAGATCTTAATAACGCTTAGAATTCCCCGACAACCTGCCCGTCAGAGATTCCGACGAGGCGTTCCAGTGTGCTGTCGATTGGGTCGGAAATGTTGTGATCGATATTTTCACTGATGAATCGGACTGAACCATCTG
>DOCI01000316.1:0-8212 GCA_003503535.1 Planctomycetaceae bacterium
ATTCCTTCTTTTTTTCATGAGAGTTGAGAGTTCCCATTGAATTTGATACTGGAAATAATTTCCAATTTCACCGCCTTGTTTCATAGAATATAACCCATTGATTACCTTGGTAACCTGGGGGCTTCCAGTGGCTTTCAATCTGGGGTGTAAACGCGCTCTTTCTTATTAGAATCCGTATTACTATGGTTTTGGAATCTGGTTCATCGTGTAATAAGCAGATGCGGGAAAAAGGTCCAATGCTTCGTTCAGGTGCAACTCATAGACGAAGCTGGGCTTGAGTTGATCGACATTGATTCGGACAGTTTTTCCACCGTCGTCCACTTCCAGGGATGTGATTTCAGGTCGATAGCGGCCGGAATCGGGTGAGGCATAGGCTCCTTCCCAAATACGGGTATAACCGATCAGATCATACGTTTCTTTTTTCTGCAACGCCTGTTCGGAAACCGGCTCCAGAAATTCCAGTTCAAAACCGGTACTGGTTGCTCGAAGTTCGCGGATTCCGTTGGGAAGTTTATTCTGAGGAGTCAGTCGGATAATTTCCCCGGTGTTTTGTCCCCCCAGCCAGCCGCTGTCGTGAATGTTGCCAATATAAATCAGACCATCTGGGCTCACGCCACCACAGATGGGGCCGAGAAAGACTGGAGCATCCGTTGGCAGGTTCTCTGCTGATTTCGTCAACTCGTAACAGGCCCCCTGCAGGTCTCCGTTGACTTCCTGAAGTGAAAATCGCACCAGAAAACGATTGTTGTATTCGCAGCCGACGCCATGACCCCGAAATGCGGAAAGCGCGCCCAGGCCATCACGATCGGGAATGAAAAAGATGCCGTTTACGCTGCGTGTCCAGGGATGTGGAATCTGAATGGCTGCCCGTTTTTCTTCACTAGGACTGGTTCGCTGTCCTGGCACGCCATAAGTTGCATCTGGAATAATGTAATTGATCTCATTGAAACAGTTCTGCACCCCCTGCTGGTCAGAAACAAATACCCGACCTTTGCTGTCAGAAGCAATTCCAATCGGATATCGCAATGCGGAGGCTATCGGGGTTAATTCAGAATCCTGCTCCAACCGCAGGACATCGCCTCGCCAGAGTGTTAATTCTCTTTCACGATCTTTCTGAGTGTAATCGCTTCCGGTCGCAATCAGGAGTTTTCCATTCCTGTCTTGTGCAAAGCCGGTGACCCAGTCGTGATAATTTTCACTGTGCCCCCAGCCATCGGCGATAACTTTCAATTGCGGGCGATCAGACTGAAATTGATCGATCCGTAAAATCTCCGGTTTGTGAGCGACGTATAAACTGTCTCCTTCACAGTGCACACCGAAAGGAGCTGCCAGGCCACTTTGAATCAACTGGAGTTGATCATCGAGTCCATCTCGATCACTATCCTTTAATGAGAAGACATCCCCTTTTAAAGAGGAAACAATCATCTGCCGATCTTTTGACCAGGCCAAAGCTGTCGGCATGAGGGTACTGGTTAACGGCAATCGATGAGCATCAAACCCGGGAGTGCCGGTGATGACTTCAGGGCGACCTGTCACTTGGGGCTTATCGGGAAAAGGAGTCGTAGCGCGGGTATAAAGCTTTGTCCAATATTCGAGATTCAGATCCTGGGATCCATTCGCGCCTGCCTGAAATGAGATCGGATCCGGTTCTTCCGAGCCGAGGGGAATCCGTTTTCCTTGGACAATCAATTCAGGTTGTGCAACCGAAGTCGGTTCAATCGATTGCTGCAAGGCGAGAAGATACCCCTGAGGAACATCCGTTGCTTCAATTCGACGAGCAAAGCCTGATTGCTTATCATCCGTCAGGGGCAGCATATGTTCGGAGATCTTAATGATGTGGAGTTGACCATCAATGCGAAAATCGATCTCATAATGTAGAATGACTCCTTCAGATTCCACACGGTAATCCCGTAGCCGTCCCGTACGAAATCCTTCTTTGGAGGGTTGAATCAACGATGCCGAAGGTTCATTGGATTTCCTTAATACGAAATCTGCCTGTTGCGTAAACTCTTTAACAACTGGAGCACCAGCCATGTGCCAGAACCAGGATTTGCCTTCGGTTTGCTGAAAGGCGAAATCACCATAAGTCCACTCATGTAGACTTACGGCATCCAGATCAAATAACAGGCTATGTCCGTTATCGAGTCCAATTGCCAGTGGCCGAGCAAGAAATTTTCGATCTTTATTTGAGCCCGTTCTCTCAAACACATCTCGTACAATTCCTGAAGGTTCGCCGGGCTGAACGACCAGATACTTTTCCACAACAGTCGGATTTGAGGGAGCCTTAAATTCCGGATGATTCATTCCCTGCCACAGAACAGTCAGTTGCTCGTGGATCGTTTCGATCGGGAAGCCGTGCTTCGGCTGATTGTAACTGGGCATCTCCATGCCAGGGACAATGCGTAATGGCGAAGAGGTCCAGCGGAGAAAATAGGGCGATCTCATTCGGCTGGCCAGCCCGAGCATATCGGAACCACGAGTTCCCAAAGCGGTGTTCCTCGGCTCGTATTCACCAAATTTATGACAAGCGATGCAATTGAATGCGCGTCCGCCAATCAACTCTCGTCCTGTCAAGAGGACCTCAGCTGATGTCAAATTGACTTCTGCTAACTGCAGGCGTTCATCTGGAATGGGATCAGGCAGGCGATCATGGCCGATCAGATAGCTCAACAATTGTTTGGATTCGGACTCCGTGTGATTGAACTTTGGCATGCGAACAGACAACCACGGCAAGCGTTTCGGTAACTCTCCACGGATACCTTTTGCGAGTGATTCCGTCAGCATCCGATCTCCCACGGCTGTTAAGTGGGGAGGAATTAATCCCTGGCTTTGACCAGTGAGACGGGGATCCTTTTTAGATACTTTTCCAGCCACTGCAACAAGTCCAGCTTCTCGATCCCGGGGATGACAAGCCGTGCAGTTTTTTTCAATCAGCAAATCGGCCCCACGGAAATAATCCATCGTTTGATGATGTGCATTCTGCTCACGGACTTCTGGAGAGTTTTTCATCCAGGCACGAATTGCCTCGACATTGGCTTGAGGATAATAAGGCTGGTGGGCAGCTGAGTTTTCCTTACGCTCTGCAAGACAGCCGAGCAAATTCGAGTTTTCCGGCAATTCTTCATAGACACGCAAGTGGTATTCATAAGGCAGGGGGTCGCCATTGATCTCCTGCTCGAAACCAGAGATTTCGTGACAGGAGACGCAACCGAAAAATTGAATCGCTTTTTTACCGCGAGACAATTGTTCTTCATCTGCCAGAGTCTGTGGTGTCTTTTTTTGATGGTCAGTCTCGCCTTTGAGCGAAGAAAGATAGACCGCAAGTTGCTGAGTTTCTTTTTGGTCCAGTTGAAATACGGGCATGCGGTGATGTGGATTCAGAGAAGCCGGGTCTTTCAGCCAGGCGGCGATCCATTCCAGACTGCGTTTGGCCCCCACTTCATCAAGTGTTCCTCCACCAAAGTCGCCACTGGTGCCCAAGTCTCCAATTGTATGACAAGCCAGGCAACCGGTTGAGAATGCCAGCAATTCACCGGCCACGGTTTCGTCTTCTTTCGATTTGACTTTGACTTTGGAAAGTTTGGATAGACTTTGTTTGTGATGCAGTAAATAAGCAGCAATGTCAGCCGCCTGCTCGCTGGTCATCTTGAAATGTGGCATATTGTCCGTGCCGGAGGGCTTCTCCAACAGTTTTTGAGAGATCCAGGAATCTTTCAAGCCGATCGCCGCATGTATCAGTGATGGAGCAGGACTGCTTTGCGTATTTCGATCCAATGCATGACAACGATCACAATGCAATGCGCGGAACTGGTGTCGTCCAACTTCGATTTCTGTCAGATCGGGACGCCCCTCTTCCCGATACAGAAGGTAGGTCGAGACTGGTTCAATCGGAAATTTTTCACTCGACCAGAATAATTTGATCGCGCCCACATTCCCTGTTTTTCGGTAACGGATATCAAGTTCCTTTTCGCCAAAGGAGAGAGGGATTTCCTCTCCTGAGATCCACTGGGGTTGATCAGAAAATCCCTTTAATACAGTTTTGCCATCGATCAGGATTTCAACTTCACCTGCCAGATAGACATGAAAACGGTGTCCCCCCTGACTCTTGACCAGTAGCAGACCCTGCCAGTTTGCAGAAAATGGTCCGGGCCCCATTAGCGGATCAGGAGAACTCGACTGCCAGTCAAATGAGACATCGGCATCGATTCTTTCCAGTCTGGTATCGCCAACTATGTAAGTGCCGAGCAATCCAGGAGGAAAATCGCTTTCTTCTGGATTCTCAACTTCGGGAGCAGCTAAGACAAAGTTGGTTACATTAACAATCAGCAGTAATGAGAACAGGAAGGGAAGTCGGAGGGAGTTCGTCTGCACGAGGGGCTCAACTTTCAGTCAAAATTCTTTGTTGGACCAGGCATTCAATTTGCAAATGATCGGAATTTCTTCCTCCTGGCGACTAATCCGAATTCTGACATGATCTTCGGGGGAATACCTGGCCAGTTTCATCACAAGTTCCGTGAATGATGAAATTTCCGAATCTTCAACCCCAATGATGATATCACCAGGAAGTAAACCACTACTTTCAGCAGCACTGCCGGGCTGCACATACATGACAATGCATCCCTTTTCAGCAGGATCCGCTATGTTTGCAGAGATGCCCAGATAAGCAGTTCCTCGATAATTAATAGTCACTGAGGGATGCGCCAAACGGGATTTCTGGATCCAATCCGGGGTGATTTTCTTGCAATTGATAATAGTCAGCCCAGTGAGTTCGGGCAAATCAGTGAAAACATTATCGAGTGCCGTCGTCGAGACATTCGCAGATTGCATTGAGAGAGCTTGCAATTCGGGATATCTGCTCAAACTGGCAATTGTTTGATCGGTGACCGGATATTTCTGAAAGTGTATTTGTCGAACTTCTTCAAGAGTGGGCAACTCATAGTCTGTAAACTTATGGACATAATCAGAAAGCGACGTCCACATACCAGGCTGAATTATTGTGTAAACAATGGCACCCTGGTTTCTCAAGTGTGCCAGATGTCTCTTCTGATTCTGGATCGGAAGCAAAGTGACTGCGACCACAACGACAATTAGAAATACAATCGAGCCGAAAACCAGCCAAAAACTCTTTCGTTGTGACGAGGGATCGACCCGCACAATACCTTCAGAGTAAAATTCGGATTCTGGGTCGAATGTCATCAAAAAGCCTGAGTCGAAAAAATAAGAGGTGAATATTTTGCGCGCATGGAATGAAGGAACGGGAGCGCACTTGTTTCATCAAAACTATCTTATGATGAATGAGGGGATCATTTCCAGTAATAAAAATATTTCGATAGGAGTGCAGCACGATCGAGTGATCGTTTGTGAGCGAGGCGTTTGGAATTGTAATGAATTTTTTTACAAATCACAACCCGCTTATTTGTGAATAATCTTCTCGATTTTAACCATGAGGATTAAAAAGTATTCACTTTGCGGGCGAAGCCGAATGAACGAAGCGAACAT
Organism: Planctomycetaceae bacterium; assembly: GCA_003503535.1. Taxonomy (GTDB): domain Bacteria; phylum Planctomycetota; class Planctomycetia; order Planctomycetales; family Planctomycetaceae; genus Rubinisphaera. The sequence continues at coordinate 5,500 of DOCI01000316.1, forward strand.
ATGTTGAGTGAATTTCAGCAATTTGCTGGCCACTGGGAAGAACTCCCCCTTCCGGGTAGAGCACGTTATCAATCAAAGCGAACCGCTTTGTCTCGGAGTAGAGAATTGCGGTAATATCGACAGTAGGAGGTTTGAACTCTTCCGATCCCTCCATAAGATGTTGCTGCTCACTCGTGAAATTGATTTCAGAGACTTCTTCCACAGATTTGGACTTCTGGAACGGATTGTGTTCGATAAGTTGTTCCAAATCGAACTTGGCCAGATCGAGATCAGGCTCGGAGTTGAGCAGATCAGTTGTATTTCCACCTGTCAATTGCTGAATGGCCACGTTCGTTAATTGTGTTGTGACTGAAGTTTCCTCACCTCGAGGAAAGACTAAATACAGCACTCCCGAAAGTGTGAGAATCAACAATAGTTTTCCGGGACTGATTTTCTGGGAGATTTTTGATTTGTTAAACATCGATTTTTTCCCGAACATTTTCTGCGATCGAAGCAGGTGGTAGGGTGTAAAGCTCCAGAACCATGGAGACAGAGCAGTTCTCTCCTGCTGCCCCCTGAGGAGAAATCTGGGCCGATTTCACTCGATTCATCCGATCAAAATCTTCGAGTTCGTTAAAGAACTTGCAGATCCCGGCAAACGGTCCAGAGAGTGTCATGCTGACTGTCAGGGCCTGATAGTCCCCTTGTGTCGCAAAATTTCCCGGTCGAAATTCCTGAATGTGAACCTTGTGCACCTCTGCCAAATTTCCAATTTCCTGTAAAAATTGATCAATCACCAGTTTGTCAGATACTTTTCGAGTGATTGCCTCAACATGAGTGTTAGCCAACTGCAGTTGACTTATCAATTCGGAATTCAATTTTTCCACATTGGAACGTTGGTCACCCAATTGATTGAATACTTCCACATGTGTTTGATTTACAGAGAGTTTTTTTTGCATCGGATGAATGAAGCAGATCCAGGCAACGATTATAGAACCAATAATCATCAAGCCGCCTGCGGAATGAATCAGCAGCGTAAATTGATTTAGAGAGAATTTCTCTGTCAATGAATTCATGATACCACCTCGGTTTCGCTGACGGCTTCGATGTGGAATTGTTTGGTCGTGTGGTTCTGGTCTTTTGTATGAGTCGCTGACTTCAATTCCACTTTATTGAACAGACCACTACTTTTCAGAGCCGAGATAAATTCCATAATCGCTTCGTCGTCTTCACCATTTCCAGCCATCGCAACCGTGCCAATTCTTTTGCATTTCCTACTAACTTTAGAAACATTGGTCGATTTGGCCGGTTGTTGTTCTTGGACATCCTGTGAATTACAGGAAAGACTAGTCACGACAACTTGCCCCGAGGCGTGGTGCGATGCGACGGCAATCGCTTTGAGGATATGCAAAGGCGTAGGACCAGAGACAAGGTTTTTCAGTTGAGTCTTCTGCTGTTCGATTTCCTTGAGTTGTTGACTGATCCTGGAGTTCTGCGACATCATATCTCTTACTGGTTGATATCGCATTTCTTTTTGGTGCAACTCGACTGTCGAGACATGCAGTTCGGAGACTTGCCAGAGTATGATGATGGCCAGGCCACAAATCACAAATCCAATTGTTTTGACCCAGCGTCTCAACTGACTGCGAAAAATCAATTCAAACTGAGTCGAGAGTGGGACGAGATTCATTCGTTTGAAGCCGCTCATGATCTCCCCTCCTCACATGCTGCCATCGCCAGGATGAACTCAGACATCCCGGCTGTGGAATACTTCTCACTGAGATATTCCGTCTGGACAGGATATGGCAACAGATGATTGATCTCACTCTTCACAAAAGGCAAACCTGCACCGGAACCAATCAGCAGGATCTGCTCTGGGACAGAAAAGATTTTCTTCTGATGTGCAAAATCAATCGTCCGTTTGGCTTCGACAGCCAGTCGGACAAACAGCTCGCGTGACACATTCAGATATAAGTCTTTCAGTTCCGCCAACCCAGTTGTTTGTTTGAGTTCGTGATGACGCAGTCGATTTAAAAGTGCCTCACAATCAGCAAGCGAAATTGACCAATGCTGTGTGAGTTCCTCGAACAATTGACGGGTATGACAGTCCCGTAGCTTGCGGGAATAAAATGGCTGACCAGATTCACACAGTATGAGTGTGACCTCATCCAGACCCCAATCGATCACAACGGAAAGCGAAGTTGAATTTTCAGGAATCAATTGAGCCAGTGAATTCGATCGGGAATCAATTCTGTCACAGCGATATCCGACCGCGAGAAACTGAGACACAATTTCCTTGACGACCTTAGATCGGATGCACTCTGCATGCACCTTGACCATACCTTCGGCGTTGGGATTCTCTTCCATCCAGAAATCGAACGTCAATTCATTGAGGGAAAACTCCTGCTGATCTGCCAGTTCCTGAGCAACGAGATCGTGAGTTTCGGCTTCGTTACCCATAGGCAGCTCAATGATACAAGCGTGTGTTAACGATTCCGGCATAATGCAGGAAATCGACTCTCCACCAAATTGTGAGAATTGTTTTCGGTGTTTTTGCAGAACTTCATGCAAACCCCCCGAAAGAATCCAATGTTCGAGTGAACAATCCCGATCTGGAAACGGAATGATCATGCCTTCAATTTTGTTTTCGACTCGTTTGTTTGAACTGAGACGAGCACAAATGAGCCGGGATGATTGAAAATCGACTCCAATTCTCGAATTGATATCTGACGAC
>DOCI01000316.1:8297-11077 GCA_003503535.1 Planctomycetaceae bacterium
TTCGTGATGAACTTCACCTGTATCTCCTTTAATATCCTGAGGTCGATGACATATCGAGCAGCGGTAAAATGACTGAAATGACAACGACAGCCACAACTCCACCCATCACCACAATGATGGCTGGCTCGATGACTTTGGCCAGATCGCGAACGTAGTTTTCTCCTTCGTCTTCGTAGAACTCCCCGACAATCTCCATGACTCCTCCCAGGTCGCCACTTTTTTCTGAGGTGGAAATCATTTCGACCGCTCCATCGGGGAGAAAATTGGCCTGCATCATGGCGATCGTAATCCCGTTGCCACGCGTGACCTCCAGTTCGATGGATTCAAAGAGTTTCTGGTACTGACGGTTTTTGATCGAGCGACGACAGAGACGAACTGCTTCCAGAAGCGGGACTCCACTTTGCAGCATCGTTCCAATCAGTCGAAACATTCTCCCGGCCAGTAACGTGCGAGTGGCTTTGCCGAAGCCTGGAGCATACAGCATGAAAAGATCGAGACGACTGCGGAACCAGTCGGTTTTAATCAGAACGCTCACACCGAAAAGGATGATTCCGACTCCAATTCCAATAAACAGAATATTTCCTCGTACAAATTCTCCAATCATCAGAAGTACCTGAGTCGTAATGGGCGGAGTTTTTTCGAGATCCCGGAACACCTTGGCGAACTGTGGCAAGACGAAAAACATCAATGCATTGACGACCATACTCGCCACGAACATCAGGATGACCGGATAGGTGGCAATGGACTTTATGGTGTTGATTAAGCGGACTTCCTTTCGCAGGAGAGTTGTCAGTCTTGCCAGGACGTGTCCGAGAGTTCCTGAAGCTTCTCCCGCAGCAATTCCTGCGACATAGGCATCGCCGAATATGCTGGACTGGCTTTGTAATGCACTCGAGAACGATTTCCCGTCCTCAATATCGATCACAATCTGATTGAGTGCCGTCGCGAGACGTTTGTTGGAGACCTGACGTGAGACAGTCTTTATCGATTCTGCCAGATCGACACCCGATTTTTGCATGATCGAAAGTTGAGTCGTCATCAACATCAGATCACGTTTGGAAACGCGTTTGTTTGAGCCGGCTGATTTTACTCGTCGTTCAGAACCGGCTTTCGTAATGGCCATCGGAAACAGACCACGTCCACGCAAATCCTGCCGCGCAGCAGCAAGCGTCTCGGCTTCTAAGAGGCCGACCTGCAATTCACCGGTTCGTGATTTTGCCTGGTATTGAAACGCAATCATTACTGAACGTATTCTATCGTTTGATTATTCAAAATATGCCACGCGCATAATTTCATCTAAAGAGGTTATGCCCTCTTGAGCCAACCTTAACCCTTCCTGCAGCAGGCTGGTTCCTCCGTGTGTTCGATGCCATTGACGAATTTTATCCACGGAAGCATCGGCTCCAATCAATTCACGGAGTTCGTTGTCCGCGTGCAGAATTTCATAGATCCCGATTCGACCTTTGAATCCTGTGTCATAACATTCGTGGCAACCTTCGCCCCGAATAAATTGTTGTTTCTTATCCCCTTTGTAGTGCAACGTTTCGAGCATTTGAGCCTGCGGATAATAGGTTGTACGGCAATTCTGACAGACCCGACGCACCAGTCGCTGAGCAATGGCTCCGACAAACGCAGCTGCTGTTTTATAGGAGGCGATGCCCATGTCCATCAGTCTTGTGATGGCTCCTGCACTGTCGTTTGTATGCAACGTAGAAAGAACGAGGTGCCCTGTGAGCGCAGCCTGGATGGCCACTTCTGCCGTTTCGCCATCTCGAATTTCCCCAATCATGATCACATCCGGATCCTGACGCAGAATCGCACGGAGGACCTTGGCAAAACTGAGTGATGTTCCCGCGTTCGCATGCACCTGATTAATCAGGCTGAGTTGATACTCAACGGGATCCTCGACTGTCACGATGTTGCGATTCACATTTTTGATCAGTTCAATCGCGGAATACAACGTGGTTGTTTTTCCACTTCCTGTGGGGCCCGTCACCAGCGCCAGCCCATAGGGTTTGGCCAGAATTTCTTTCATTGATTTCAGTTGATTGTTGGGAATTCCGAGTTCATTCAGATTGAAAGTAACGCTGGAACGATCCAGAACGCGCAGTACAACTTTCTCCCCTTGAACCGTCGGCAATGTCGAACAACGCAAATCGATATCACGTCGGTCAACCACAACGTGAATTCGTCCATCCTGAGGCATACGATGCTCAGCAATGTCCATTTTCGCCATCACTTTGATACGCGAAACGATTGCCGGATGAAACTCACGCCGGGGTCGTAAGACTTCGCGTAACATTCCATCGACACGAAACCGAACCGTCGATTGATTTGCTCCAGGCTCAATATGAATATCACTGGCTCCCTGTCGAGCAGCCTGCAGAATCATATAATTGACCAGATTGACGATCGGACTGCCGTCTCCGATTGACTCAACGGATTGCAGTTGAACATGGATGGCGTCATCCTGAACGGAAATCGCTTCCTGATCCATATCCGCAGTTACGGCATCGACCTCGAAGCCTTCGTCGTAACAGCGGGGGAGCAGTTGTTCGATTGCCGACTTCATTGCCAGGACAGGTCGAACACGGCATTTCGTCAGACGTTCAATCTCATCGATGTAGTCGAGTTGTTGCGGGTTTCGCATGGCGACCGTTAAAACGTCGCGCACTTTGAACAGGACAATCGCTTCAAATTCCTCGGCTTTACGCCTTGGAATTGTAAGTACAGACCGCGGATCAATCAGACCATCACGCAGAGTAACATAAGGGATATTG
>DOCI01000316.1:11102-26018 GCA_003503535.1 Planctomycetaceae bacterium
ATAAACCCAAGTTCAACAAGCGTTTCTCCGACACGCTGTCCGTTGACGGATTGCTGTTGCAGAGCCGACTCCAACTCGTCTGATGTAAGAATCCCCGCGCTGACCAGCCTTTCGCCGAGCCGTTGGCGGGGAATATTACGCTGAGCGACAGACGCGCTTGCTCGTCTGTTTTCTGAATGAACTATTGATGTCATAGTGCAAAACTCCCTGCCGCTTGCACGGAGTTTTCATAATGTTCAATTTGATCGAGGACGCCCGTAATCTGGAGAATATCCAGACACAGATGACTGGCCGATGCCAGTTTGAACATTCCGCCACATTTCACACACCGGTCGCGCAAATCGAGTATGAACTCCAGCCCCCTGCTATCACACAAGGCAACATCCTTCATGTTGAGGACAACACGCGGCTGACCAGCTTTGAGGAGCTGATCGACTTCAAGTTGCATTTTGTCGATATGCAGATAGACCATGGATTCTTCGACGCTGAGAATATCGACGGCTCCCTGTTTTGTATGACGAATCATGCTTCCACTCCAATCTTAAGTGGCAAGACAAGACTGAAGGTCGACCCCTGATTCAATTCGCTGGATACATCAATCCGCCCCTGATGAAGACGTGCCACTTCATGACTGAATGCCAGACCGAGACCACTCCCGTTGACTTCCCTGACGCGACCATCATCACTGCGGAAAAATTTCTCAAAGACATGCGGCAATTCCTCTTCGGCAATACCGATGCCGGAATCCTGCACCTTGAATTGAATTTCGTTGTCTTCAACGAGCACTGTAAAGCAGACGTTTCCACCTTCAGGAGTATATTTAACGGCATTGCCGAGCAGGTTCACCAGAGCAGCAACGATGGCATCCTTATCGACTTCAATCTGAGGCAATTTAGGAGGAATCTCGATACTGAAATCGAGATCTTTCCGATTCATTTCCGGTTGGATCTTATCGCAGATTTCTTTGAGCAAACGATCCAGTTCTGTAATACGACAATTGATCGACATGGATCCGGCTTCCATGCGACTGATATCAAGAAGTTCATCCACAAAACGTGCCAGACGCGTCGCTTCCGATTGGATGATGTTGTAAAACTCCTTTTGCTGCTCAATGTCGATATCGTCTGCCATGGTCAACGTTTCCGCGTACGCATTGATATTGGCTAACGGCGTTCGCAGTTCGTGAGTTGCCATCGACACAAATTCTTCCCGCATTTTTTCAGCGAGCTTTTGTTGAGTGATATCTCGAATTAACCAGACATGCCCATTCGGCTCGCAATGCTGGTCCAATCTCGGGCGTCGGCTCCAACGGAAAAACACAGTGCCTTCATCGGTTCGAGTATGTGACTCAAACATTACAGGGATAGATCGTGCAATCGCATCGAGTATTTTAGGAGAAATCTCTGAGGGAAGAACGTCCAGGATCGAAGAGTTGAGCAGCTTGGTATCTTCCATATCCAGAATCGCTTTGAATGCCGAGTTCACAAAAGTGAAATGACCGTTCAGATCGGTCACGCCAACACCTTCAGCCAGACTGTCCAGGACGGCAGTGTCATCTGAAGATTGATGGTCGGACAGTTTCTCATCAATCCGAGCTTCAAGAGCCGTTAGTGCCTGAAAGGTTCGTACCTCCTCAACAATGGTATTCCAGCCTTGAGAGTGAGGATCCTGCCAATGAACCAAATTCAGTGTCGACTTATCCTGTAACTCAGGAGAAGAGTACGATTCGAGTTGATTGAGAATTTCAACTGGCAAAGAGGCTGAGTTTTGCTTTTTGACAACCGTCAGAAAGCCAAGAAACAAACTGCAGATCGCCGCTGCAACCAGCAAACGGATGGCCCAGAATTCATGAGACTCAACGAAGAATAACACCACTGCAGTGCCGGACAGGAGTAATGTCAGCAAGCCGATGGCGCGCAGATAGTGTGCAATAGATTGATCGTTCACAAGTCTCTCCATAGGGTCTTGCTGCTGCGAATCCCAATTTCGCAGAAGGAACTTCGGATCAGAGTCCGTTTACAACGGCCGTTCCATTGAGCCGTTCCTCGACGACCGCCAATACTTCCCGGGGGCTGAACGGTTTCAGTAAAACACGTTCGATCCCATATTGGGTTCGCAAGCGTTCCGCATTCAGTTCAAAGCCTTTAGCAGAACACATAATGACTGGCACGTCCTGATAGTTTGCCAGTTTTCGCAACTCGGCACAAAATTCTTCACCCTTCATTCGCGGCATCTGGGAGTCAGTAATGACCAGATCAAATTGTCTTGATTTCGCAATTTCAAGAGCCGCAAATCCATCACCCGCGACAACCACTTCGAAGCCAGCTCGAACAAGGTTGAATCGAACGACATCGGCCATCACCCGATTATCTTCGGCAATGAGAATCGAATTCTTGTTCATCGTTCGTCTCCTGAAGTACCAGAGTTTAATGGGCGAATGGGAATCGGAAGAAAATTACAGCGTGTTATAACTGCTGGTTGCATCGTTGATGATGAAACCGCCGTCTGAGGTATCGTATGCCCAGGCTTCAGTACCAGATGGCGTTGGCGAACCGGAATGAATTCGGACATCATTCCCCCCCTTATTCGCTCCGACTTCCACATTCGGGAATTGCCCACGTACATACGGGGACAAATCCGTGTGAAATGCAGTGGAGTTGGCGCTTGAGGGATAGCTGCCATTTTGAGCTTTATACAGTTCAATCGCATCGCGAATGACAGTTAGCGACTGTCTTGTGCCGTTCAAACGGGCATCGCTTGCCGTATTGAACATTTTGGGCCCTGCGACGGCTGCGATGATCCCCATCACAAGCACAACGACGACTAATTCTACCAGCGAAAATCCTCGGCGGTTCATTTCGCCTCTGCAAACAGATGTTTTCATAATTCTACCTCGTTTAAGGTGAAAGCCACATGCATTCGACCCTGACAAATGAAGGTCTTATCAAAACGTAGGTCGGGATATATCCCTATGCAAAAAAAATCGTCGACTTTTTACAACATCAGCAAATATTTTCAGTCCGCTGCCCATCTGTGACCTAGGATTTAGGGAGCATTACCGAATTCAGAGGTCGTTACGTTCCTCTCACTGTGTTGCAGACAAACACTTCTATATTCAGTAACCAGTGAATTTCCTGCACGAAGTTAGAGAATTTGAAACATGTCCATCATCGAGAATACCCAAATGCAAGCCGAGCATCCTTCAATGCCAATCGCACGGAAACTTTCGGATTGCTTTGAAAATAGTGTGGAAATCTGGCAACTCACGCATGACTGGGTGCAGCAGTTCACAATTGGCGAAGCTCCTTATCCTTCCGATCAAAGCGACATACATTTCTACATTCATAAATCGCAGGGGGATGCAGAACCTTTCCTGTTGCCATTGGATGATCAACGCACCTTGTTCATACTTCCGATCCAAGCCGAGACCGGATTTGATACGGTAGCGGTTGGTATTTCCCGACTCTCACAAACGGAAATGTTACGAACTCTGCTCAAGCACGAATTCCACTTACAGCGAATTGAAGAACGTAACGATTTTCAAGCCGATCAAATCGATCTTTACGCGGCTCAGGTTTCAGCCGATTTTGAAGAAATGACCTGGCTGCGGGCTCTGGCCGATCAACTTGGAGTTTGCACTGTTGAACGCAGTCTCAACTCACTGGCAGAATCGGCCCTGGAACTTCTTGGCGATCTGATCCACTGTCGAACTGTTGCGCTCATCACTCCAGGTTCCGGGACTGATGCGACCTCTGAGTTAAATATCAAAACCTGGGGTGAAAATATCCCTGAAGAGAGCTGTCGTGAACTGGTTGCGCACTGGAGAAATTCCGAAAGTTCTGTTCCGATAGTCTGCAACGATGGACTCATTCCAGACAGTAACACTCAGTGTCCAGAAGGGATTAACAGTTATATTTTAACGGCTCTGATGAAAGATGGAAAAACTTATGGCTGGGTGGCCACTTTGAATAAGAAGAATACCGGTCATATTCGGACTCACTTTCACGATCAAATGGATGCGGCAAGTGAACTCGAGTTTGGTACTTCGGAAGCCACCCTGATCCGCTCAACGGCGAATATCCTGGCCAGCCATGCGAAGAACCTCGACCTCTTCGAACAACGACAGGAACTGCTTATCGGCATCATTCGCACGATGATGAATTCACTCGATGCGAAAGACCCCTATACCTGCGGGCATAGCGATCGCGTCGCTCAGTATGCCCGAATCATCGCGGAAAATATGCAATTGCCGGTAGAGGAGTGTCACGATATTTATGTGACGGGACTGGTCCACGATATCGGCAAGGTAGGTGTGCCCGATCATGTTCTGAAAAAGCCTGGCAAACTTACCGATGAGGAATTTGCTGAAATCAAAAAGCATCCGGAAATTGGGTACAAAATTCTCAAAAGTCTCGATGCGTTTTCCTACGTGCTTCCCGGAGTGCTCCATCATCACGAATCGGTAGATGGATCGGGATATCCGCATCAACTCAAAGGAGATGCAATTCCATTAATGGCCCGCATACTGGCGGTTGCCGATGCCTACGATGCCATGACGAGCACGAGACCCTATCGAGATGGCATGCCCGTTAAAAAAGCTGTCAGTATTTTGCTCGAAGGAGCAGGATCGCAGTGGGACAAAGCCTGCGTCGAGGCCTTCTTCGATGGCATGCCGCAGATTCTCGAAATCACCATCGAATCCGATCAGCAAAAAGATCACTACCTCAAACAGTATCCTTCCCGAGCTCATGCGCTGCAAAGCGAAATCAACTCCGTACAGGCAGCAGTGGCGGCTGCCACACTTGTGTAAAGAAAAGTCAAGAAGACATTCTCATGAACAATTATGCTCTCAATAAACGATCAGGATTGTCTCTGATCGAAATGGTGACGGTCGTTCTCATCATCGGAATTCTCTCTGCGGTGGCAGTCCCCAAAATTTACGATTCCATAGACGCCTATCGTCTCAAGCAGGCTGCCGAGACCATTGCAGGAGATCTGCAATATGCACGGCAGCAGGCGATTTCCCGAAGTCAATCGATCATCGTTAGTTTCGATATTGTCAATGAAAGCTATACGATTTCTGACATCTCGGACCGCAATCATCCCGATCAAGCCTATGTCGTTTCCTTGACAGATTCCGCTTGCCCTGCTGATATCGTCAGCGTTTCATCAACACCGACAACTGCGATCACGTTCAATCAATACGGAATTCCCTCCAGCGAGGCAACGGTTACGCTGGATGTAAACGGGGCACAAAAAACTGTCATTGTTCATGCCTCCTCCGGTCGAATTTCAATCCCATGAGAACTAATGGTATGAGAAATATCCGAAGCGGCTTCAGCATGATGGAAATTGTGGTCTCGTTAGTCGCGACCTCCGTATTAACGACCGGACTGATGTCGGCGATGTTTCTCACGTTGAAATCGACAGATCTCACTCTCACGAATGCCGATGAATTGATCTCTGCCGCTGACATTCTCAATGAAATGTTGGAATTACAGTTTACGACAGAAATATTAAGTAATACCTCTACGAAATTCGAAGTTTATATTCCCGATCAAGATAATGACGGCGATGAAGAGATAATTAAATACAGCTGGTCGGGAATCGCAGGCGATCCCCTGTATCGAAAATACAATACCGATAATTACGAGATTCTGCAAAATGTTTATCAGTTCAATGTCAGTTATATTGTTGATGGAACTCGGACAGTAGCCGTGATCGTGAAACTCAGAGCCGGCAGTTCCACAGCAAATACAATTCAAACGGAAATTCCGCTGCTGAACATGAACGCAATGGTTGCCAACTAGGAACAACATGCACAGAAAGCATCATCAATTCGAAACTCGCAAAGGGTTCAGCCTGCTGGAAGTCAGCATCTCGACTCTGTTGGTGGCGGTGTTGATGATCACGTCACTCAAGTGTGTCGGAGCAGTTGTTCGTGGTCGGGGGATGACGGCAAAGTATGTTCAGGCCGAGCAACTCGCTCAGGAAATGATGACAGAGATCATGCGGAAGCCCTACCGGGATAATTCCCTGCCTCTATTTGGCCTTGAACTCTTGGAAGCTGTCTATATCAACGGACCCCGCTCCAATTACGATGACGTTGACGACTACAATGGCTGGTCTGCCAGCCCTCCGAAAGATCGAACCAATACCACAATTACAAATACGACGGACTGGCAAAGACAAGTTTCAGTCGCGTGGGTGAATAAATCAGACCCATCACAGGTGTTGCTTTATGAGTCCGGCCTCAAACGAATAACGGTGACCGTGAATTATCAGGGAACAACCATGGCAACTCTGGTGGCATTACGCAGCCAGGATTTTGAAATCGATGCCTCAGACCGTTAGTGGCCTGCTTCAATTGATTTTCCGGATGTGTGCCACTGGCTCCGCCATTGCAAATTGAGACTCAAACTGAAGCACTGGCATAGCCAGTTCCCCCCCTTCGTCAGAAGTTATGACAAGAATTACTTTGATCGATTGTTGAAATTTCCATGCAGAGTCAATTTCAAATTCATTCTCTGACGAAGAATTCACGGCGACGCCGTGGGGCGGCTCTGTACATACTGATCGTGACGATGTCTGTCCTCATTTCCATGCTCGGACTGACCGGTATGAATCTAATGCGACTGCAACGGGATCAGATGCTGACTGGCGTCGAAATGCAACGCGCCCGCCTGCTCTCCCGATCGGCTGTTGAACTGGGGCTGGATCAACTCAAAAACGATCCCAACTGGCGAACCAGTTACAGCAGTGGTGTCGAAACAACTCCTTCGAATATTCATGCCAGCGTGAACGGCACCATCAGTTGGATCGTACAGGATAGTGACGGCAATTTGCAAAATGCCGACGTCGCATTGCAGCTGCTCGGAATTGGGCGGCTTGATAATACCGTGCAGGTCACTAGTATCGACTTAATGACCCAGGAAACTTTCGGACCGCAGGTCCTGCGAAACTATACGTCTCTGTTGACTCTGAGTTCCAACCCATTAACGACGACAAACTTTGCTGGCCAGTACTTCATGGTGACTTTGCCAGCCGAAGCAACGGGCTGGAAAATCACCGAACTCGATTTGTATTGCATCAGAGGAACAAGCAATCAAGAGCTGACTGTTCGCATTTGTCAGCCGGATGCGTTCAACAAACCAACAGCCACAAATTACGATCTGCAGACATTCAACAGTGCGAATGCACCGACTGGAACTCCCGGTTGGGTGACGATTCTTTTCAATGGAGAGGAGACGGTTGACCCAGCCGATGGAGTCTGCCTGATGCTGGAAACCAGCTCTCATGCATCCCCAATTAGCTACTACTACAAATCCAGTGGTGTCTCACAAACCAATTCCGCCTTCCTCTCTGGTCCGCCGTCCGGGCTGACCAGTTCCACAGATTCTTCTCTCGTCTACGAAGTACGTGGCGTCTACTACACCGAAACTGCGAATGGCCCATTCGCTGAAGCAGGCACCTGGCAATGGGCTTCTGCTCCTTAATCATCAAATAACGATTCCACTGTCCGTAGTCCGCAGGTAGGGTTAGCGTTACGCGTAACCCAACACCTGGCAATCTTGGATTGCGAAATCTTCACAGCGATTTCAGAGCATTTGTTGGGTTACGCTTTGCTAACCCAACCTACGGACTGAATTACGATTCCACTGTCATGCGGGTCGATCCTGAAGTTGCAGCTAACCGTCGAGCCCGAGCAGCTGACGTGTCGATATTGAGTCGCAGTGACGTTTCCCAGACTGAAGAATCTGGTGTGAATTCCCAATGCAGAATCACAGCACAACTCTGGTGGACCAGCTCAAAGCCCCCTTCCGACTGGCTGACCGTTTCCAGCGGATATGTCCAGATGCCAGCTGGCTGTGACGATTCGAGCGACGCATCCAGACCCAGCCATTCATCAACCAGACCAATCCGGGTATGCTCGGCCAGATCCTGATCGGTTCCCAGATATCCAATGGTCGAGCCATCTTCGCCATAGAAGTATCGATTATCGACACCAGCAGCCATCGCTGCAAAATTGAATTCAACAGCCAGATGCACAGGTTTACCGGGGACCAGATCATCGAGCCGATAATGAATTTCCAATTCCGAAGGAGACGACGTCGAAACCGCGACCGACTTTGTCAGCAGCGGAGTCTGCCCCTTCCAGCGACAACGTCGCGACATCACCGCTTCCACCCGATCGGCTGAACGCTTGAGTGAGGTTTTGAAAACAGCTTTTTCCGCTTCGCCGACAAACTCTCCGCCGAGACGGAATTCTTCCATCGTCATTCCGGTAGGCAGTACGTGATCGACCAGGCTTTTTCGTGCCCATTGATCGTAAGACAGTTTCAAATGCAGATCTTCCTGCTTGAAGACGATTTCATCAGAAACAGAAGCAGTTTCATTCTGACCACCCAACTCACCAGAGGCATGAGCGAGAATTGTTTCATGATAAGGCTCCGGACGTCGATCCAGTGTTGCCAGCAGATTCACAAACGAACCTCGGGCATCCAACTCATAAATGTGTCCCCCCCGAGCCGGTGCCAGATAGGCGACCAGTTGATCGCTCGCAATGCGAATTTCCTGTCGCGCATCCAGATTCATATCCCGCGATGCGATTTCGACCCAGCGTCCCGTTTTGCCAGCCATCTGTTCGACCAGACAATCGGCTTCAATCAAATGATGATAAATCGCATTCCGCAAATGCGGTAAATACAGCCCACCAAACGCACCGTGCCAGTAAGGACAATTGCATTGACCACGATAGAGATGATCCTGAGCGGACTGGAATTTCTCCGTCTGTTCGAGTTCGGGAGCATCCTGTAACAATTGATGCAATCGGTCGCTGATCTCTCGCATCCGGCAATACATCTCATGAGCTTCTGGATATTTCACCAGAAAGTTCCGCCAGAACCCACCACGCAATCGCTGCCGCACTTCCGGCCAGTCCGGTTCATTTTTGTGCTTGCGCTGCAGATGGATCAACTCGAGTTGACGATCTGTCGGTAACGCCCATTCTGTCATTTCACGATAACTGCAGTCGGGCAGATAACAGCGTCCTATAGGAGAAACTTCATCGACAGCCTGAGCAAACGTGACAACTCGAATCCAGTCCTGGTTATCGGTCAGCAACTGGAAGAATCGCGTCAGCCAGCCGTCTCCGTAAACGTGTTGCTTCGAGCCCGGCCATGTGCCGAACTTCTCACCATCATCACCAAACGCGACGACTGCTTCCGGCTGTTTTTCGTAAACTTCTCTGAGCCATTCAATCGTCTCCTCCGGCTCAGCAAATGGAATCGTGTAGCGAAGTTTTTCACTGATTGGAAAGACTGACAACATTTTGCCATCGTCTTCAGTCACGAAGTAGCCATAGAGTTCCTCTTCACTAAAGCCGGCATTTTTGAAGTGGAAGTCGTCCAGCACGGTATATTTCAGACCTGCGGCGACCGCATCGCGAGTGAAGGACTGCTCCCAGACCCGCTCCGGCACCCACATGCCTCGTGGCGTTTGACCGAAAATCGATTCCAGATGTTTCCGATAAGCCTGCATCTGTCCGACACGATCCCGGGAAGGAATACTGGCCAGAATAGGTTCGTAAAATGGGCCACCCAGAATTTCAACCTGACCGGCATCGACCCGTTCTTTGAGTTGCTCGATATATTCGGGGCGATGCTGTTCGATCCAGTCGAGTAAACTGCCGGAGTTATGCAGCGACAATTTCACAGCCGGATAATCGGCCAATGTTTCGAGCATTGGACGATAACTGTCCTGATAAGCCTCTTCGACAACGTGATCGAAATTGCCAACAGGCTGATGATTATGAATCGCCAAAATCAGGCGAATGGGACCAGGCATTCCAGAACTTCCTCAAACAATGGACAGCTTGACTGATTTTCGACCGACTTAAGCCGATCGTTGTTCAGTTTCACACCCGCGAGACGCTCTTTTCGGGATGACACTCCGCGTATCATACACCCTGCAAGTCCGTTCGGAAATGAGAGTTCCCCCGAGATTCTCCCGAGAATCACGATTCTGCACGTCTCGTTAAGCTGGGTAAGCTATGAGGCCCACTGACTCATCCACACTTACTTGCGCTTTGCGATGAGATCCAGATTTACTCGTGACGCAGAGCTTCGATCGGATCGAGCCGGGCAGCGGAGCGAGCAGGATAAACCCCGAAGATAATTCCAATTGCCACCGAAATGCCGAAGGCCATCGGGAGACTCCAGATTGCAATTTGGGGCTGCATTTCCAGAAAGATTTTGCTGAATTCCGAATCGCCACCGGAGGCATCCAGGTTGAGGATACGAATTGCCACAAACTTAATCACATTAAACGCCCAGGGCGTGAGCAGTCCCATAATGATCCCGATCACGCCACCCGTTCCAGCCAATACAATTGTTTCCGTCAAAAACTGCTGAACAATATCTTTTCGCGTGGCTCCGAGTGCACGGCGGATTCCAATTTCCCGAGTTCGTTCGGTCACTGTTGCGAGCATGATGTTCATGATCCCAATCCCCCCCACGACCAGTGAAATGGCCGCGATTGAGCCGAGCACCATGTTGAAAATTGCCCGAATCTGGTCCGCCTGTTTCAGGAGTTCCAGAGGGACGACAATCGCGTAGTCATTATCGGTGGCATGATTTCTTTTAAGGGATTCTTTCACCACTTGAGCGGTCGGCATGACATCGTTTCGGTCTTTGACCTGCAGAGTGATCTGATTCAATTCCACTTGTTCAGCAGTGAATGACCCCGAAGTGAAGCGAATGATCAAATCGCCAAAGCGGCTACTGAAGGTTTTGAGCGGGATGTAAATATCACTGTTAAAATCCTGAGCCGTCAGACTGCCACCAATGCCACCCGATTCCTGCCGTTGCTTCATATAGCCAACAACCTGATAAGGCTGGTTGCTGATCATGACCGTTTTGCCAATCGGATTCTCATAAGGAAACAGTGTATCGGCAGTCGCGGAGCCGAGGATGGCGACGTTTTCGGCAAGAAATTCATCCTGATCGGTGACAAATCGTCCACGCGAGACTTCCAGATGATTCACATCGAGATATTTGGGATTGCAACCAACGACCCGCACCGCCAGTTTTCGATCGCGATAGCGTGCTTCATGCGAGGTTTCGCGAATCGGGATGGCATCGGAAACCGTTGGAATGGAATCGTGCAGCAGTTTGTAATCAGCTCGCAGCAAACCGTATCGCAAAACCCGGGCACCACTGCTCCCACTGTTCGAGGTCGACCCTTCCGGCGGCTTCTTACTGCGAACAATAATATTATTCGCCCCCAGCTTGAGGACCTGTTCCTGGGCCTGCTGACTGGCCCCCTCTCCAATAGCGAGCATCGCAATCACAGAAAAAACGCCGAACACAATCCCGAGCATCGTCAAACCCGAGCGCAATCGCTGCAGCAGCAGGCTTTTCAAGGCCAGGTCGATCGCACGTAAATTTCGTGTCACGTTCATGGTGGGAATGAGCCGCTCATCGGTTCAGGTGGGATATCTTCTCTGCAACAGACCATTCTATTCATTAAGACTGGCAGAAGAAAGGCATAACATCGTGTTGATTTGTGGATCAGCTTGTTGTTTTCTTAAGAACGTCTAACAAGACTCATAAATCAATTCATTCGCGAAAGTCATAAATCAAAGGTGACAGAGGCCCTCTCAAAGGGAAGCCCCTGAAGCGTAGAGTTTTGGTAGCATCGACTAATGCGGAGCGTCTCTCCCATTTCACTTTAATTTTGTCATGATAATCTCTTACTTCCCAAGATGCCGGAACACATTGAAGCGGGTGTATTCCCAGTGGCGATACAGTTCGTTGCCAGCGAGTAAATTGGCCTGAGTATTGACGGTCGCAATTTTGCCTTCGTGCAACAGCACAATTCGATCCGAGCGGCGGATGGTGCTCATTCGGCTTGGGATCACATACACGGTTCGTCCCGGGCAAATCTGATCGTAGGCATCGTCGATCATGGATTTGTCTTCTTCGGTCAAATCCTTGTCGGGTTCTTCCAGAATCAGAATTGCGGGATTTCGCAAGAGAGCGCGAGCCAGTCCGAGCCGGAATTCTTCTCCGACACTTAATCGCTCGCCATGTTCACCAAGAACGGTTTCATATCCTTGAGGTAATCGTTGAATGAAATTGTGTGCGTGAACTCGCTTGGCAGCTGAAATCGCATCGGCCTGTGTGAAATTTGCCTGTCCACACGTAATGTTTTCGAGGACCGATCCCGTGAAATAAATTTCACGTCCACCGACATACAAGACTTCTGCACGGAGTGATTCGAGTGTCACCCAGGCGATATCTTCTCCATCGATCAGCACTCGACCTTCATGGGGTTCGAGAAATCGAGGGAGCATATACATCATCGCTTGAGCTTCGAGAGGATTCGGAGCAGCAATCACGGTTAAACCGCCAGCCGGTAACTTCACTTCCAGGTGATCCAGGATTTTCTTTCCAGTCGCACCTGGCAAACTGTAACTGACATTTTCGAACGAAAGCCATTTGGTCAGCGGATCCAGGAATTTTGCTCCGACAGCTTGTCCCACTTCAGGAATCTGGGCCATGTAGCGGTAGATTCTCTCGGCTGCCAAAGCGGTATCTTTGCGAATCTCTCGCAGGTCACGAAGTCGTAATAATGGTTTGAAGGCAAAGCCGAAGACAAGGCTCAGCAGGATCACCTCAGACAACTGTAAACTCTGAGGATGTTCTTCCGGAAGTAAAACTTTCACCCCCATCAGCAACACCAGTATCAGCATACAACCGAGCACCAGTCCCCAACAGAGCCAACTGGAAACAACTTCCCTGCGGCGAACTGTTGAAGTCGAAGTTGAGAGTTGATCCAGATGTTTGCTGAAGTTGTTGTTGTCGAACTCTTCCATGGAATAGCCACGGATCAGACGTGTTTTTGTTAAACTTTCCGCCAGCACATTTGATCGTAATTGATCTTCCGATTCGGCCAGTTTGCGAGCTTTCTGAAATCGAGTTCGTTCCCGTACCACCATTAACCAGCAGGCGAGCAACGGAACGACCATTTGCAGAAACAGTCGTGGACTGATTGTCAAACCCAGAAAAAACAGGACAGCCAATGAAACTGGGTGCACTGTCAGTCGATAAATATTCGCAGTGATACCATCCCGAATTTGTGAAGTGTCATTGCGAAATAAATCATACGCCTGATGAATTTGATGATCGAGCAGATCGCCAGGCCCCAGTCTCATCGCCTGACGATGCAGGGAGCGACGCAATTGGTTGCTGACCGACATCCCCAATTGCGAAGCCTGAATTCGGCAGCGGGCCAGAATCAGTCCCCGGAGCATTCCGAAGATCGCTCCCGCCAGGAGCAGACAGATCAGAGCCGAGCTGTTTTCCCGGAGTAGTGGAAATTGCTGATACATCGAAATCAGTGGCTGAGCCCAGATTCGATCCTTAAAGTTCCATAAGGAATGCAGTATTCCACGATTCTGCAGACGAAGTTCTTCAGAGAAATTGGAGCCTTCGGGTTGGGCAACCACATCCAAAGCTTCACCAAATCGTTCGCGGGCGATTTCAATCTCATTTCCCTGTAAAACGACTGCACCCCGACTGACAAACAGGTCCGCAATCAAAAGACCAATCAGAAAGAGCATGATCAGCAGCACCCCAGAAATTATTGAGAGGCCAATCAGTTGTAATGAATTGCGTTGTCGCCACATCGATCGGGGAAACAGTCGTTTCCAGGTCGACGAGGTATCGCCATTTGATGTGTACACGTTGCAACCTCGAAAAACGCGTCAACGAATCTATCGAGTCGTTGAATGCCCAGAGTTTCAGGAATGAAATTGGCTGTGTCGCAGGTCGAAAACTGAAAGAGAAGAGTCCATCCCATTCACGCAGAAAACATAACCAGCGCATTCCATCTTACGGGATGGAACAGCAACAGCCAGTATTGTTTTCAGGCATTTTTTCAATCAAAAGCAGAGTGATGAATTGAAGCCAATAATTCATGGGCCTCAATTCAATGCTGCCGATCGTTGAAAATTTATTTGAGAAAGGCATCGTCTTCCAATGCGGAGGCTCAGCCAGTGGATCAGACTACGCTAAGTCACGGTCTTCGAACAGAATAAAAGCCAGTAAAATCGCAGCGACGCAATAAGCCACGCCATATAAAGCCGCAAAGCCGAGGTAATCGGGAGGAACCATCGAACCCGTTGCAATCGATGCAGACATGTTAAACGCATCCAACTGCGGCAGAACCGTCGCAAACAGGCGGGCCACGAAGGAGACGAATTCCAGTTCCTGACGACCTTCACTCGAAGCAACCAGCACGGGAGTGAGGTGACCGAAGACGAAAATAGAAAACATCACCGAGAAATTCACCACCATCGGCAGTCGAGTCGAAACAACGACACTGATCGCGGCCAGCACGGCCACTTCCAGGAAGATCAGCAGAATCCCTGGCAAAACCTGCAGAACCGGTGCAATCCGATCCGCCTGGAACCAGAGATATTGCATTCCGTTTGAAGTATCAATCCAGTTGAAATACTCGACCGCCTGTTTTCCAGACTCCTTCATGTCGTAACCGACTTTGTAGTACGTCAAACAGACGAAGACGATGACGACGGGAATCAGGAAAATGACGACACCCTGTAACAGTCCCAGATATTTCCCGATGATGAACTGCCGACGATTGATCGGCTTGCTCAGCAACGTCATCGCAGTTTTTCCTTCGATTTCATCGGCGATACTCATACTGGAAGTCCAGATCGCCAGCAGCATGCTGCAGATCAGGATGGTAGCCAGTCCGCAATCGAGGAACATTTTGGTGTCGTCACCCAGCGAGAAAAATGGGATCCATGTGTTGAGCAGCATCACCAGGATCGCCACAGCCAGCAGCGAGAAGAACATCGGTTGTCGCACCGATTCCTTACTCGTCGCACGG
>DOCI01000316.1:26116-27530 GCA_003503535.1 Planctomycetaceae bacterium
CACGGGCAATTACGCCAATTTTTGTAAATCGATTGATGGCAAAGAGCAGAATTAATGCTGCAATCGATATTCCGGTAATCCAGCCATAGGAGGCTTGACCACTTTGTAATGTCTCAATTTCACTAACTTCTTGAGCTAACAGAGAAATTTGCAGTGGGATAATATTCACGGAAGACCTGACGCAAAATCGATGCTGTAAAATTAATGGTTCATTGGGGCGCAGTATGCCCCTGTCTCATTTAGATATTCCTGTTACGTGTTAACGCTGGCAAGTGTTGGCAAAACTTTTTTTGAGGATTCGAAAAGTTTTTTGTTCTCAGCATGACTGAACCGCAAGGTTCTCATGATTTGACACCATTCTGCTCCCAATAAATATTCTTTTGAACACCACTAAAGAATAGATTGGAGTTCCTGCAACAAAAAAGTGTAACACATTCCACAGATCGTACCCTTTGGATTTGGTATGATTTCACCTGCAGATTTCGGAATTCTCACAAGCATGAATCATAAGAAGGAGAAAATATGATACGGCATCTCAGTGCAGGTTCGGCATTCTTGATTTTATTGATGGTTTTCAGTCTGAATCGGATTTCCGCAGATGAGCAGCCAAAGAGTTCAGCTGCAGACGTTTCCGTACAGATGCAAAGCTGGGAGGAATTGCAGGACTGGGTGGCGAGTCAAAAGGGGAAAGTCGTTGTGGTCGATGTCTGGTCGACATTTTGCCTGCCGTGTGTACGAGAGTTTCCTCACTTTGTTGAGTTTTATGAGAATCACAAGGATCACGTTGCCTGTGCTTCGCTGAATATCGACTTCTACGGCGGGAAGGGTCAGCAGCCAGAAGATAATCGGGAAAAGGTGCTGAAATTCCTGAAATCACGAAATGCGACGATGCATAACATCATCGCGATAAATCCTGATGAGGTGGTCTTGCAGCAAATTAAAACAGCCGCGATTCCGGCAGCCATTATTTACGATCGCCAGGGGAAACTTCACAAAGTCTTCAATAACGATGAGGACCTGTACGGTCCGAAAGGCTTCAATTACGAGCAACACATCACGCCGCTGGTCGAAAAATTGCTCAAAGAATAAATCAATCCACGAAAAAAGCCGTAGTCAGGAAAATTCCTGACTACGGCTCTTTTGTTTGAATTGCTGTAGGTCAGCATATTGAGTTAGTTCAAGATTTTGGACAGATCGTCAACAACAGCCTGAACATTCAAGTCTTTAGCAGAGCTTGCAGCATGGTTGGCGATGACTTTGCCGCCATTGACCATAATGATCGTGACGTCTGCTTTAGGATTGATGCCGTAGTCGGCTGGGCCATTTTCGAATTCGTTAGGCAGAACGAAAGGAACATTCTTGGCTTCTGAGGAATCGGCCAGTTTTTCAGCAGTCGATTTGCCAGCTGTTTTGT
>DOCI01000316.1:27637-36754 GCA_003503535.1 Planctomycetaceae bacterium
CGTCTTCACCGAGGACATTCACAAACGCACGGAGTTGTTTGCTGTCGTTTTCGGGAATTGCTTTGTCGAGCTGACGAACCAGTTTGACGACATTTTCGTCAGAAGAACGAGTGAAAACCATCACTTGTGGGCGACCGCCGTTCTTGCAACGATAGCACAGATTCTTTCCGACGGTCACGCCGTCGTCATCGGCTCCGCAAAGTTTTGTGACATAGAATGGCCCAACATGTTCGCCTGATTGCAGACCGCTTTTGGTCTCTTCAGCTGTTAACAGTGACACTCCTGAAAACAAAACAATAGCCATTGTGAACATAGTCAACTGTTTCATCAAACTCTCCTAAAACTAAACGAGGTGGGAAACGTATGGTTGGTGACCTGCTTCAGGTCATGGATTCCGACACGTGGATATTATCCAGATTTTCACTCCAACCTACAAGGTTCAGACCAATATATTCGCGTTCTCACGAAAGTTCTGTAAGATATGATACAAAGTTAAAAACGAACACAGGGAGGCCTGCCAGATGCTGCAATGCTCATTCGGTTCTTTGTTATCCACAGCCACGATGGCATTCACAGTTCTTTTTTCACTGCTCCTGCACAGTCCGATTTCTCTTTGCGCTGACCAGTCTACTCTAGTAGATATTGCTCATCGATCTCCTGTCGATGTGGTCCTGGCGAATGATGAATCCTGGCTGGTCTCTGCAAACGAAACTTCCAATTCGATCACTCTTGTCGACCTGGTCTCTGGCAACTGCATTGATGAATTGAAGTGTGGCGGGCAACCTGCATCAATCGTTCTATGTCTGGATGGTCAACACCTCCTCGTCAGTTGTACGGGCAGTGGAGAAATCCTGCTGGTCCAGTTTGATCAGAGGAAACTTCTCAAGAAAGCCTCAATTTCCGTTGGCTACGAACCCGTCGGTCTAACAGTCTCTCCCGATGGTCAAACCGCATTTGTCGGATTGACGGCTACTGGCGAAGTGGCTCAACTGAATTTAAAGGAAGCACGAGTCGAGCGAACATTTGCCGTCGGAGCCTGGCCGCGATATCTCGCGATCTCTCCAGATGGGACTCGCCTGGCCGTTGCCTGCAGTGGGGACAGTAAAATCGTCATTGCCGACGCACTCAAAGGCGAAGTCCTCTACGAAGAACGTCTCATCGGCGGCATCAACATCGGACACATGCAATGTTCCGAAGATGGCAAGTACGTTTATTTCCCCTGGATGGTCTATCGCAGCAATCCGATCACCGTTGGAAACATTCAACGCGGCTGGGTGCTCGCGAGTCGCATTGGACGCGTCCGGCTCGATGGCCCGGCATATCGGGAAGCCATCTCATTAGATGTTCCCCAGATGGCCATCGCTGATCCGCATGGACTGACTATGAGTAACGATGGAAATCGGCTCGTCGTCTCCGCTTCGGGCACCCACGAATTATTGATTTATCGACGCCCCGACCTGCCCTTCATTGGAGCGGGCGGTCCCGGAGATTTGATCGATTCAACATTGTTGCGAGATCGCGATATTTTTTCCCGCGTCGATGTGGGGGGGCGTCCAATGGGCATGGCATTTTCAGCCGACAATAAAACCGTGTATGTCGCCAACTATATCAACGACAGTGTGCAGAAAGTCGATGTCGAGTCTCGAAAAATCGTTCAGGAAATCTCACTGGGTCGAACTCCTGAAAAGACCTTGGCTCGGCATGGCATGGAACTGTTTTATGATGGTCAGCAAAGTCTCGATCAGTGGTACAGTTGTCATAGTTGTCATTACAACGGCGGCGTGAATTCCAAAGCGATGGACACGATGAACGATGGTAGCACACTGACGATGAAAACCGTCCTGCCGTTGTATCATTTACAGCAAACCAGCCCCTGGACGTGGCACGGCTGGCAAACCGATTTACAGGACGCCATGCACACATCATTCACCAATACCATGCTAGGCAAAGGCATCAATCATGAAGAAGCCCGAGCCGTGATGACCTATCTGAATGAACTCAAACTCCCGCAGAATCCCTTCCGGAATTCCGATGGTTCCTTAACCGAAGCTGCAGTTCGAGGAGAAAAGATTTTCCGCAGCGAGCAAGCCGCATGCGCCAGCTGTCACAACGGCCCCTATTTCACCGATGGAAAAATCCACGACGTCGGTCTGGGTTCGGCAGAGGATTACTACAATGGCTACAACACCCCCACACTGATCGGACTCTATCGAAAAGTCCGCTACCTGCACGATGGACGCTCGAAAAGCCTGGAAGATGTCCTGACTGGAGACCACGCTCCCGAAAAGGTGAGCGGAGAAAGAGCGTTATCCCCAGAGGAGTTGAGTGATCTGGTGGCTTATTTGAAATCGCTGTAAAAACATAGAGTGGGTGGCATCGGTTGATGCGAAGCAACTACCGGTGTGACGTAGTCACAAGAGGCTTGAATAATGTTCGGCGGGTGGCTGGGGTCGAACGAAGTGAGCCCCCAGAATTATCGACGTTCTGGGGGCTCCGCTGCGCTATGACCTTAGACACTTAAATGCGTGGCTGTCACCCGGCTTTATTCGTAATCCCATCGGTTTTCACAAACCCAGTCGCCTGTGCCTGAGGCAGTTTCAAAGTGAAGCAGGTTCCCTCACCAATTTTGCTGTCGACGCGGATGCGGCCGTGGTGGGCTTCCATGATATCTTTGCATAAAGATAAGCCGAGTCCGCTACCGCCTTGCCCGGATTCATCGGCTGTTTTTGTCGTGTAGAACGTTTCAAAGATGTGAGGCAATTTCTCTGCAGGAATGCCGCTGCCGGTATCTTTGACGGAAAGTATTGACCACGGGCCGGAAGGATCCGAGCCGATTGTGATGGTCATCGTACCGCCCGGCTCCATTGCCTGGCGGGCATTGATGATGAGATTCAAAAGGATCTGTTGAATCTGACTGGGATTCACATTCGCGTGGGCGTTGGCCGTAATGTTCTTTACCAGACTGATACGATGTTTGTGCAGATCTTTTTCGACCAGCACGAGCACATCATCTGTCAGTTGGACAAGGCTGTGCACATCGGTTTGGCTGCCACGATCCTTCGCGTAGGCCAGCATCCCGGTCGTAATTTTTGCGGCTCGTTGACCAGCAGACAGGATTTTGTCGAAGGCTTTATCGCGCGTGGCGGCATCCTGATGACGCAGGCCCATTTTCGCGTAGTTAATGACCGTTGTGAGAATGTTGTTGAATTCGTGGGTGATCGAAGAGGCCAGCACGCCGACGGTACTCATCTTCTCGAGATGCATCAACTGCTTCTGCATTTCCGCGAGCCGGGCCTCCAGCAAAGAGATTTTTGAGGCTTCGAGAGAATTTTGCGATGCGGTGTTGTGGTCGGAAGATTGTGACATTGAAGAAACAGAGTCCTTTCTGGTTGCCGCGGGATCTGGCGGCTCACTGATTTTGTACCTCATAGAACCAGGTACACTTACAGGCAGGTGCGATTCCTTTCGCACGTATCTGCAACATCGACCAGCCATCGTAATATCTTTTCCTGCATGCTCCTCGAATGCATGAGCAGCTGGAAAAGTTGTCTGCTATCCCGATTACGGCAACTTCGGACTCTAGGTAATCCGGGAAATTCTCAATCGATTAAGCCATTGTAAAATTTACAATCATGACTCCCGACTGTAACCTCAATGGAGTGTTCACAACTCGATACAACCACTTCGCATTGCCGTTACTAATTCCTACAATCAAGGGTTTTCCATGTCTCAATTCGATCAGGATGAAGTCTTTTCCCCCGTTGATAATGAGCCGACTGTACAATCTCGATTGAAAGAACTCAAAACCACGCTGCCAGAAGGAATCGCTTTCCATCTGGAATCTGTCTTTCCGAAAGTTAAAGGCTGGGGCTGGAAAAAAGCATTCAAAACCAAACTGCAGTATATAAAAAATACTCAGGAAATTCTCGAGGATTCTCTGCATGAAGGAGAGGAAGTTCTCTACATTTCCAAAGGAACTCGCTACTCCTTTGTGGAATACTATTTCATGGGAATCTGGGCGATGATGATCAATCACACCGTCTTTGTACTGACTAACCTCAGACTGGTGATGATTCATTCCAGTTCCAAAGGTAAACCCAAAAAAACACTCTGGATGATTTACTACAGTCAGATCGACAAGTTCAAGGGGACCTGGAATGGAATGCTGAACCTGAAACTCAAAGACGGAAAGAAACTCGCTTTCACCGGTTTCCCTAAAGCCGACCGAAAAACAATGCCTGTGATTTTTCAGGAGGCACTCGATCGCTACCGGGAAACCGGTTTTGATCCAGAGTCTTCACAATCCCTGGAGAACTTATGCACGCATTGCAAAGATAAAGTGCCTAAACATGAACACGATTGTGACAATTGTGGAGCGACTTACTGGAAGCCCTACGAATTGGCCTGGCGGAGTTTTATCTTCCCTTCCTGGGGGGATTTTCTAATGGGGCATACCACAATTGCCATCCTCGAAATGTTTGGCGGCATTATGACCTGGACGGCCTTTGTCGTCCTGTTGGTCTCGGGGATTCAAAATAGTAATCCCGAGGACATTTTTGTCGCATTTTTTGTGGTTGGTATTGCTCATGGCATCGATGCCGCAATTACCGCTCATATTGCAGGAAAAGGGTTGCATCCGAAAAAAGGACCGAGTCCGCTGGAAACAGAATTGCCTGCATGAATAGAAAACAACTTTTGTGGTACGCTCTGTGCCCCTTGTGAGCTTCAGACGCATCGTGCTTGTAAATATCCAGATCTGAGGCGATATTACAAAAAAAAATCGACTGCGAGAATTATCAATTCACGCAGTCGACTAAATTTCAGCATGTTCTAATCACTCTCAGAACGCCTGGAGATGAGGAACGTTCTGAGACATTTGTGGCATCCATTCCGCGTGAGCCTGTGGTCCATGATGGCTGCTCATTGGCTGGAAACTCTGCTGAGGAATATAGCTTTGTGTAGGCTGATAAGGCATCGATGAGTGATACCCGGGGCCTTGCTGATCCAGCTGCATATTCGGCATACCTGGCTGATAACCAGGGATGCTGGACTGATAATGCGGGTTGGTGGCAATTCGTGGAGCCGGTGCCCAACCTTGTGTCATCGAGGGATTCGGAATATGCCCCAGCATTGGTTGTGAGTATTGAGGTTGAGGCGTCCACTGGGGATGAGCCACCTGATGTTGGTGATGATGATGCTGGTGAGGTACAGGTGTCTGCACCATTGGGTAAGTCTGCGGTTGATACTGCTGACTGATTTGTGGAACAGCGTAATTTGGTTGATTCATCTGTGGCTGAACGTACTGAACTGCAGAAATTTGCGACTGATTCATCTGAGGATATGTCTGTGTAAACTGTGGCATCTGCGGATTTGACCAACCAGCCTGCATGATCTGACCCTGATTGTAAGGCCTCATATTGGGAGAACCTGCCAGCATTGTGGGAGCAGCAGAGGCCGGACTGGAATATTGCCGCTGACGAGCAGAGGCAAGTTTCGATTGCACCTGGTGCTTTCCGGGAGAAACAAACAAAGCTCGTTCGTACATGGCGACCGCATCGTTTGTACGCCCCTGCTCCTCATAAACTTGCCCCAGTTGAGCAATTGCATATTCATTGCGTGGGTTCACTCTCAATGCCTGCTGCAACGACTGCTCGGCTCCTTGAATATCGCCATTTTTCTGCTGAAGCCAGGCCAGTTCCACGTGCGATTCAGCCAGATAGGGTTGAGAACCTGCCCAGGCAGTCAGAAGCTGTTCGGCTTCTTCAGTTCGTCCTTCATCCACCATCAATGAGGCCAGCCCGTGATAGGAAGGCTGGTGTGAAGGATTAAGATTCAGCGCCTGACGATAAACCTGCTCGGCTTGAGCAGTATTTCCCTGCTTCTGCATGGCAGCTGCCAAATTGTATTGGTAATGAGGATTGGTCGGGTCGTCCATAACAGCCTTGCGGAACTCGTGCTGAGCCATCGCATAGTTACCGACTTCATAATAACCTTGTCCAGACTCATTCATCACGAATCCGGATGTCCGCATACAGCCACACAAACTGAACAAGGCAGCTGTCGATAGCACTGTTCCGGCAATAAGTCCAAGTCGATGAAGACAAGCAATCATGTGAAAAACCTCATTGGAAGACGTTCGAAACGAAAGGTGGGGATCGAATTCAAAATGTCTTAGGGAAAGAGCAGCATTGGGAAAGCTGCGGTGGGATTGGGGGAAAGGGAACCCCGGCTCACGAATGGAATCGGGATCTGTTTTCGATCTAAAAGTTATCTCGAATCTGGAATTCGCTCAAGGGGAATGAAAATCCAACCGAATTGACTCCGTTTGTGGTAATTGTTGCAATCTCCCCTGAAAAATAAGCAGAAACGGCTTCGTTTTTGGGTATCTAATTGACGAATAATCGGTTATCCTGTCGAATTCAACGATTTCACAGATCAAAATAAACTCTAAAAACAGTGAGGGGAGGTGAATTGCGTGGTTAAATTGCGTCTACGTGAAGGGGAAGCGGTGACCGATGCGGTCAAACGTTTCCGTAAGCTCGTCGAGCACAGCGGCATCAAAAAAGAAATGCGCCGTCGTGAATATTATGAAAAACCGAGCGAAACCAAACGACGCGCCCGCAGACGTGCAGAACGTCGCGAGCAAATTAACCTACGTGCAAATTAAAGTGGAAACACTTTGAGTTCACCGCGTATCGAATATAAAAAGCACACTCATTACTGAGTGTGCTTTTTTCATGGATCGAGTGGTGTAAGGATCAATGAAAAAGGGACTGATCTTTCAGTCCCTGAAGTTCAATCAAGTTAGCCACTGCCAACAATCCAGGAGCATTTCTTAATGCCGTATGCCTTCGCATGTATGATTGTTTCCCTAAATCGCTACATTTTGCTCAGGCAGAACGCGGAAAATTGATTTTGGGAATGTGCTAGAAATCCGAAATTCGCTCTCCTCCGTTACGTGTCGCTAAATTTCCAAGCACAGCCCGACTAACGACTTTACTAATGTCTCTTGTGGAACCATCGCACATTGAGAAGATGACAAGCCCATCGTGCCAGCTCCCGAAAGTGAATGCGGGATTCGAACCAACCGCAACAGGAGGTCCACTGCCTCCACCTCCAAATACGTCATCAAATTGATGAGTCGAGGTATCCCCAGAACCAGGAACGACGGCACAACAGGAAGAGCGCCCATCTGCCCAGAAACCGAATAAGGAGTCGCCCACCATTAAGGTGGTTGTCATTCCGTC
Organism: Planctomycetaceae bacterium; assembly: GCA_003503535.1. Classification (GTDB taxonomy): domain Bacteria; phylum Planctomycetota; class Planctomycetia; order Planctomycetales; family Planctomycetaceae; genus Rubinisphaera. The sequence goes on from DOCI01000316.1 coordinate 34,885, forward strand.
GGGAATATCTCTGTCAGAGACGGAACTGTTACGATAAAGAATTCCATTGTTAACCGGCGTACCATTTAAGGCCTGCGTAGACCCCGGAGCCCAGTTCCGACCGGAATTCCCCTTGTAGGTCGTAAATCCAAATCCCTGCGGACGATTACTTGGTAATGATGCTGATGGGCATATATAGGAGGGAATATCCACTTTGGCCGCTTGCAGATTATTACTGTACCAGGCCCCTGCGACATTAAACTTGGGAATGTTGGTATCTGCACCAACCGAAACCTTCAGATCCATTTCAGACATCATCAGAGCATGCCATGACCAGTAATTTTCGATATACCAATTATTGACCTGATACTGTGGATTTGATTCGATATTAAAAATTGCGGGTTCCTGGAACTGAAGTGGGTACACTGTACTGTACGTAAGCCCAAACCCAACTGGATAAGAGGTCCCATCAATGAATCCGTCCCCGTCGTTATCGATATCAGCAACTCCGTTGTTATCGACGTCCAGTGGATCGACGTAAATGTACCCGGAGGGGAAGCTTTTGTGAGAATCGAGATAGTTGTGAGCTGCGAGTACAATTTGGTGCAAATTGTTACGGCAGCCGGTTCTTCTCGCAGCTTCGCGGGCGCGTTGAACAGCTGGTAACAGCAGAGCGACCAGGGTCCCAATGATGGCGATAACCACCAGCAGTTCCACCAGTGTAAAGCCAGCCTGGCTTCTGCTCGTTCGGTTTTTATGCGGGTGACCTTGCATCGGCACCATGGAAATTTCTCCAGAAAAATGTTCGCGTTGACCTGCAGAATTGTCTGCGGAGTATGAAACTCTGGCCTTGCTGAAATTGTTACCTTGAATTCCTTAACCAGTGATTTGATTGGTGGAGATTGCTAAATCGTTGAATCGACTTTACCAACTTCCACCATCAGCTCACTCTAAGTTGTGTTCAGATTACCATGCTCATTAAATAAATGCAAATTGTTACATTCGTCATGATCCTGAAAGTTATGAAACGGAATTTCTCCATCTTAGAATCATTAACGCAGGGAAAAACGGGCAATCTACAGAAAATATCGATTTTCATTAATGGAATTGGAAAATCAAGATCAGCGGGGAAAAAGTTACCGATCGCGGCAAATGAATTCTACTTTAAAACGTCAAATGCTTACCAATCACAATTTTAACATGGTTAACATCCCTCGGCTCCGCCAGCAGACGGCTTAACCAGCGATGGTCTGTCCCACGCTTGTGCGGCGGAGAATTCCAGGGAACTACTTTGGCCAGTTCCGTTCGCACGCAAAGGCACATGGTATCGATATCCCCGGGCTGGACTTTTCCCGACCAGTTTCTGGGAATCTGCACATAATGTCTGTTAGTGACTGACCAGTGCTCCGTCTGAACAATGCCAATATCATGTCCTTTGGTGGTGCAATATAAGGCAGTCAGAGCGTGAGGTTCGTACAGATTATCATCATCCCAGAAGCAGACATATTCCCCCTGAGCGTGAGCGATTCCCAGATCCTTAGCGGCTACGCCATAGCAACCCTGGTTTGTTTCTAACTCGAAGTATCGTGAATTGGAATGCTTCATCAGAGCAGCCGCGATGGGATCGGGACCATCGGAAATGACGAGATGCTCAATAGATAATCCACCAAGTGACTGCTGAGAAATCTGCTGAAGTAAACCAGCCAGATGTTTTGGTCGCTGCCAGGTATTGGTAATGACCGAGAGTTGAATCGAAGCCGCCGTCATGAAATGCATCTCCTCAGGACATTATGGAATTGTCACGTGAAGAGGGTTTAGCACTACTTTTTGAGGATGCAACATGGAAGCAAGTTAATTCTTGTTTGAAGATGCAGACAGGCTGGAAGCCTGT
>DOCI01000136.1:0-367 GCA_003503535.1 Planctomycetaceae bacterium
GCTTTCAGCATCCAACCGACAAACTCGTTCGGGTCACCATGCTCCACGATACAGGGAGTTGCAGAACTTATTGCCCCATTTGATTTTGCCAGAGGTTGAAGTCCTGTGCATCGACCGTTCCATCAGAATTGGCATCCCCACCGCTGTTCGAGAATTCAGTTGCTCCTACGTTGTTCCGCCAGATTAAGTAGTCGGATCCGTCCACATAGCCATCACNNCCGATTGAAGTCTGCAATGGAACGACCGGGGCGAAACTCAAATCCAACAGTCACACCTGTCGAGTTGCCCGAAGCCCCCGTCACTCCCCCCGTCTGCAGAATGAACAGATTCGTAATCAGATTGAATTGTCCGTATCGGGTTTCTGTGC
>DOCI01000136.1:445-4949 GCA_003503535.1 Planctomycetaceae bacterium
TTGTCCGTATCGGGTTTCTGTGCCCGCGCCCGCTGTAATCCGTCCGCCAAACACACCATCATCTTCCAATTCGGAGACTCCTGTTCCCACCGGTACGAAATACTGCGTTTTGTTCGGGTTGAACGTCGTGAAATTCAAGTCCGTTTTCGTTTTTCCCAAACCTGCACCAGCTCCCACAAAGAGCTCTATTAACTGATCTCGGCTCTCCGACCGAATTTTCGTCCTAAAGAGGCAATCGAGGTGAAATTGATACAGGTCCACAGAATCAATCTCGGCCTGCAGTCCACCTCCGATCGGCTCGTTGAGCTGGAAGTCGTCATTTCCGTGAGCACGAGAGTAAGAAAATCCTCCCAGAATTTCGAAACTGTTAATCCGTGTGGGAGACGCAATTTCACGAACGGAAATAAATGGGACTTGAACTTCGAAACGGGTGCCCGGATTCAGCAACGTACTTAAGGCTCCGCCGGTATAAAGATCGCTTCCCACAGTGATTTTTGCGGCATCAATGCCGGTATAACCTCCTGATGAATCCTCTGGATCGAATATTGAACTCAAAGCAAAATTCGATCGACCCGTCTGGCGATCCCCAATGATCAGTTCACGCTGCCCGCGACCAATTGGATTCGACGCATCGATGGAGCGCAGCTGTTGTGCATAAACATTGGCTGAGCACAAAGCAATGACGCAAAAACAGATGAGGATTCGGATCATTTTCTAAGGCCTCAGGAGAAAAGGAGTTATCACTACTATTCGAATCGACAGGTAGCTTCGTTTCACTTGACAATTATCATATGATCAAACGAATCCCTGTAACCGTTAAAGTCCACGATAACACGTGGAGCAACAAGCGGAACTCGCAGGTGGCGAGGCAGCGAGTAACACCGGTTGATGCGGGTGGCGCGACCGACTTTGTCGACTGCGTGCTGAAAGCAGAAGATGCTTCACCATTCGCGCGCTAAGTTTATTGAACTGCGAATTCATATTACACGAATGGCCCTGAAAGATTCTTTCAGGGCGGCTCAGCTGTAATATTCTTCATGTCCACTCACTATCAAACTGAAAGCCTCTTATGGACTTCGTCCATCCAGATAGCTCTGCTATCTGGGTCACCCGAGAATTTCCCTCAGTTCATTTTATTCGCCTGGAATATGACCGTATGAGCACATCCTTAGATGTAGCCATCCATAACCACTTATGCTTGATCAATCTGACTCATGTGAATTCCTGCTGGCCTTAAAAACATGGGGATCTCGTTTCTGGCGAACTCTGTCGACTTGCTCTTGTCTCGCTTTTGTGTAGAGTGAATAAAAACGTCACTCTGCGAGATAAGTGCATCGTGTGCGAACTGCTGTGGCAGTGTAGACGAATTGCATATTATGCGATTGAAATGGAAAGACATCGAGCGGGAATCGCTTTCGGCTCTGTCTGCTTTGACGAACTGTCCTCATCACATTTGAAGGTCAAAATGAGCGAGAAAAAGAATCTGTTTAACAAGGTCTGGGATCTGCACAACGTCGGCACTTTGCCGACTGGACAAACACAATTGTTCATCGGTCTGCATCTCATTCACGAAGTGACCAGCCCGCAGGCATTTGCGATGCTCCGCGAGCGGGGTTTGAGCGTGATGTATCCCGAGAGGACTATCGCGACGGTCGATCATATTGTGCCGACGGATGATCAGGCGCGGCCATTTAAGGATCTGCTGGCTGAGCAGATGATGTCTCAAATCGAGAAAAACTGCCGGGAATTCGGCGTCACGCTGTTTGACATCAGCGACTCTCGCCAGGGGATTGTCCATATCGTCGGCCCGGAACAGGGTCTGACACAGCCCGGACTAACGATTGTCTGTGGTGACAGTCACACCTCGACTCACGGAGCGTTCGGTGCGATCGCCTTTGGAATCGGCACCAGTCAGGTAGCCGGCGTGCTGGCGACGCAGACTCTGGCACTCGGCAAGCCAAAAGTTCGTCGGATTGAAGTGAATGGCGAACTGAATCCCGGCGTCTACGCCAAGGATGTCACGCTGTACATCATTCAGAAACTGGGCGTGAAGGGGGGCATTGGTTACGCCTATGAATATGCGGGCGATGTGTTCGACCGGATGACGATGGAGGAGCGGATGACGGTCTGCAATATGAGCATCGAAGGGGGTGCCCGTTGTGGATATATCAATCCGGATCAAACGACCGTCGATTATTTACGCGGTCGTCCGCAGGCTCCGCAAGGGGCAGATTTCGACAAGGCAGCCGAGTGGTGGCTGAGCCTGGCTTCGGGACCGGATGCTGAATATGACGATGTCGTGACGTTCGATGCGAATGATATCGAGCCGACGGTCACCTGGGGAATTACGCCGGGGCAGTCGATCGGCATCAGCGAGAATGTGCCGACGCTCGAAAGTTTTGAAGAAGATGACCGAGCCGGGGTTCAGGAAGCTTACGAATACATGGGCCTGGAAGCCGGACAGTCGCTCAAGGGTGTGAAAGTCGATGTGACCTTCATCGGCTCCTGTACCAACGGACGAATTTCCGATCTTCGGGAAGCGGCTCAACTCGTAAAGGGACACAAAGTTGCTCCCGGTGTGAAGGCGCTGGTCGTGCCTGGCTCTCAACTGGTGTTGAAACAGGCGGTGGAAGAAGGTCTGGATAAAATCTTCGAGGAAGCGGGATTCGAGTGGCGAGCAGCCGGTTGTTCGATGTGCCTGGCGATGAATCCCGACAAATTGAAAGGCCGTGAGGTTTGTGCGTCATCGAGTAACCGGAACTTCAAGGGACGTCAGGGAAGCCCGACGGGCCGAACCTTATTAATGAGCCCGGCCATGGTGGCAGCAGCTGCGATTAATGGTCATATCGCTGATGTCCGCGAAATGATGGAACCTGTCGGGGTTTGAGATGACCGTTGCTATTCGTTAATTAAACGCGGGTGGCGGGGGCGCTCTCGAAGAGAAGCCCCCGAAAGGTAGAACTTTCAGTCTATTCCGGTGCGTCTAGACGCACCCTACTATTCCAACTACCGCAAAATGTCGTGTAAGTTCAATATCGGGGAGCAGTCAAACTGACTGCGGAATAGCGATTTGAGGGCGACATTTAAAGCTCGAAAGAGCACTACAGTTATATAGGTCGAACCATGAACGAAATCAAACAAGTTTCCGGCACCTGCATTCCATTGATTCTGGATGACATCGATACCGATCGCATCATCCCGGCTCGATTCCTCCGCTGCGTCACGTTCGATGGACTTGGCGAGCACGCGTTTGAAGATGACCGGGAGCAGAATCCGAATCATCCCTTCGATAATCCGAAGTATCAGAACAGTTCAGTGCTGCTGGCTGGTCGCAACTTCGGCTGTGGGTCTTCCCGCGAACACGCTCCGCAGTCGCTGATGCGGTGGGGAATTAAGGCGATCATTGCGGAGTCGTTTGCAGAGATTTTCTTCGGAAACTGCACCGCTCTTGGAGTCCCAGCCGTCACTGCCAGCTCAACCGATGTGGATGAGTTGGGCAGACGAGTCGAAGCCGATCCTCAACTGGAAGTGACAGTCGACCTGGTCGCGAAAAAAGTGACTGCGGGAGATTTCTCGTGCGATGTTGATATCCTCGACTCCGCTCGCGACGCTTTGCTCTCGGGACAGTGGGATTTCATGACTCTCCTGCTGGAGAATCAGGAATTCATCAAGCAGACCGCGGAAAAAATTCCTTATCTCAATCAGTTCGCTTGAGCAAATTCTTGCAAAATCCGTGCAATTGTCCTCATTGTCTGATTTTGCAGCACTTGATCTTGGCTTAAAACGCAACAGAGCCTGATTTTTACTGACCGCAGAACTTTCGATTGGGACGTTCTGCGATCAGTCCGTATCCAATAACTAACAAAATGGTTACCAATCAACCACAACATCTACACTCCAGGCTTTTTATTCCCCCTATTATTTCAATTAATGGGATATGTGCGAGTTTGGCACACCGTGTGCATATGTCCGAACCGTTGCTCGATTCTTGAGCTTTTCTATTAGCGGCATATTTCCACGGAGGGTTCGATGCTTGTATTATCACGAAAACTGAATGAGCGAATCATCATCGGCGACTCAATCGAGATCAAAGTTCTGAAGATCTCGAATGGTCGCGTTAAACTCGGAATCGAAGCCGATTCCTTTATCGATATCCGTCGTGCAGAGATCGATCTGGATCTCTCGGAAGTGGAAGTGCCACAGAGTACCAAGAAAACCCAGCCTGTAACATTGCAGGTGGCTTCCTGAGTCAGCGATCATTGCGAGGCTGCTAATCACACCACGCAATCTAGTCTTTAGGTCAGTTTGTGCCTGAAATGATTTCCAGTTGACGTCGCAATTCGTCAGAAACTGCCTGACCTACGACTCTGCGATGTTTTTCCGCATCTCCTGGATTAATTCGTCTGCCATTCCCTCGATGCGGGGCTGCATCTGTTCGAGACTTCGGCGGACAATTTCAGTAGGCATGAAGTTGGACAATCTTAGAGCATATTCAAAAATTACC
>DOCI01000136.1:5078-6253 GCA_003503535.1 Planctomycetaceae bacterium
AGCGTCCGGCAGGAGCAAACACAGCGTTTTCAGGGCATCTGAGGTCCAAGCGACTGCAGAGACCAATTGAAAATGGTTTAGTGAATAGTTCTACTGCAGCCCAAGATATTGTAGTAATTCACTGAATCGAGTCTGAATATCACCCATTGATTGAATACCGACAATCGTCAGCCCCGCGTTCACAATCCCCATCAGCCCTTCACCAGCGATGAGTCCGGAGGCGAGGGCGAAGTTGTATTTTTGGGCGGCTGCCGGAGCGATTGCTTTCCAGATCAGCCAGACGACCAGACCATAAAACATCACTAGGGAATAATAAGCCGGGACGATGAAGGCGATGCCCATCGCCAGTCCACTCGGGACGAAGTTGGCGATCGATTTGATTTGTCGTAGACCTGCAATGGCTAGCCCAATGATGCCGGCAATAAGGATCGACTCTTCGGCAAATGGAGGCAGGGCTCCGAAGCCTTCGTTCAGTACGACAGCCATCGCTTTCCAGGCCATCGCAGCTGGAGCAGGGAGTTGTTCGCTCCCCAATTCGTAAGCCTTAGTAAAGACAAAATAAACAGGAACCGCAAATAGAATCCCAACACAGATTCCACATAACTGGGCGATAAATTGTTTACGGGGAGCGGCTCCGAGCATCTTGCCCGTTTTCAGATCCTGCATCATGTCTGCCGCTTGAGAAGCCCCCGCGGAAGTAATCGCCGCTGCCATCAGGTTCGTCGAGATAGAACCGGGTGCGATGCCTCCAAAAATCAACTGCGTCACTTTTCCCATTCCCCCAATCGGATTGATATCGGTTTCTCCAGCAGACCGCACCGCAACGATCGAAAGGACGAAGGAAACCGGAATGGCGATGAGTGTTAAATACCAGGGGATTTCAAAAACAAACTGTGTGATGATAATGGCCAGAATGGATCCGCCAATCAATCCGCCAATCCACCAACTGTTGGGGATATGTCCGGAGACGGTTTGTTCTTCATCGAGACTTTTAGCAACTGGCATTGTGAAAGCATTTACAAATGTTTTCCAGGAGAAAGCAAGGGATCCGAGAGCTTCTGAAACCATCAGAGCCACACCCGGCCAGAGTAACCAGCCACGGGGACCATTTTCATAGGCCATGATTGGTCCCGGTGCCCACTCCATAGATTGAGAATAAGGTCCGAGAGTTCCCC
>DOCI01000136.1:6386-6909 GCA_003503535.1 Planctomycetaceae bacterium
CCAGCAATGAAGGGCCAAGATAGACTTTGAATCCCCAGGCAGCCGCAATGGCCAGGTAGGCTACTCCGGGAACCCACTCCCATTCATGAATGGGAGGCTGCTCGAGTTCGGGAACAAAGTGGTAAGCGAGAGTAAATATCCCTGCACAAATCCCGGCAATCACCAGTACGCGCGCCTTAGCCAGTGCATCAGCTGCATCTCCATACATGGCGAGAATCGTTTCTGCTGTCGCGGTCCCAGTCGGAAAGCGAAGCTTATCGACATCGATCACCTGACGTCGTAATGGCACGGCAAAGAAGACGCCGAGAAACGCCACCGAAACCGACCACATCATCAAGGCATACCAGCTGAAGTTGTAGCCGAGCAGCATCATCGCGGGAATCGGAGCCAGCAAGCCAGCAGCCGAAGACATGTAACCGGCTGCCGAGCCGGAGGTTTGTGCGATATTGGTTTCAAGAACCGAGAGTTTGCGGTTCAACAACGAGAAGATCGAAAACCCGAGGACAGCGGAAATAATCGAAGC
>DOCI01000136.1:7017-7429 GCA_003503535.1 Planctomycetaceae bacterium
ACAGCGGAAATAATCGAAGCCCCGAACGCCCAACCGATTTTCAGGCCAATATAAATGTTCGTGCAGGAAACGATACTGCCAACCAGACATCCCACAATCACGGCCCGAGCGGTCAATTGTCGTTCCGAAGGCTCCGGAAAATAAAGCTGTTCAGACTCCTGTTCCTCAATTTCGATTTCCACATCTGCCATCTGGGCTTCCCTTTCCTATTGTCTGTGATTCACCGAAGTTCACACGATAGGAAGTGCAGAAATTTCGAACAATGCCAAATGAGGTTGAAAGCGAGTTGAGTGGGGAAGAGTTGAATTTTGAACTACTGGTTTTTATCTGCGTTCATCCGCGTAAATCTGCGGTTCCTTTTTCCAGGAAGTCAGCCGTCGATATGATCAATCTTAACCCGATGCGTCAGCGA
>DOCI01000136.1:7631-7822 GCA_003503535.1 Planctomycetaceae bacterium
ATCTTAACCCGATGCGTCAGCGAGGGGACGGGGCTCGATTAACTTTTCGATGTTCTTGCCCCTAAGAGGATTTCACTTTAAAGGATGAACATACCATCCAGGAATTCATGAGTTTAAACCCTGTTCCAAATGGAAACCGGATTTCCTTAGATATCTTAAAAAAGTCTTCCAGGGTGGCGGGGGCGCTCCGC
>DOCI01000136.1:7988-11310 GCA_003503535.1 Planctomycetaceae bacterium
GGGTTTCTCTTCGAGAGCGCCCCCGCCACCCCGGGTTTGATTGTTTTCCCTTATATCTCTGGCACGAACCAGTATTCTTACAAATTGTTGAATTTCTCCGGTTTTCATTTGGAACGCGGTTTAACTCTGTTGTGACTTGAAAGCCGTCCCCTCGCAGAGGCTTCGGGTCATGAGTATTCATGTACTCAGTTGAACGCCCTGGAGGAAGGAAACACTTGATCACCTTCGATCATTGTAGAAATGGAAATCAACGCTCGATTGTCAGAATTACATCGTCAATTCAGTGAACAGATGCTGTATTCCGTGTAAGGCTTACAAGGCAGAATTTACAGGGCTGATCGGACAGAAAAATTATCGGGCGTTCTTTGACTGCAGGAAAATCGAGTCAAGATCAGTCCCGGAAAAAGTTGAGGAGGTTCTGGCACGGGTGTTGCATAATTGATCTCTCGTTACGGCATTCTTCGGAATGGTTGGAACATGCCGCGGGGTCCGGGGGGATCAAACGGTGAATCAAGGGGACGAAGGAATGGAATTCCTTCGGGACAATAATCGATCGTAAACATTACCAGAGCATATTCAAAAATAATCTGCAACGTTCGGCAGGAGCAAACACAACGTTATTAGCTCCTTTGGTGCCCAGGCGACTGCAGAAACCATTTGAAAATGGATGTAATGTTCAAAATCAAAAAGGATACCAGAGCATGGAAGCTCGTGTATTTGCCGCTCGCGTTACGCTCACTGTTTGTGCCGGACTGTTCGCGACTCAGTTGGAACTCCAGGCTGCATCCTATCGAACCGCGAATTTCGTGGTCGAAGCACCAACCCAGGAATTTGCTGAACGGGTCGGACAGGAAGCCGAACGTTTCCGAAAAGAACTGTCGGAAATGTGGGCGGGCAAAAACTTGCCAAACTGGTCTGCTCCCTGCCCGATTCGCTGTAAGGTCGGACAAATTGGAGCAGGCGGAGCCACGACGTTCAATTTTCAGAACGGCGAAGTGCTCGGCTGGCGGATGAATATTCAGGGGACCGAAGAGCGAATTCTCGATTCCGTTCTGCCTCACGAAATTACTCACACAATCCTGGCCTGTATTTTCCGACGCCCTCTCCCCCGCTGGGCCGATGAAGGCATGTCGACGCTGATCGAACACGAATCCGAACGCCGTCGTCAGACACGCTTGCTCGACGATGTGATGCGGGGCGGCAAGAAAATTCCTCTGCAGTCACTCCTCGGCATGACCGAATATCCCTCGGACATGCGGGATGTGATGAAACTGTATGCTCAAGGATATTCATTGACCGATTATCTGGTTCAGCAGGGTGGTCGTCGAACTTTCCTGGCGTTCCTGCAGGATGCTCATCGCAAAGGAAACTGGGATCATGCCTTGAGTGCTCATTATGGAGTGAACTCCGTCGGACAACTCGAACAGAAATGGGACAGCTGGGTGATTGCCGGCAGCCCTTCCCTGAACCTGCCTGAAGGTAATCAACTGGCGTTGAATGAAAATCGAATCCCGGAAGGAACCGTTGTTCGTGGACAATCACCGGACCTGAATGCCCCTGCTACCTCAGCTCCAAGCCCGATTGCCTCTCAGAATGTCGCGACCAATTCTGCTCCTGAACGCAATCATCAAATGGCCCAACTCGATTCCGCACCGGCTTACAACGCCACAAACCGGACTGCTCAACCCGCCCGCGAAGAAACCACCATGGCCGGCAGCTATCAAACTTCCCGCTCACGCAGCGAACTCACCCAACCAATTTATGTACGAACCGTCAACCACGCCGGCAACCTCGCCGACCGCAAAGACCGTAGTCCACTCGTGCTGACCCGCGAAGGCTTCACCGCTCCACAAACACCCCTGCGTTCCATCGACACAGTGACCCCCTTCGGAGGAATTGGAAAATCGGATCCATTCACACCATAACGAAATGATGAAACCGCCAAGACGCCAAGGACGCGAAGAGTACTATATGACTCTTCGCGTTTTTCTGTGATGTAAACCAGGAATGGGACACAGCGATTTCAGAGGCATTCCTTTGGTAGAATCTCCTCTTGTGACTTCGTCACACCGGTAGCCGCTTTGCGTCAACCGGTGCCACCCGCGAACTTAATGTCAATCAGTGGACCGTACTCAACTTTAGAATATGTGATTGGGGAAACACAATGTCTCAGTCTCAAATGAGTCTTGAAGCCCTTTTTGAGACCTTAGACATGGCTTTGGCAGTCTTCGCTAGGAAAGGCTCAGCATGATTTTCATGGCAACCGAAGTTTGGTAAAGTTAGACAGGATTGAACAATAATCCACTACAGGAAAGTCAACAAGTGATCACACTGAGCGTGTACATGCAAATTTCAGAAGCCGATCACTTACGGCATACATGATGAAGAAAGTGAGATTTGGAAGCTGATTGACGAGGCACGTCGCACAACAAGAGGGAAAAAAGAGGATGGACACTGAAAATGAAGCACCATGTGAGACAATTCTCTTAGACGATGTTCCAGCGTTTTCAGACGCCTTTGCATCTGATGGTGATACTGGTCCGCACCAAAGAGTGGCCGATGCGATTGCAAGTATGATCGAATCTGCCGAAGACGGCGGTAAGGCGATCGGACACGAAGGCGGCTGGGGTTCTGGAAAATCTACTGTTGTTCGGTTCTTGGCAGATCGTTTCTCAAAGAACAGCGATTACACCGTCGTCTTGTTTGATGCCTGGGCTCATGAAGGCGACCCTTTGAGACGAACGTTCATTGAATCAGTCGTAACTGAATTGAGCGAATACGGATGGGCCGACAAGGATATATGGAAGAAGAAGCTCGAAGAACTGGCTAATAGACGGAAGAAAACCCAAACACTGATTACTCCCAACGCTACATGGTTTGGAACTTTTTCGGCTTTGAGCTTGCCGTTGATCCCTTTGGGATTAGCCCTTACCAACGCTGGACTTCGCCAAGGTCTTACATTCAACTCCAATCATCCTGTTAACTGGCTTTTCACGATTGGACTAAACTTCGTCTTGATTCCATTTTGGATAATACTGCTATACACGTTATGGGTTCTGCGAAAAGAGTGGCGTAGCCCGAAACTCTCTGACTACGCTTTCATTACTAACGAGGCCGTCAGTGAGACCCTTACTGAAACGATTGAGACGCCCGAACCAACGTCGCTGGAATTTGATGTTTACTTCGGCACTCTCATGTCCGAAGCGTTATCGAAAAACAAATCTCGCAGGCTGCTTCTGGTTCTCGACAACTTAGATCGCGTAGATGCAGAGACAGCTCTCAGTATTTGGGGAACACTCCAAACGTTTCTACATGATCGAGA
>DOCI01000136.1:11408-14717 GCA_003503535.1 Planctomycetaceae bacterium
GAGACCATAATTCTGAAGACTGGTACAAACAGCTATGGGTTGTCGTCCCATACGATCCTATCCGAATCCGCAAGCTTTGGAGTCAGCCTGAGGAGCAACAACATACCGAGGAGAATGAGCAAGGAAATGGGTTAAATGAAGCGAGTAGAACAACCGAATCTTTCCTCGACAAGAGCTTTCAGATAAGGTTCCACGTTGCCCCGCCTGTCTTATCAGATTGGAAGTCGTTTCTCTACGAACTCGTCGAAAAAGCGCTCCCGGGCCATTTCAAGGATCGGCATATTATCTATCGTGTCTTCGACCATTGTCGAACTCGGCAGGGTGATCCTCCGACTCCACGGGAACTTAAACTGTACGTCAACCAGATTGGTGCCATACACCGCCAATGGATACATAGGTTCCCTATAGGACACATCGCCTTCTTCGTATTGACTCGAAAGGCACGCCACCGACTAATCGAAGATTTGCGGGAAGGAACGCTCCCAACGCAAGAAGATTGCAGGATGCTTGACAATGAATTGCTTGATCACAACTTAAAGAGAAGCCTGGCAGGCTTGGTATTTAATGTGAAGGCTTCAAAAGGGCTGGAACTTCTGCTTTCAGATTCGATTTCGAATGCATTAAAGAACCGTGAGCCAGATGATCTAAAGAAGATAGCCGAACGGAACGGCGCAGGATTCTGGGCGGTGCTTGAGGTCGTTGCAACAACTCGTTGGCATGAAGAGGATGTCCAAGGAATAACGATGATTGCCTCTCAACTTCGAGCATCAAAGCTCCTAGACCAATACGACGGGCCTGAAAATCCCGTCATACTCAACGCGTTGCGTAACGCAGGTGTAAACCTCAAAACATGGTTACCGATTTCTGAAGGGATTGGCGATCTTATTACTCTTCAGAACGAACAAGAATTCTCCACCGAAGTCATCAAAAAATTCTGCTTGCAACTTGCAAAAGTTGATTCAACAAAGAAAGACGCTCCTGATGCCAGTTCTGTTGTGAAAGCGCTGTTTTCATTATTTGACATTGCGAATTCCCTCGGACATGGTACGTCCATTCCGAAGACGGTTACACTACCATTCAAAGCCGAGCAGTGGCTCATTGCCTGCAGCGACGTCGCTGCTCACGACCACGAGGAAGTTTACTGGGGGCGTTTGAAGGCAAGCGGTAAGTCAGAAGACATTATGTCATCTTTTGTGACCAGAGTATCGTCAGGTGATTTTTCAGATTTAGACGTTACTGCCATCGACGTCACGCACAAGAGCGCAACTAAGAGCGAATGGCAAGACGTTTGTACAGCCATAGAAAGTCGATTGGATGCGAGTGTGTCTGTACCGAGTAGTGAATGCGTTCATCTTTTGGAAGCACTCATCCAATTGGAAGCACTCGGTGTTGAAGAGTCACTTCCGATACAAAAAACCTTATCGGATCCTGGCCACCTTCTGCATCAATTCCATTTAGCAAAGCAGCACAACGAATTCTTGACTCAAGCTGCTATTATCTTCAGTTTTGCAGGACAAAATGTAAATCTCACGAAGCCAACAGGTGTCGGTAACTCCGACGCAGGACATCAAATGCTAGTCTCAGCGGTTGCTTCGCCAGAGAAAGAGGTGGTTGCAGCAATGTACGAACTAACAAAGCGGTGTGGAGTGTTGCCTGATATTATGTGGGTCGTTCAAAATGCGGATACGCCTCATGCGTTGTTCGTTGAAGTGCTCAAGCTGGTCGCTGACTCAGAAGTTCCAGAGGTAGTATTTACTCCGGAAGTAATCAAAGAACACTCGAAGAGCCTTCGTTCACAGTTGAATGACGACACTAACAAATTACGCTTCCAGACACTCGTCGGCACGCTCTCAAAAACAAATGGAATGTGTGATTTCCTTCAACAATCAGAGAGTGGATTCGAACCAAAGAAGTCCGCTCTATATTTAGACATTCTTCGGGGGGCGAAAGGTTCTGTGCCAGATTTCATGGAATGGTGTCGAGAAGGGCTTGAACGGATGAGCAAGGAAGATTGGACAGCGGATCTCACAGGCAACAGAGCAAACTGTGCTGTTTGCATCGAACTGTCAAAGCAGGAACGGCCACCCAGCTTGACTAATAACTTCACCGATGCCCTCCAGTATCATGCTCAATCGGTGATACAAGGAGACGACATCCCTGCCAAATGGATAGTCGAAGCATGGTCAACGATAGTTGATTGTGTTGACGAGTCGTCTGGAACTCGCAAGGTTCTGCGTGAGCATCTCGTTGATTCTGTGGTCTCTGCTAAAGGGCAAATCAACGACATCTTTTTTGATATGTATGGCGATGAGATTGAGGACCCTTCGATACTTGCAGCGCACGATCATGTGCTTTCTCGCTTTTTCACTCCAATAGTTAGCGAAAGACATCAACAGGGCCTTGTTTGGCTAAAAAAGTTCGCCACAAAGAATCCCCAATTTATTGGGAAAGTCAAAGCAGAGCACACTGCTCAGGATTTTACGAATCGTTTGCAAGGACTTGTTGATAACCCAACCGAGGACGAAGCTCAAGCAACAGTTGAGGAGATCGCAGCCAACTTTGGAATAGAGCGAACACCGCAGTCTGAAGAGACTGAAGGTGGGGAAATTGTCGAAAAAGGACAAGGCAAGGATGATTCTGAGAACGAAGTATGACTTTCTCAAAAATGGATTACAAAGTAGCCACCGCGGGTGGCCCGACCGACTTTGTCGGTTGGGTGCTGAAAGCACAAGATGCCTCACCGTTCGCGTACCATGAATATTGAACAGCAAATTCATCTTCTATCTACAATTTAGCCGACCAGCGAAAGAGTATCCCATTAGAAAGGATAAACTGACCACAATCCTACCTCCCCAACTCCTCCCACAACTTCGAACTCGCCAACGTCCCTCGATGGAAATTGGCCAGATGAAAATGCTCATTCGGGCTGTGTAGGTTGTCGCTGTTGAGGCCCCAGCCGAGGAGGAGCGTTTCTACGCCGAAGATTTCTTCGAACGAGGCCACCTCGGGAATTGATCTGCCTTCACGAATAAAGACCGACTCTTTCCCGAATGCATGAGCAATCGCCCGCGAGTATCGCAGGTTGGGTTAGCCAAGCGTAACCCAACAATCACACCCAGACCCAAACCTCCATGCGACCCGAGTCAGTGAGGACTCCGGTTTACTCACGAGCCTTGTGCGTTGAACCAAATCCAGCTTTAACCCACGAATTTTCAACAGGCGCACAAAAAAAGAGCCTCCCAAGTTTGGACCCGGAAGGCTCTCATTTTGGTGGCCAATCATCGTGAGACGATCCGCCGTATATGCATG
>DOCI01000121.1:0-4749 GCA_003503535.1 Planctomycetaceae bacterium
AAATACAACGACGAGTGGGATCAATGTGATGATTCCTGCGACGTCAGCTGCGATGTCGCTCCAACCGGCGAAAGCTACTAAAGAGGTGAGGGGTTAGTGGGGAGAGGTTAAAGTATTGAAAGCCGAAAGGGGAAAGCGGAAAGCCTGGGCTTCGGAACCGCTGTAACAATTTCACCTTTTTCGGCTTTCCGCTTTCCGCCCTCCGCTTTCAAACCCTCTGGGGGCTCCGCTTCGCTGCGACCCCAGTCACTCATCTGAAAAACTCTCACCACTGGCCACTCGACACTGGCCTCTCCTTTCCTGACACGACACCAATCCATCGGGAATCTTCAGTCGAGTGAGAGTTCACACTGGGCCCACTGGCCAAAGTTTTCTTCGACATCGACACGAACACTTTTCAGTTCGTGTCGATGTTTTTTTATGACGTCATCGACCAGACGAGTTGCAATCCAGTGGGCAATCTCTTCGGCCGTTGTATTGGGAACGGGAAGGATGATGCAGTCTTCTTTGGGAAAAATCCAGCGGCGTGTTTCGAATCGCGCTTCGACTTCTTCATTATCTTCGACGACAGTTACTGAAATTGTTGGATGACCTGTCGGCAGCAGCATACGGTGATCAAGCTCATTCACAATCGCCTGGGTCGCATCTCGCAATGCGATGAAGTCGAATACATAGCGATTCTCATCCAGACTTCCTGTCACTTCGACGGCTACCCGCCAGTTGTGGCCATGCAGTCGTTCGCAGATTTTGCCATTAAACGTAATGAAATGAGCGGCACTGAAGACGAGATGATCTTTTGTGACTCGAACACGATAAGTGGCATCGGACATGAGAGTTGCTTCTGATGGTAGTTTTTATGTTTTAGTGGTATTGTCAGCAGGAAATCAGACCTTCGCACAGCCCGACAAATAATGTGGCAGCGACAAGATCGGCTGAGGTGCCGGGGTTTTTACGATGGCCATCATCACGTAACCAGGCATCGAGTTCCGCAAATTCTTCCTGGCTTTCAACGGTTTCCGGCCAGTTCAAATCAAGAACCTGTTTAGCTCGTGCGCTGGACTCATTCGCGATTTCCTGACCGCACTTACGGGCAATTAAACTGTCTGGATAATTCGCCATCCAATCCAGATGCAAACCGACAATTGCCTGATTGCGATCCTGTGGACAGCGTTCCCACCAGGTTTTGAGTCGATCTCGACCAAAGCCCAGAACATCGGCAAAATTATTGGTATATTGTTGAGCAATCAGATCTCTGTCGGCTGCCAGCGACATGATTTCCCGCACGGCTTCAGTTGGCTCAGCCGAAAGATCCTGCTCAGATGTCGTCCCCATTCCTCCCGGTTTGGCGGTGCGGATCGCTTCATAAATTAGACGACTGTCGGCGACATTGAGTTCATCAATCTGTTGTGCAATTTGGTCTTGGATGGCTCCGTGTCGGGAAGCTGCCGCGAGAGGGGCGATTAAAAGCACGATGCCGAGATTCGTATTTTTGCCGATCTGCAGTTTGACAGTTTTCACCGCGTCAAGAATCGATTTAGAAATCCCGCGTTGATCGATTCGTGAAAGCATAAACGCAGTCACACGAGCAGAGCGGACGAAGTCATTGTACGTGAGATCGACAAAGGAAGCCTGGGGATGAACATTACCCGCTTTAGGAGCTTCTGCTTCCCAGAGGCAAGCCGTTTCAATCCATTTTATTAATTGAGTGGTGCGGTCGTTAGTCAAAATCAAATCCAGGAATCAGGCGAGCCGAGTCAGTTAGGACTCGGGTTTTCTCGCGATTATCGTAGTTAGTAAATTGTGTTATGTGTTAAATTATCATAACCCGAAGCGTCAGCGAGGGGAAAGCGTTGCTTGTCAAATTGCACAGAACAACAGCAGGGTTCAATACAACGGACATGACTCTTAATTATCAGTTGAGTAGTGAAAGTCCAACGATTCGGGGGCTTCTCTTCGAGAGTGCCCCGCCACCCCGGTATTGTTTTTGTTTAACCGGATAATAGATGGAACGTCGTCCCCTCGCTGACGCTTCGGGTTAAGAAAAGTGGCAACATTAAACGAGAACAGCCGTGCATTTTCGTGCACGGCTGTTGTTCTCGTTTAGAGCAATTTCAATAATTCACTGCAGCGTACGGCAGGAGAAAACCCCGCGTTTTATGGTCATATGATGATCATGCGACTGCAGAAACCATTTGAAAATGGTCTTAATCAGTTACTTGTTATTCCGACGTTCTTCCAGTTCTTTGCGGCGGCGTTCGACAACTTCTTCCTGAACATTGCGAGGACAGCGGGCGTAACGGGCAAACTCCATGCTGAAGCCCCCTTTACCCTGTGTCATCGAACGGAGTTCGTTGGCGTAATCAAACATCGCTGCCAAAGGCACTTCTGCCAGAATGTAGCAGGTCATGCTCTTTGTTGAAGACGATGTCACGATCCCTCGCTTACTCGAAATATGACCGGTAATCGATCCCTGATATTCATCTGGAGCTTCGATGTCCAGAGTCATGATCGGCTCGAGGAGGGCCATATCGCACTTCTCACGCAGATTCGTTCGCATGCAGTCAAAGCCAGCAATTTTGAATGCCATTTCCGACGAGTCGACATCGTGATAAGAACCATCAGAGAGATAAGCATCTACTCCAACAACTTCACATTCGCACAACGGGCCTTTTTCGAGAGCCCGCTGAAAACCAGCGTCGACGGATGGAATGTATTCTTTAGGAATACGTCCACCGGTCACATCGTTATGGAATTCATAAGGAGCTTCGAAACCTTCGGCCATCGGCACAATCTTACCCACGATGTGAGCGTATTGTCCGGAACCACCGGTCTGCTTCTTATGTTTGTAATTGAACTCGACGGCTTTACTCGGAGTTTCTTTATAAGCCACCCGAGGTTCACCAATGATACACTCGCATTTGTACTCGCGTTTGATACGTTCGATATAAACATCCAGATGCAACTGACCCATTCCGGCAATAATGGTTTGTCCGGTTTCTTCATCGGTCATCACATGGAATGTCGGATCTTCACGGCGGAAACGCTCGAGAGCTTTGCCGAGTTTGTCGGCACTGTCTCGACTTTTCGGTTCAATCGACAGACGAATCACCGCTTCTGGAACGTAGATATTTTCCAGAGAGTAGTTCGCTCCATCTCCACAGAACGTATCCCCGGACGCACAATCGACACCGACGATAGCGACAATATCGCCGGCTCCGGCAACGTCGACATCTTCACGGTCGTTGGAGTGCATACGGACAATACGTCCGAAACGGGTTTTCTGACCCGTTCGAATATTGATGTAGCTTTCGCCCTTTTTGATTTGGCCCTGATAAATACGGGTATAAGTCAACTGACCGAACTGCTCCATGACGGTTTTAAATGCCATGCAGACGAGCGGATCGTCATCACTTGTTGAAAGGGGAACTTTGTATTTGTCGGGATCGATTTTTTCATTCGTTCCATTGTCCCGTTCTTCTTTTTCTGCTTTTTCGACAGCAGTTACATCAATTGCTTTCACTTGGCGATCAAGCGGCGAAGGCAAATAGCGAATCACGCCATCCAGGAGAACCTGAACACCTTTGTTTTTGAACGCACTGCCCATCATCACGGGAGTGATGCTTTGTGAAAGCGTTGCTTCACGGATGACATCTTCAATTTTACTGACAGGGATTTCGGATTCTTCCAGCAGCATTTCCATCAACTCATCGTCAAACAGAGAGAGCTGCTCGAGCATGTGGGCACGAGCGGCATCGGCTTTGTCTTTCAATTCTGCAGGAATTTCTTCGTACTTAATCTCTTCGCCGTTGTCGCCAAAGAAGTAAATCGCTCGCATGTTGAGCAGATCGACAACCCCTTTATGGTTGGATTCGACGCCGATCGGAATCTGCAACGGGACAGGAGTTACGCCGAGCTTTTCTTCAATCTGCTGGCAAACAGAATCCGGATCGGCTCCTGTGCGGTCAAGTTTATTGATGAACGCAATTCGGGGAATTCCGTAGCGTTTCATCTGACGGTCAACTGTCAATGACTGACTTTGCACACCACCGACTGAGCAGAGGACCAGAATCGCTCCATCGAGAACGCGAAGAGAACGTTCCACTTCGACGGTAAAGTCGACGTGGCCCGGCGTATCGATCACGTTAACAACGTGATCCTGCCAGCGGACCTGAGTTGCAGCAGAGGTAATCGTGATGCCACGCTCGCGTTCGAGTTCCATATGATCCATGACGGCACCTTCGCCACCGTCTTTCACATCGCCAATTTTGTAGGTCTTTCCAGCGTAAAACAGAATTCGTTCTGTCAACGTGGTTTTGCCAGAGTCGATGTGAGCGGAGATCCCAATGTTCCGTACTTGGTCGAGGTTTTTCATGGTTCGGTGTGCATAAATTCAGTGAGAGTTAAATACAGTCAGGTTGCCAATCAACCTGATGAAAAATTGACAGAGACACTTCCTCATACGTTCGCATCTCTGCTCCGAAATCTGCTTAGCTTTCCTGTAATCTCTTCGTGGAATAAAAAATTCTGATTCCAACACTGAAGAGAATTCTCATCCATCATTCATAATGAAGAGACTTCAAGTGTGGTTACAAAGCAAGCAGATCTGAGGCAGTTGAACCCTGCCAAGCCGACATTCAGAGCATAAGCTCCCCATGTCCTGAGGGTTCTAGAGCATTTTCAATAATTATCTGCAGCGTATGGCAGGAGCAAACACTTCGTTCTATGATCATTTGATGCTCATGCGACTGC
>DOCI01000121.1:4907-5772 GCA_003503535.1 Planctomycetaceae bacterium
AACCATTTGAAAATGGTCTAGTGAGAATATTAGCGACGTCATAGCAGTCTGAAAAGAGGAAACGCCCCGCTAATTGGGCAGATTTCGCTCCAATTCGCGGGAATCTTCGGAAATTTGCCTGTTTGCATTGCGGAAATTATCGACCGAAGATCGTTTCGACATTTCCTCGCAGGATCAAATGCCCCAGTTCGACAGCTCGTTTTTCGGACCAGCCTCGATCCACAACAAACTCCTGAGCAAGGACTTTGGCCAGAATTCGACGATACATGCGGAATTTGGGCAGAGCAAATTCCAGCTTGTACATATCGCTGTAATAGCCGACGTATTTAGTTTGTGGGATCGCAGTCAATCGTGTCCGACAATCCTGTTCAATGTACGGCGGTGTGTTCGAATACCACCAGTGACCATTGGCGATGACATTCGGGAAAATCCATGAATAACTGACCAATTCCTGATTGCTTGTGCTGGTTAACACAGAAATCGGGAACGTAACCTGAGGGAAACTATTAAACAGGTCGCGATATTGAATGAGGGAAGTTCGTTTGTCGTACAAATCCTGGCCCTGGAACACACCGTTTTCGTAAACACGTCGATTCACGCCAATCATCAAATCGAATGGAAGTTCAAAGACGACACAATTCTCAGCCAGCTGCCAGAAGACAAACTGACTCAACTGAGCAGCCTCGGCTTCATTCAGTTTTTCTCCCCGCCCCAATTGAGACCAATAAGGCGCGACTGTGCCACTCGGGACCAGCGTCGGTGAAAAGTCAGGAGGCAGTGAAATCGCACAGGCTCGGGCGCCATTTTTCGTGAAATGCGTAAACAGATCGCGAATCGCAGCCTGTAAATCTTCGATAGAACCGAT
>DOCI01000121.1:5925-7232 GCA_003503535.1 Planctomycetaceae bacterium
CGAGATCGCGGTTGGTTGCTTTGGAGAGCCGTTCGCGGACGTCTGATTTTGTCAGATGAAAAACGAGATCGTCAGTACGCAGGCAGGGAACATACAGTGAAGTATCGAATCCTTCGAGGGGATCATCGAAATCGTTAGTGAGATAGACCTGCTCGAGTCCTGATTTTTTCAGAACCTGCTGCTCCCAGTCGGACTGGCCGAGCACTTTATCGGCTTGATCGTACAGGTTCTCCCAGTTTTCTGTTGTGATTCGATCATCTTCGAAATTGAAGAACTCCCGGCAAATCTCGATCAACCAGGCATATTGAGCTGTATTTTCGAGTGCGCTCAATTTTGGAACGAGCCGACCGACTTTTTCTTTCGGCGAGATTCCCGGTTCTTCAATCTTGTTCTTTGCCAGGCCAGCTGAGTGTGCCAGTTCGGTGTAATAGTGATATCCCATGATATCCCCCAGCGATTTTGAAGCAGCCGCATGGGGATTGATGTGCGTGTGAGGATCGATCAGCGGAAGGGCTTCGAGTTCCTGGAAGAGACGCTGCTGGAGAGAATCACTCATGAAATAACCGTTGTGGACCAAATCTGGCAGGGAAATAAAAAATATCCGCAGCAAAAGTTTCTACTGCGGATGAACACATTGTGAACCACTTTATCGATTGTGGATTAGCTTGAAAACCCTATTGCAGAATCTCAGGAGGACTGCCGTTTCTTCCGAGCCGCAGTGACCAGGTCATTCAACTCAGTCCGTTGTTCGGGAGTTAATACAGACTGAATTTCCAATGTTTCCTCAGTTCGCATGTCTTCGAGTTGTCGGATGAGTTCTTCAGATTTCGTGCGGAACTCCGCCTGAATTCCATAAATTTTAGTGCGTTGTTCATCGCTCAATCCAATTTGTCCATAGTAATTGGGTAATCGATTCTTCGAGCGAGCAGTCGTCGGCGCTGCAGCAGATTTCATCTTCTGAGCAGGAGCTGAACTGATGACAAAGCACAGGCAGAGGCAAAGCGTGATTAGACCAGTCGTTTTCATAGGGCTTTCTTCCGTCATGTTTGAAGAATTTAAGAATGGAGACGATCAAGTCCGGAAACACTTGTTACGGAATGGTCTCCTGTTCACATTCTGGCCAGAAGTTTTATTCCGTTGCAAGCGACAGGTAGAATCGATTTGAAATTTATTGCATAAAAAATACTCCGGAACTTCCGCTCCTGTAGGACAGGCTTCCAGCCTGTCTAACTTTACTTAATACAGCGATTGATCAATATTGAAATTCAATATTCAATTGCAGACAGGCTGGAAGCCTGTCCTACCAG
>DOCI01000121.1:7301-7719 GCA_003503535.1 Planctomycetaceae bacterium
AGGCTGGAAGCCTGTCCTACCAGCTTAAACAAGTGCTCACACTGCATAAAAAAACGCCGCAGATGCTGAAAGCACATGCGGCGTCTACTTGGATGATTAAACAGGATTTCAGGAATTGACAGCCATCTCAGCGGTGGCGTTTCCCTCGATCAAGGCGGCCAGTTCACGAAGTTCAGTCAGTTGTTCGCGACGCAAAGCCACCGTTTCTTCGGTTGGGTCTTCGCGACGTAAACGCACGGAACTTGTGATATATCGCAACCCTTCGAGCAGCAGATCCTGCTGACGAGTGTTCAATTCCACGTGGAGTCGATCGGTTGTGGACATGAGAGTATCCTTATAAACAACGCGGCTGCCGACCTTCCTGATTCAGTAACCGACCTGATTTGTTCTGTATGTCTTCTTGACTTGGAGAGTAGCT
>DOCI01000121.1:7879-13847 GCA_003503535.1 Planctomycetaceae bacterium
AACCATTCTCTAAGAACAATGTTAGCAATTGTCAGGCCAAACTCAATCGAAAGCTGACTAATCCGCGGAAATGCCAGACGAATGCTCTTTGGATAATTGCATAAGTTGACGAATGAAGCGCGATTTCGATCAACCGACACCAAACAATGTCGGTTATCCTTATCTATCGAACTCTCATCATTCAGACTTCGAAACTATTCTCTGTGTAGTTACGACAACTACAGACCGACTTTTGAAAAATAATGCAATTATCCGTGTAATCGTTACGAAAACGACGAAGGACAGGAGAATCATTCAAGCAGATTGGGCAAGCCGAGTCAGTCATGACTCGGGCGGGGGCGCTCCTCTTTAGCGGAATCCCCCGGAAGCTATACGATTCAAGGGATTCTCTTCGAGAGCGCTCCGCCAGCCGAGTTATTATAACGACTAGAACTAATTCAATTTCAAGTATTGTTAGGAGTTCTGTGCTTTGCCGTTCAACCGTAAGCCATCCTGACGGAATGCATCTGCCATTGCCTTCGGAATTTCCGCTTCGGCCAGAATCACGTGGGCTCGGTTTTCCTGAGTCAATGCCATCATCTCGGCTTCGGTTGCCACAGCCTTGGCACGTTTTTCCTCGGCACGGGCCCGGGCGACACGCATGTCAGCCTCGGCTTGATCTCCCTGTAACCGAGCACCGATATTGTCGCCGACATCGATATCGGCAATGTCAATCGAAACAATTTCATAGGCCGTCTGTGAGTCGAGGCTTTTGGCGAGCACAGCTTTGGCGATCATCATCGGATTGGCCAGCACATGCTTGTGACTTTCACTCGATCCAATTGCCGAAACAATTCCCTCGCCGACGCGGGCAATCACCGTGTCTTCGGTGGCTCCGCCGATCAATTGAGCCAGATTCGTTCGAACCGTCACTCGGGCGCGAGCTTTCAATTGAATGCCATCACGGGCGACACCATCAAGCGTATTGCGGGAGTGACGTTTGGGGTCGGGGCAATCGATGACTTTCGGATCCACACTCGTTCGCACGGCATCGACAACATCGCGACCTGCCAGGTCGATCGCAGCAGCTGTGTCCCAGTCCAGATCAATCTTGGCTCGTTGAGCGGCAATGAGTGCCTGCACAATGCGGCGGATATTACCACCTGCCAGATAGTGAGCCTCAAAAGCAGCCGTCGGAATTTTTGGCAAACCGGCCTGCACAGCCATAACACGAGCATCGATAATGGCGGTAGGGTTTAGCTTCCGCAGCGACATCAACACGAGTTGAATCGGGCCGACGTGTGCTCCAGTCACAAAGCCACGTAACCACAGGTGGAAATACTTTGTGAAGAGCACAAAGACCACAATGCCTAAGATGACCGCGAAAACAATAGCCGCGAAGATCAGCATTTCCTGCGAAAACATATTGAGCGTCCTATTTGATAAGTGTCGTCTCGGAGTGTTCGTCAATTAGTTTAGCCTGCCAGCATACGGGGTTGCAAGTTGATCCCCTAAAAGATTCACTTCTTCACCAACAGGATTCAGTTATTCAGAAAGTTGTCGAGTTTGAATCTTCAACCTTGTCGAGTGCATTCTCTTTCACGTATAAAGGGTATTCGATGCTTTTTTATTACTTCGAAGCGACTTCGGGAAGATTGCTGATGAGTACCACTAAGTTGAAGAAATGCCTCTGCTTGCTGAGTGCATTCATTATCCTATACGGATTGCAGACTCAGATTCGGGCAGCTGATCCAAAATCGGAGATTGATTTCGAAAAGCATGTCCAGCCGATTTTGCGGCAGCATTGTTTCCGCTGTCACGGAGAATCTCACGAGAAGGGCGGTTTCCGACTTACCCGCAAGGCAGCCGCATTCGGCACCGGAGATTCTGAAGAAGCTCTCATCATTCCCGGCAATGCGGCAGCAAGTTTACTGATTACTCGTGTGGAAGATGCCGATGCGGGCGATTTGATGCCGCTTGATGGTGAGCCGCTGGCGGATAAAGATATTCGGATCTTAAAAAAATGGATCAACCAGGGAGCGAATTGGCCCGACTCGGCAGCGGTCGCAAAACATTGGGCCTACGAACCGATTGTCAGGCCTGAAATCCCAGAGGTCGAAAATCAAGCCTGGGTGAAAACTCCCGTCGATGCTTTCGTCTTAAAACAGATTCAGGAGTCCGGCTTCGAACCTGCTCCTGAACTCGATCGCGCCCGCTGGTTGCGACGGGTTTCTCTCGCTCTCATCGGCTTGCCTCCGACTCCCGAACAGATCGAAAAGTTTGAAGCCGATCAATCTCCAGAGGCTTATGAGCGTGCCGTTGACGACCTGCTCGCCTCTCCTCGCTTTGGCGAAAAGTGGGCGGTCGCCTGGCTCGATCTGGCACGCTATGCCGATTCGAATGGCTTTCAGGCGGATCAACTTCGCGACAGTTGGGCTTACCGAGACTGGGTGATCTCCGCATTCAATCAGGGGATGCCCATTGATCAGTTTGTCGTTGAACAACTCGCAGGCGATCTTCTTCCTGATGCGACTCCCAGTCAGAAAATTGCGACCGGCTTCCATCGAACCGTGACCTGCAATGTCGAAGCGGGAGTGCACCCCGAACAGAATCGCGTCAATCAGGTGTTCGATCGCGTTAATACGACAGGCACGGTATTTCTGGGAACTTCGATGGAATGTGCCCAGTGTCACGATCATAAATACGATCCTTTTTCTCAGGAAGATTATTATCGACTGTTCGCTTACTTTAATAACACTCCATTGGAAGTGAAGCAGACGGCTGGAGTGACTTACGATTTCTACGGCCCTTCCATGGAACTGCCTCTTCCTGCGAAAGAACAGAAACTACGAAAAGAGTTGCAGGAACAACTGACTGATTTGAAAGCCCGGCAGAAAGCAACGCTCGATTCCTCCGCAGAAGATTTTCAACTCTGGTTGACTCAACTGAAAAGCACCTCGGCAAAACCCGAATGGTCTGTTCTCACTATCAGCGAATTTGAATCGACAGGCGGAGAAACCAGCACAATTCTGGAAGATCAATCAGTACTCGTAACCGGTCGCATTCCGGGAACAACAATTTATACTTTGACGGCTCAGGCAGAATTGACGGAAATCTCGGCTATTCGCGTGGATGCCTTGACTCATCCCGAAATTCCCGGCATGGGACCGGGACGCGGCGATGAACTCCGCACGAATTTTATCCTCAGTGAAATCGAGTTCAAACTGATTCGCGGAGACAAAACGGAACTACTCGAATTGGCCAATGCTATTGCCGATTACTCACAGGATCGTTGGGATGTCACTCAGGCAATCGATGGAGATCGAAAAACGGGCTGGGCGATCGGTCAGGAATTCGGCAAGCCGCACTGGTCGCAGTTCACACTCGTTGAACCAGTAAAACTGAATGCAGGAGACCAGATTGAAATCGTTCTCGATCAGAATTACGGCCGTGGTCGGACAATTGGTTGCGTTCGTGTCTCCGCTTTTGGGGGCGATCCGACGATGCTGTCGATTCCTGAAGAAATCCGCAAGCTGGCTTCTACCGACAAAATCAATTCCAAAGATGAGAAGAAATTGCGGGATTTTTATTCTGCTCAGAATCCTCAACTGGCCAAGCTCGAATTGCAGATCGAAACCATCAATAAAAAACTGAAGCAGATTGAACCGCCCACCACATTAGTGATGGTGGAACTGGATGAGCCCCGAAAAACTCATGTGTTATCGCGGGGAGATTATCTGAACCCTGCTCAGGAAGTGACCGCCAGTTTACCAGAACTGTTTTCCATACCCGATAACAGGTACGAAGCGAATCGACTCGGTTTTGCCAGTTGGTTAGTCTCTGATGAAAATCCGCTGCTCGCCCGGGTGACGGTTAACCGCTGGTGGACGCAGATTTTCGGTCGTGGCATCGTGATGACTCCAGAAGATTTCGGGACCCAGGGAGAACCGCCCACGCATCCAGAATTACTCGACTGGCTGGCTGACGAACTTCGTTCCAATAACTGGTCGATGAAGCTTATCCTCAAACAGATTGTCCTGTCGTCTACGTTCCGGCAATCGGCTGATTTGACTCCCGAACTCCTTGAGGCTGATCCTGATAATGCCCTCTACGCCCGTGGACCACGTTTCCGGATGCAAGCCGAGATGATCCGCGATAACGCGCTCGCAATCAGCGGATTACTTTCCGAAAAAATGGGTGGAGAACCGGTCATGCCGTTTCAGCCGGATGGCATCTGGCGATCCATTGGAAGGAATCAACCCAAGTGGATTACCGCGCAGGATGAAGACCGCTTCCGCCGCGGGATCTACATCATCTGGAAACGCGATGCCCCTTATACTTCACTGATGAGTTTCGACGCCCCCGACCGCACCGCCTGCGTTGTAAAACGCCCCCGAACCAATACGCCACTGCAGGCGTTGACGTTACTCAATGATCCTGCATATTCAGAAATGGCACTCGGGTTGGCGACGCGAATTTTGGAGCATGCCAGCGATACAAGCGACCGGGAACGGATGATTTACGGCTTTCAACTCGCCATCGCCCGGCAACCCACAACCGTGGAAATCGATCTGCTGACAGAGTTACTGGAATCTGAACGAACAACTCTGGAAGCAAATCCCAATCTGATCGATCAACGCATGAAACTCAAACTGAAAGGGTTTCCAGAAGCTAAAGTCGAATCCAAAGAATTAGCAGTCTGGTTTTCTGTAGCCAATGTGCTACTCAACCTGGATGAAACGATTAATCAATGATTAAATCAATGAAATTTTAGACCTACAGCGAAGAGCAATTGCCATGACAAATTCTCCACTGCAATTTGCCAATCCCGAACTGACACGTCGCTATGTGTTACAGAAGTCAGGTTACGGACTCGGGGCTTGTGCTTTGGCCTCGCTATTGAATCAGGATGCCTCAGCTGATCGTCGCGAAAAACCGCTGGAAATGCGAACGCCCGATTTTCCGGCTCGGGCAAAGAATGTCATCTATATTCATCTCGTCGGTGCCCCTTCACATCTGGATCTTTTTGATTACAAGCCACAACTTCAGGAACGAGATGGACAGCTATGTCCCGATGAATTTTTTCAAGGCAAGCAACTCGCCTTCATTCGAGAACAGCCTGTCCTGATGGGGACACCAAAATCAGCTGAGTATGCCTTCAGGAAATGTGGGAAATCGGGACTGGAAATATCCAATTTACTACCGAATCTGCAAGGTGTAGCGGATGAATTATCGATCATTAAAACCGTGACCACTGAGCAATTTAATCACGCGCCCGCTCAACTGTTTATGCTGACCGGCTTCGAGCGTTTCGGGAGACCCAGCATCGGTTCCTGGGTCACTTATGGACTCGGCTCTGAAAATCAGAACCTGCCGGGGTTTGTAGTATTGATCACCGGGCAGATCCTCGGAGCAGGCAGCAGTGCCTGGGGGAGTGGGTTTGTTCCCACTGTTTACCAGGGAGTCGAATTCCGCTCGCAGGGAGATCCTGTTCTCTATCTTTCAAATCCTCAGGGAGTGACTTCCGAGAGCCGTCGGGGGATTATTGATACGGTCAACCGATTGAATCAGGTGCAGGTCGCTGATGTAGCCGATCCCGAAATTGCAACTCGCATCAGTCAGTATGAAATGGCCTACCGAATGCAAACCAGTGTGCCGGAGTTGATGGATATCAAAGCGGAATCTCAGCGGACTCATGATCTGTATGGAACCGAACCTGGCAAAACCAGCTTTGCCAATAACTGCCTGCTTGCCCGGCGGCTCGTCGAACGAGGTGTTCGTTTTGTACAACTGTTCGATGAAGGCTGGGACATGCACGGCTCTGTATTCAATAACTTGCCGAAAAAATGTAAACAGGTCGATCAGCCAATCGCTGCGTTGATTCAAGATCTCAAAGAGCGTGGTTTGCTCGATGAAACGCTCGTTGTCTGGTCTTCCGAATTCGGACGCACGCCGATGGCTCAGGGGAAAAATGGGACAGGCAAAGAGA
>DOCI01000121.1:13953-14247 GCA_003503535.1 Planctomycetaceae bacterium
AGAGGGCTTTTCGTTATGGATGGCAGGCGGCGGAGTGAAGGGCGGTTTTTCTTATGGGCAAACCGATGAACTCGGCTACGCTCCGGTCGAAAATGAAGTTCCAGTGCACGACTTTAATGCGACTATCATGCATTTGTTGGGGGTCAATCACGAACGATTAACCTACCGATATCAGGGCCGTCAATTCCGCCTGACTGACGTTCACGGAAATGTTGTGCACGAAATTATCGCGTAATATAACGTTGATTTCGCAGAAAGTATTATAGGATTCACTGGGTGGCGGGGGCGCTCCGC
>DOCI01000121.1:14453-24171 GCA_003503535.1 Planctomycetaceae bacterium
CGAGAGCGCCCCCGCCACCCGGATCGTTTTGACTGGATTAGTTTATATTCAGTGATTACGACTCTACCGGTCGTGGTGGTGCACCGGGTGGTCGCCCAGGAGGAGGGCCATCGGGACGTCGCTCTCGGCCATCCTTGGGAGGCCCGAAACGATCTTCTTCACGACCTCGCATATCCTCAGGCCGCCGTCCTCCAGGAGGGCCTCCGCCGCTGTTCCAGCGATCTCGATCCCCAAATCCCATGGGAAGTAGTTCACTGAGTACTTGAGTATGAAAATCGTGGTTCATGAAAATGCTCTCATTGCGATGAGTATCCCAAAGATACAGCCACATGAGTGCCTCGGCCTGATAATCAGCCGGGCTGTTTAATAATGCCGCCTGCTGATTGGTTTCGAGTTGTGCAAAAAATGTCTGAAGTTCGTTGTTGGAAACTTGATCGACGCGCTCAAAACTTCTCATCTCAGAAACCATCAGACTACGAAGGAGCAGGCTGCGAAATGCAATTCGTTCCCAGGCTCCATCAGACAAATTGCGAGTGAAGCGGCTATTTTCTTCCTCGCTCGGCTTGCCAATCTTCAGTCCGTTTTTCCGGATTAATTCGAGTGTCTGCTGGTTTGGCCATGTCATTCCAGGATTGTTGGTATTTGCGATCGATGCCCCCAGAATACGGGACATTCTTGGTATGCCCGTCATTTTCAGTTGTTCAATTTGATCTCGTTGTGCAGAAGCCAGTTGCGAAAACAGAATTTCGTTGACCACCTGATTCAACTGATCGTCCTGCAGGAGGAATGGGGTCGTGTTATTAATGCTTCGATTAGGGTCGAGCATCCACATCAAGCTGAAGAGTCGTCGATCTCCCTTGGAAATTATGCGAGCCATCAATTCCGGCAGCAGACGATTGTCCTGCGTTCGGTTTTCTCTCAAAATCGATTCTACGGTCGCAATTTGAGCGGCTGGCTCCGGGCTGTTTCGCAGACTTTGTCGTTCAAATGGCGATAGTGTATCGAGCCATTTCGTATATTGATCAATCAATGGTTCG
The DNA here is from genome assembly GCA_003503535.1 of Planctomycetaceae bacterium. Lineage (GTDB taxonomy): Bacteria > Planctomycetota > Planctomycetia > Planctomycetales > Planctomycetaceae > Rubinisphaera. The sequence goes on from DOCI01000121.1 coordinate 15,491, forward strand.
AGTCCATTCTGCTCAATATAGTTATGCAATTCCCAATATCGGGCTTTCTCTGCATTCGGGAGTGATTGATAAGTCTCCAGATTTCGATCGAGCCTCTCCCGATCCTCCTGAGGCAGGCTGGAAATTTTTTGTTTGATGTCCCGGGATTCTCTGAGTGACAACTTCGGGCCGAATGTCGCTCCACATAGAATGACTAGACAGCAACTTCCGAGCAATGGAAAGGCCCATCTGGAGAAACGATGCGTTGGATAAGAAATCGTTTTTTTTGCATCGATTTCAGTGAGATTTTCATGCGGATGCTTCATCGTATGGCCTCCCCATTCTCCTGATTATGTTTAAGCCACTCCGGGCTTCTCTGCAATTTCTTGAGAAATTCCACAGAGCCAATTTCCTGGTAACTGTCAAATTGCTCAAGGACAGGATAGTTTTCAATCAGGGCTTCAGTTGTTGAAGGTGGAAAACTTCTCATGAGTGCAAACCCGACAAATCCACAGGCAATCACCAGGCACCAACCGAGCACCCGACTCCCCACTTCCTGGGCTTTCTGAAACCAGGCCTGTTCGGAAAGTGGCGTTTGCTGTTCGTCCATCTTCAATGTGGCGATGGTCTTCTGAGCAAAATCTTCGGGAGCTTTTGTGCGGGGCAGGGTGTCGAGGACCTCCCAGACTGTCGCCAGCGATTCCATATCGTGACGCGCAACCTCATTCTGTGACAGCAAACGCTCGATCTGTTGCGTTTCCTGCTCACTCAATTCCCCATCAAGATAAGCGACAAAATTGGATCGCTGATCGGCGGTTAATCTGGCGAGTTTTTCTACCATGCGACTTGCTCAAAAATCGTTGAATACATCATGACATCTTTGGCATAAGCCAGATTTTATAATTGGAACCACGGATAAACACAGATGTGAGGATCCGCCATTCCTAAACTTGATCAAAATAAAAAATGGGTTACGCGTTCGGCTAACCCAACCGACGAACTAAAAACTCTTCAATATCTCCGTGCTTATCTGTGTCCATCCGTGGTTCTAAAAAAATAGGACTCCGCTCTTTTGTGAGATGTGCCTGAATGGCAGTGTCACATCTGCACGTAATTTTCCAGAAAGTCCCGTAAGTTTTCCCGTGCTCTGGACAGCAAAGATTTCACTGCGGAGGGGGAAAGTTCCAGAGTGTCTCCAATATCGGAGTAACTCATTTCTTCAAATTTGTTCAATAACAGGGCCATCCGCTGGCGATCGTTCAAGGTTTCCATCGCCTGATGAATGATCGTGACCAGTTCGGCTTTATCGAGTTGTCGAGCCGGCATTAATGCCGATTTCTCGGCCAGATTCTTTTCAGGCAGGCCTGTTTTTACAGGGCCCGATTCACCACTGCTGAATTGAACTTCTTTACGTCGTTTGGAGGATCGGCGGGCATTGCTGGCAAGATTATTGGCGATGCGAAATAACCAGGTGGAAAATTTCGCTTGAGGTTCATATCCACGACGTGCCCGGTAGACACGCATAAAAGTTTCCTGAGCAAGATCTTCTGCAGCTTCCTGGGAACCAAGTATCGTGCTGAAAATACCCACCACCCGATCCTGATAGTTTTCTACCAACTCGGCAAAGGCTTCTTCATCATCTTCGCGCACCCTGAGCATCAACTGGACGTCGGGATCGCTCAGATACGGATTACTTGGTGCTTGCGAGGTCGCATTCACAATTACTGGTTTTTCTCACAAGTATGAATAACGGATTGTTTGTTGATCGCATTTGCAATCAAGCCGATCCGGTCAAAGATATTCGAATTTGATTGTCTTGAGACAGCCACTCTCTTATTGTCGTCAAAGTTCGCCCCAGAGGCAACAGTCCCATGACAATGCAGAACAATCTCTAATCGATTATTATCTAAAAAGTTACTAAATCCCCAGGGATCTCAGTTTTTGAGATCATTAGGAATGCAAAATCGAAACTCAATATTGATTGAACACTCAAAAAACGATGAGGTTTCGCAACTCATATGTGGTTTCAGCAGCGTTTAACTAAGAATAACTCTCCAATATCACTTTCAGCATGTCATTATCCTGATAACTTTTCAATTACGAATAAATCGATATGTCAATTTCCACGCTTCCCCTCAGCTATTGCGGTAATGTTCATCCGGCCAACACCGTTCCTGAATTCATTCAGGTATTACAGGATAAAACGGCTCTCGTGCAGCAGAAAACCGGTTCCAGGATTGCCGCTGGTTTGTGGTTGCCCGATGCGATTACTCGTGAAATCGAATCCAAGCCTCAACTCCTCGATGATATTCAGATCACACTTCAGCAGCACGATTTAATCTGCTACACGCTGAATGCATTTCCATTTGGGAATTTTCATTCCGAGCGAGTCAAAGAACAGGTCTATCTGCCGGATTGGACGCAGGAAAACAGACGAGAATATACTATACACTGTGCCCGAATACTGGCGGCATTATTACCGGATGGTGTTGAGGGTTCTATTTCGACCGTTCCGCTAGGCTTCAAGGAACTTTCTGGCAGAGAAGGTTTTCTGAAAGAGTGCTGCGATCAGTTGATAGAAACCGCTCGATTGCTCGATGAAATTCACGATGATACCGGCCGCATCATTCGCCTGGCGATCGAGCCCGAACCACTTTGCGTGCTGGAAACAACACCGGAAGTTGTTGACTTTTTTGCTATGTTACGCGAACGGGTGAAGTCCAACGAATTAGCCGAAATTGTCGAACGGCACCTCGGAGTCTGTTACGATGTTTGCCATCAATCGGTGGAATTTGAAGATGTTGCCGCTTCTATCCGAACATTGCAGGAGCAAGACATCCGTATTAATAAGGTGCATATTACCTGTGCCATCGAATTGCAGAACCCGGCTACCAATGAGGCGGGGCGAAAATTCTTAGCGGACTTTGCCGAACCCCGTTATTTACATCAGACGTTTCGAACTCAGTCTGGAAAGAGTCAATCGATTAACGATCTGACTGCTGAATTCGCCAATAGCCCACCTGCAGACTGGCTTGATGCTCCCAGCTGGCGGATTCACTTTCACGTTCCCGTTCATGCGGAAAACCTGGGGCCTCTCAACACAACTCGCCCCGACTTAAAACTGGCATTGGCAGAAATCGCGAAACTGGAATACGCACCCCATCTCGAAGTGGAAACTTATACCTGGTCGGTCATGCCCGGCGAAAACCTGCCAGATCCCTGCGAAGGACTTGCGCGAGAGATGACTGCCACACAGCAATTGTTAGCCGATTTGACGACGACATAACTCGGGTGGCACGTCCCAGAACGAAGTGATGGGCGTGGTCGCTTGATAGTTCACATCCTGTGTAATACTCAGAACCAACTCTCCTAATACATAATATTTATACGCATTTAAACCCTGTTCCAAATTGAAAATGGATTTCCATTTCTGATAAGCAGCCCACAGTTATGATCTACTGGACGTAGAACGCACACTTTCTTTGATTAGTCTATATTGATTATCAGGAACCGCAGATGGACGCAGAAATTTTGCATCCGCGTTTATCTGCGTCCATCTGCGGTTCAATTTCAAAATATGTTTAAAATGATGAATCATTAAATTTGACGAACTGCTTTTTACCGATTTCTCCGGTTTTCAAATGAAACTTGTTTTAGTAATTAATCATCATGGACTATCGAACTCGAAATCGTGCCGCTTACGATCGACTTGTTCGTGATGGTGCCGTCTTTGCCAAAGTCGCTACCGATGAAGAATGTCAGCGACCACTGGCGGTACTCGATTCGCGTGGCTGGTTACCCAAATCTGTTGTCGGCTTGAAAGTACTCTGCCTGGCCGCAGGTGGAGGATGGCAATCGATTCTTTATGCAACTGCTGGTGCAGAAGTCACCGTCGTCGACCTCAGTCCGGAAATGTTGGCACTCGATCAACGGGAAGCCAAGCGCAGGGGCCTCTCGCTCAAATTGATCGAAGCCTCCATGGACGATCTGCCCATGCTGGGTGAGAGTCAATTCGATATCGTTCATCAACCGGTCAGCACCTGTTACGTGCCACAACTCTTGCCAGTGTTTCAGGAAGTTGCACGCGTGCTCAAACCGACAGGGCATTATATCAGCCAACACAAATCCCCTGTGAGTCTGCAGATTTCTCATCGTACGAACAAAAATGAATACGTGATCGGCCTCGATTATTACCATGAAGGACCATTGCCAGCTGTCGAAGATACATCTTACCGCGAAGCTGGAGCCATTGAGTATCTGCACCGTTATGAAGAGATTCTCGGCAGTATGTGTCAGGCAGGCTTAGTCATCGAGGCCTTCAGTGAACCCAAACGGGCTAACACTGAGGCTAAGCCTGGGGATTATCGCCATCGCGGAAATTTCATCGCCCCCTACCTGAGAATCAAAGCCAGACGGAGTGAACAGGCTCAAACTCCCGCCAACAACAAATCCCAACTCTGGACACCGTAAGTTTTGTCGTAGGTCAGTAGATCAGGTTGTGCCTTACGAAGTCGATGATGATTTCAAAGCTCTCACAGAGTTAACCAAATGCTGGTGCCATGTTTGCATCGCGCAGCAGGGCAAGCATGATTCGAGGTGGATTTTGTCCAGATTATCGAATTATCATCAATGTGTTATCCCGGATAATCCTTGTGGATCAAGTCAACTATGACCACGCCCATCACTTCGTTCTGAGCGTGCCACCCAGCGTTTCACAAGATCAACATCGCATCGCCATAACTGAAAAATCGATACCGTTCCTCAACCGCAATTCGATACGTTTCCATGATCTCATCATAGCCCGCAAACGCACTCAGCATCACCAACAGAGTAGAATGAGGCAAATGAAAGTTTGTGATCAGGGCATCGACTGCATGAAATTCAAAGCCGGGGCGAATGAATAATGTCGATTCTCCCTGCCACGGTTGCAATGTGCCCGATTGACAGGCCGTCTCCAGAGTTCGCACGGTGGTCGTGCCAACGGCAATCACTCGTCCATTGTGATCCCGACAGTGTTGAATCTGCTGGACGGTTTCTTCCTGCACATCACACCATTCGGCGTGCATCGTATGTTCATCGAGTTTTTCCACACCAATCGGGCGGAACGTGCCCAGTCCAACATGCAAAGTTACCTCCGCAATAGTCACACCTTTTTCTCGACACTGTTCCAGTAATTCGGGAGTGAAATGTAAGCCAGCCGTCGGGGCAGCAGCTGCTCCCGGTTGGTTGGCATACACTGTTTGATAGCGTTCCCGATCTTCCGCCTGAGCATGCCCATGTTGAATATAGGGAGGCAGGGGAACCGATCCGATGGCATCGAGTATTTCCCAATGAGTGCGGGTGTCCTCTTCTGATTGCAGAGGTCGAACCTGCCAGCGACCTTCATCTTTTCTTGCGATGAGCTTCAATTGGATACGATTCGAGCCATCATCACTCACAACTGTAATGGTTTCCCCCGGCTGTAATTTTCCCCGAGTTTTGCCGATGATCTCCCATGTCTGTTCGCTATCAATTCCCAGAAACAGGCCTTCCCATTTACCGCCAGTCTGATCACGAACGCCGCGTAAACGAGCCGGAACAACTTTGGTCCGATTCACAACCAGACAGTCGTTCGGCTGAAGATAATCGAGCAGATTGAAAAAATGGGCATGCTTCCGCTCGCCTGTTTTTCGGTTAAAGACCAGCAATCGCGATTGATCACGCTTTTCAGCCGGTGATTGGGCAATCAACTCTTCGGGTAAGTCGTATGCGTACGACGAGATCAGATTCAAATCCACCATATAAAATTCCAGCTCTACCGTTGTCGATGACACCCTGATTCCACAGGGGATCAGTATTTTCTCGCGTTACAGGGGGACATGTTATCGAATCGAACCTATAATTTCTTTGCATCCCGCTCAGCAACCAAGATGACTGAATTTCATGAATACCGATTCTTCGCCCATCCCAATCCTGTTCTGCATCACGGAACTCGATCCCGGCGGAGCGGAGCGGGCCTTTGTGCAGATTCTTTCCCGGCTCAATCGAACTCGCTGGAATCCCCGAGTCATTTGCCTGAGTGGTCAGGGAGAATTGGTTGAGGAACTGGAGCGGTTCAATATTGAAGTTATCTGCCTGAATGGAAGTCCTCGACGACCTTTACAGTTACTGTCTCGACTCTATCGAGAGATCAAACGGTTTCAGCCAGTTCTCATTCAATCATTTCTGTTTCATGCCAACATTCTAAGCCGGATTGCTGGCCGATTTGCGGGAACAACCGCAATTGTTTCCGGTATTCGAGTTGCCGAGAAGCGATCGACGTTCTATCTGAAACTCGACCGCTGGACGGAACGCTGGGCTACAAAGCACGTTTGTGTCAGTGAAGCGGTTCGCGAATTTTCGGGAGAGCAGGGCGGCTTAACGGCTGAAAAACTGATCGTGATCCCAAACGGTGTCGACCGCAATCGTTTTGAGAATGCAGTTCCGCTTACCAGAGCGAAAATAAAGAGTGCAGACTCAGACATATTAGCTCTGTTCGTAGGACGACTCGATTCGCAAAAGGGTGTTTCGGATCTGCTCGAAGTTGCAGCGCGATTGAAAGATGACGTTCCGCAGCTCAAATGGTTGATTGCTGGAACTGGTCCTGAAGAACAACGATTGAAAGAATTCGCTAATCAACATGAGTTGAATCAGTCTGTTCAGTTTCTTGGCCGACGAGACGATGTGCCTGAACTGATGAAAACGGCCGACCTCTTCGTGTTTCCTTCTCACTGGGAAGGAATGCCGAATGTGATTCTCGAAGCGATGGCTGCCCAATTGCCGATTGTTACCACTCATGTTGAGGGGATCAATCAGCTGTTGGAGCACGAAGTCTCTGCCGAAATTGTTCCGATTGGTGATCTCGAACGATTCTCTGCCAGCGTGCAGAAGGTCATCCAAAATCCAGAACTGCGAAAGCAATACGCCGAACAGGCAAGACTTCGGTTATCGACAGAATTTGACTGGCAATTTATCGCAGATCGTTATCAGGATTTATACGAACAACTCGTTGTAAAATACACTACATAACAGTGCGCGATTTTGGACACTCTTGAAATGACAGATTCGCTCGATAACCTGCACCAGTTCATTTTATAATCAGTGATTTTCCGGGTGGCACGTCCCAGAACGAAGTGATGGGCGTGGGTAATGCGGACGACCACGCCCATGATCCAGTCAATTCGACTTCAATTTTCCAACTGTATGTAGAGGCACAGAGACTTGATGGATCGATCTGCAAAAAGTTCGATTGCATAGCTTCTTTGTGGTTTAAAAAATTCAAAAGTCAGTTTTGTCAGGCTTACTTATAAAGCAATATGCTCCGCAACCATTGTCTCCAGATCAACAATAGCGATTGTATGAGGATTCGCCCGATGCAAAGCTCCCGGATTCAAGACGAGCGTCTCTCCGGCTCGATGCTGTTCTTTGGCATGCGTATGCCCATAACAGACGAGATCATAAATCCCGGCATTCGCCGTCTTTTCAAGTCGGCCAGTTTCATGACTGTGTAGCAGGGCGATCAGTCGTTTACCGATCGTGAAATCTCCAAACATTCCATGCCAGGTTTGACCGGCTTTCTCGACGGTCAGTTTCATGAGATCGGGATTGTCACAATTGCCAGTGACAAAATGTGTTGGCCAGTCTGCAAAAAGTGGAACGATTTCGATGCCGCAGATGTCTCCGCAATGCAACACGGCTTCCACATTCTGCTCTTTCAGAATCTCAATGGCCCGTTCCGTATTCGGAATATTTCCATGAGTATCGCTGACGACTCCAATTTTCATCGGTACTGAAATCCTTTCAAATCACGAATTTGGATCGCTCCAGTATTTCCCTTCCGGGAAACGGGCATTTTCAATCGATTTCTCATGCATTGTAATACTGTAGCCTGGCGTTTGCGGTAGCAGGTAATGTCCATTTCGAATCTGAATTGGATCCAGGAAATGCTCGTGGCAGGTGCCGGCGTGTTCGGCCATGCGATTTTCGAGTGAACCGGAAACGCAGAGATAATCGATGATCGAAAGATGCTGCACGTATTCGCAAAGACCGACTCCGCCCGCATGAGGGCAAACAGGAACGTCATACTTAGCCGCCATTAACAGTACAGCCAATACCTCATTGACTCCCCCGAGGCGGCAGGCATCAATTTGACAAACCTGCATCGCATTGGCTTCCAGGAACTGCTTGAACATGATGCGGTTCGCGCAATGCTCGCCACCGGCGACTCGAATTGGATGTAATGCTTTGGCGATTTTTGCGTAGCCGAGAATGTCATCGGGACTGGTCGGCTCTTCTATCACCCAGGGATCGAACTCGGCTAACTGACGCATCCATTCGATAGCCGACGAAACATCCCAGACCTGATTGGCATCGGTTAGCAATCTTCGGTCCGGTCCAATTTCCTCGCGAATGATCCGACATCGTCGCCGGTCATCTTCCAGGTCGCGGCCAACTTTAATCTCTAAAACTTCCCAGCCTTCACTCAAACGTTGCCGACACAGTTCCCGCAAACGTTCATGGGAATAACCGAGTCAGCCTGCTGATGTTGTATAAGCGGGATAGCCATCCCGTTCGAGAATCGAGAGTCGATCCGCCTGAGATTCCTTGAGCCGAGTCAGCATCGAGAGTGCTTCTTCCGGCGTCAACACATCTGTCAGATAACGAAAATCGATGCAGTTAACGAA
>DOCI01000121.1:24183-33820 GCA_003503535.1 Planctomycetaceae bacterium
TGTTCCGGCGTGAAATCCGCCACCAGTTTCCACAGAGGCTTCTTTTCCGACTTCGCCCACAAATCCCAAACCGCATTCACGATGGCAGCTGTCGCCAGATGGATGACCCCTTTTTCAGGCCCCAGCCAGCGGAGTTGACTGTCGGAGGTCATGTGCCTCCAAAAGCCTGCCATGTCTCCCGCAATTTTTTCCAGGCGCAGTCCGACAACTCGTGAACGCAGGGCTTCGACAGCCGCGGCACAAATTTCATTGCCCCTGCCAATCGTAAACGTGATTCCATGCCCGACGAGATCCGGATGATCCGTTTTCAAAGTGACATAAGCAACCGAATAATCCGGGGCTTCGTTCATCGCGTCCGAACCATCCAGTTCACGCGAAGTTGGAAAACGTAGGTCGTCGACTGTCAGATCAAGAATTTGAATCGTCACGGGCGCTATTCATTCAGTGAAAAAGTGGAATTTGGAATGCTTGAGATTAATTTAAAGTCTTAATCCTATCTCATCACATTCCATTTCGCATCCCATAACATGAAGATAACCCACAAGATACAAATTGGAACGCTGCTCTATCTTAAAGTCGAAAAGGCACTGAGACTCAATGGCTGACATGAAATCACGGTGCTGAAGTTTGCTCGCGAATTCCGGACAGAAGAGGAAGAGCATTCTTGCAATTCCATTGTGATATGTGGAAGATAAAACAATATCCTATCTCAACAAATGGGCCATGTTGATTTGTCCTGATAAATCTTCGCGGGGTTCCCGTATGCAGGATTAAGTCTCATACAATAGCCAAATCTAATTTGTTTCCCTACTATGCTGGAAGTGTCTGGTCTCTCTTTGAAGTGCGTTCGAAAGCTCAACGGGTTCAGGCGTCAATCAGACTGAGATTGTGTGATCGCTGCTTCAGGCAGTTTCTCACGATTGATTTTTGATGAAAATCTAACTGGTAGAATTCGACAGCGTTCAAAATTCTCGTTGTCACAGTATCAATATAAGGTGAGGTCAATGGCAAAGTGGATGAAAAAGATGGTCAGCGATGGTCACATCAGCGCCGATCAACTTCAGGAAGCACTCGCGATATCCAAAAGCAAAGGGAAAAAGCCCGAAGCGATACTCCAGGAACTCGGCTACGTGACCAAGGATACTATGCGAGAGTATCAGTCGGCTGCCCTTGGCTACGAAATGATTGACCTGACCACGATTGAGCCCGATCCCTCAGTCATCGAACAGGTGCCGGAATCGGTTGCACGCGAAAATATCGTCTTCCCAGTCGAGATGCGAGGGGAATCGCTGGTTGTCGCAATGAACGACCCGATGAACCTCGAGGTGCTCGACAAGCTGCGATTTATTCTGAATCGTGATATCCAGGTTGTCGTCGCCTCAATGGAGTCGATCCAGGCTGCGATTAACACGCATTACGGACAGCACGAGACGGAATCGGTTGATTCGATTATTGCCGAATTCACGGAAACGGCCATCGATTTTACGGAAACAGAACTTTCCGAAGCCGAGGCCGAAGCCGAAGCCGATGAAACCTCACCGATTGTGCGGCTGGTGAATCTGATTATTTCCGAAGCAATTAACATGCGTGCATCGGATATTCATGTCGAACCTTTTGATGACCGCATCCGAATTCGTTATCGAATCGATGGCGTGCTGGTCGAACGCGACAGCCCTCCTAAGCGTTTGCTCTCTGCACTGACGTCCCGTATTAAAATTATGGGTTCGATCGATATTTCTGAAAAACGCCGGCCTCAGGATGGTCGAATTAAAACTCGGGTGGGTGGACGAGAGTTCGATTTGCGGGTCAGTATTCTGCCGACCCATTACGGGCAGGCAGTGGTCATGCGTATCCTTGATCGAGACAATATTAAGGTTGGTATTCGTAATCTTGGGTTTAGTGAACTCAATTACAGAAACTTCCTGAAAATCATTCGCCGCCCGAACGGAATTTTTCTAGTGACTGGCCCGACGGGTAGTGGTAAGACGACGACCCTGTACAGTGCATTAGGTGAACTTAATCGTCCGGATCGAAAGATCATTACCGCTGAAGACCCGGTCGAATATTACCTGCCTGGTATTAATCAGGTGGAGGTGAAGCACAATATTGGGATGACATTCGCCCGTATTATTCGCGCGATGCTTCGTCAGGCTCCGAATGTCATTCTCGTGGGGGAAATCCGAGATACCGAGACTGGAGAAATGGCAATCCAGGCATCTTTGACTGGACACTTAGTTTTCAGTACACTTCATACGAACGATGCGCCCGGTTCTATTACACGGTTGATCGACATGGGTGTCCAACCGTTCCTGGTTGCATCAAGTATTATGGCGGCTATGGCACAGCGACTGGTGCGGGTTATCTGCCCGAAATGTAAGCAGGCGTATACTCCTGAGCCGTCTGAAGTTGAAGAGTTTGGGATCGCGCAAGACGTTATTGATTCCGGGGAATTCTTCCGCGGCAAGGGGTGTAATCATTGTCAGCATACGGGCTATCGTGGTCGCCGGGCGGTGTTCGAATTGATGATGATGAACTCGGCAATTCGGGAAATGGCCTTCAATAGTGAGCCGACTCAGAATATCAGGCGTCAGGCTCGATTATTCGGCATGAAGACACTTGTTGAAGATGCAGTAGATAAGGCTATACAAGGGGTTACGACGTTTTCCGAGGCTTACAAGCTGAAGTCGGGCGGGCATTGATCAAGCGTGGTTGATGCGTGTTGCGGTTCGTGGTTTGATATAGGTGTAGTCTGATTTATTCGATGTGTGAATTTGTGTTTCCAGGGGATGTTGTTCATCGCTTGGGAATTGAAGGGTCAGGTCGAAGTTCCGATTGTGGGGTGGTTAGATTTCGTAATGTCAGATCAGGTTTGGTTAGGCTCTGGTATGTTCGAGGGTCTTCAGAACTGAGTGAGCTCAGTAGAGGCGATAGGTGAGGACCGCGGTGTTTTCGGTTTGCGGTAATTTCTTGAGTTGTTATGTGAAGTCTCGAATAATCATTTTGTCGGGAATCTTATCCGATACATTTTTTACCTGAGGTTTTTTGGAAATCAATTTGAAGGGCGTGAGTCGACTGTTTCTGGTCAACGCTTGGATATCAGCTGTTTTCATGGCAGCACATATAAAAGGGTTTGAAGATCGTTTCTCCAGTTGGGTAAATGATCTTCCTTTTCAGAGTTTATTCTTCTCTTCATCAAAAATATACGTTTTGGTCTCACAACACTCTCTTGTCGTTGAGTTGGTTGTAAAGGATTTCTATGTCGACAATACAAATTGACAAATTGCTCGAAACCGTAGTTAAAGAGCGGGTCAGCGATTTGCATATTACGACTGAGCAGCCTCCCGTTGTGCGATCGGGCGGGCGAATGGTGCGGCTCGAGACGAAGACGCTTACGCCAGACGATACAGTCGCTTTGATGAAGAGTATTACTCCCGAGCGTAATCAACAGGAGTTGCAGGAAGTGGGGGGGACGGACTTTGGGTTCGCATTTGGCGACAAAGCCCGTTTTCGTGTCGCGGTGTTCAAGCAGCGTGGCCAGATCGGCATGGTTCTGCGGCGAATTCCGAATGAGTTTTTAACCTTCGAGCAGTTGGGGCTACCCCCGATAATTGCGGATTTGATCAAACGGCCTCGTGGTTTGTTTCTTGTGACCGGCCCAACTGGTTCCGGCAAGACAACCAGTCTGGCCAGTATGATCAATTACATGAACGAAGAGATTGACCATCATATTATTACGTTGGAAGATCCGATCGAGTATTACCATAAGCATAAAAAGTGCACGATCAATCAGCGCGAGATTGGCGTTGATGTTCCCGACTTCCCGGAAGCGTTACGGCGAGCTCTGCGAATGGATCCCGATGTGATTCTCGTGGGGGAAATGCGAGACTTGGATACGATTTCAGCCGCCATTACTGCCGCAGAAACGGGGCACGTTGTGTTCGGAACGCTGCATACAACGGGTGCTCAGGGAACGGTCGATCGAATTATCGACGTGTTTCCAACCACGCAGCAGGAGCAGATTCGTACGCAGTTGTCTGTGGCGATTATTGGCGTGTTGAGTCAGGCGTTGATTCCCAAGAAGCCGAAGGGTTTGGTTGCTGCTTACGAGTTACTTGTCGTTACGCCAGCTATTGCGAACCTGATTCGTGAAGCCAAGACTTATCGTATCAATTCAAGTATTCAAACGGGTCGTAAATACGGCATGCAGTTGCTGGACGATGCCTTGTTCAATCTCTGGAAAACAGGACTGAGCGACGAGAACGATGTCGTTATGAAGTCGAACAATCCTGGTGAGTTGAAGGCGAAAATCACAATGGCCAAGAAAGGCCTGCTGGAAGATGACGAAGACGATGATGATGACGATGATGATTATTAAACAACAGGGGTAGAACTGCGGTAAACGAAGTCACGTTAAAATGAGTTGGGTAGATTATGGCACGTCGTAAACTTGGACAGGTTCTGGTCGATCTCGGTTATATGTCCGACGATCAACTCTGGGATGTTCTGGAAGAACAGAATCAAAGCCCCGGGGAATTGATTGGGCAGGTAGCCGTTCGCATGGGGTTCGTTACGGATTCCCAGGTGACCGAAGCTCTGGCCGAGCAGCACGGCATGCCGGTCGTGAATCTGGCCGAAACAAACATTCCTCCCAAGGTTCTGGAGCTTGTTCCGGAAACGATGGCGGCTGTTTACAAAATCGTGCCCATCTCAATGAAAGATAATGTTCTTACTGTTGCCATGGCCAATCCCGGCAATGTTGCTGCACTGGATGACTTGAGAAACTTTCTCGGTGTTGATGTTCGTGGTGCCGTCTCATCATTGCCGGATGTTGAAGCTGCCATTTCGCGAGTTTATGCAGGGCATGAGGACAGTATTGAGGATGTCATCGGGCAGCTCGAATCCGGGCATGAAGATGATGGTAAAATGCGCGGGATCGACATCGGCGATATGGATCAGATGTCCGATGCCGCTCCAATTCGTAAATTGTTGAACATGATTCTCCTGTTGGCGATTAAGGATCAGGCAAGCGATATTCACTTCGAGCCATTTGAAGATGAGTTCAAAGTGCGTGTCAAAGCGGATGGGGTTCTGTATGAAATGGTGCCTCCTCCGCGCCATCTTGCCAATGCAATTGTTTCGCGTATCAAGGTGATGTCCGAACTCGATATTGCCGAGCGTCGGCTGCCTCAGGATGGTCGAATTGAATTGAATGTCGGGGGAAATCCGGTCGACTTGCGTGTTTCCGTCTTGCCGACGATCAACGGCGAGTCGGTCGTTATGCGAGTGCTCGACCGAACTGTGATTCAGCTCGATTTGAACAAAATCGGAATGGATGCCAATACACTGAGCCGCTTCCGTCGCATGTTGAAATTGCCGAACGGTATTGTACTGGTGACTGGGCCGACCGGTTCGGGAAAAACAACCACATTGTACTCGGCTCTCAATGAGTTGAACGATATCGAGACGAAGGTGATTACCACCGAAGATCCGATTGAATATGAAATTGACGGCCTGATTCAGGTACCGGTGAATGCTGACATCGATGTGACGTTTTCGAATGTGTTGCGGGCGATTCTGCGGCACGATCCCGATAAAATTCTGATCGGGGAAATTCGAGACTTTGAAACGGCGGAAATTGCGGTGCAGTCGGCTTTGACGGGACACCTTGTGTTCAGCACGCTGCACACGAACGATGCTCCTTCTGCTGTGACGCGACTTCGCGACATGGGAATTCAACCATTCCTGATTACCGCCACTGTCGAAGGAATTCTGGCTCAACGACTCGTCCGCATGATTTGCAAAGAGTGCCGGTCTGAGTTTGAGCCCTCCGATGATCTGCTGATGGAATTGCAGTTGCCGATTCAGCAGGCACGAAAATACAAATTTTATTACGGGAAGGGTTGTCCCCGCTGTAATAACGGTGGCTACAAAGGCCGAACCGGAATTTACGAACTGATGACCATCGACGACGATATTCGTGACATGATTTCAAACAATTCGTCTGTCGATGATATGCGAAATCTTGCCCGCGGTCAGGGGATGACCACACTGCGGGAATCGGGCCTGAAGTTAATTTTCGATGGTGTTTCCACTATTGATGAAGTCGTGCGGGAAACGGTCATGGAAGATCTTGAATAAGTGATTGAGTGACATCCTTTATATAAGCCATGTAACTCACAGGAAGTTTATTGACACCGGAATAATTCACTGAGTTCCCGAGACAATCGGGGCAACTTTTACGGAGCAGGACCATGCCAACATTCGTCTACGAGGCGATGGACAACACCGGTTTGGAAGTCAAGGAAACGATCGAGGCGGGTTCCGAACAGGAAGCTCAGCAGAAGATTCGTGAGAAGGGTTTCTTCGTCACGAAAATTCAGGAAAAGAGCACCAAGAAGAAAAAAGAAAAAAACAAAGTCGCCGCCAAAACAGACAAGCAGGGGAAGAAAAAAACCTTTGCGATGGGAAAAGTGAAGGCCAAGAAACTCTGTGCATTCACTCGCCAGCTGTCGACTTTGCAGGATGCCGGTCTGCCGATTTTGCGATCGCTCCGTATTCTGGAGTCACAGGCAAAACCTGGTCCCCTTAAGAATTCACTCATCGGCGTTATTGACGATGTGGAATCGGGGAACACACTTTCCGAAGCTATGGCCCGTCAGCCGAAGGCGTTCGATAACCTGTATGTCAACATGGTGAAAGCCGGGGAGGCCGGCGGGGCGTTGGAAGTCATTCTGCAACGTCTGGCTGAGTTCAAGGAAAAATCACAAAGCCTGAAACGTAAAGTTCAGGGAGCCATGATTTATCCCGTATCGGTTATTACCGTCGCGGCTGGTATCGTCGGTTTCATTATGTATTTCATTATCCCGAAGTTTAAGGAAATTTTCCTCGGCTTCGGTATCGATCTCCCCGCGATTACCGTCCTGCTGATCACGATCAGCGATATCGTTGTTACCTACTTCTATCTGATCCCGGCGATTCCGTTTGCCTTGATTTTGATGTTGAAGATTATCAGGAAGAATAAAACCGGGGCCTACGTGACCGACTGGCTGGCACTCAAGATTCCAATCCTGGGTCTGATTCTGAAAAAATCGACCACGGCTCGAACCTGTCGAACACTCGGCACACTGATCGCTTCCGGAGTACCGATTCTCGAAGCCCTTTCGATCTCCCGCGATACGGCTGGAAACCATGTGTTCCGCAACGCGTTCGATCATATTTATGCAGCGATCCGTGAAGGGGAATCGATGGCGGTTCCTTTGAAGGAAACGGGCATCGTCGATGACATCGTCGTCAACATGGTCGATGTCGGTGAAGAAACCGGTGCCTTGGATAACATGCTTTATAAAGTTGCCGACGTGTACGAAGAAGAGGTGGAAGTCCTCGTCGAAGGTTTGATTAACATGCTCGAACCGATCATGGTGGTTGTCCTCGGACTGATCGTCGGTTTCATTGTCATCGCGTTGTTCTATCCACTGATTCAGCTGATGAACGATCTGAGTTAGAGTGCCCAGAGACGAAGGGCCAGAGGCCAGGGGGCTGCGACGGGGAATCAATTATCTCGCGCAGCCAGACTGGAGACCTCTCAAAGAAGTTCTCATGAAAATAAATACGCGGGCTGCGTAAGTAACACTATTAAAACACTGGCCACTAGCCACTCAACACTGGCCATTCCAAGGAGACCGTCATGCACCGCAGCAATCGGATGCAACCGAATCAAAATCGCCGTCATAGCGGCTTCACATTAATCGAACTGCTGGTCGCGATCAGTATTATTGCACTTCTGGCGGGGTTACTGCTTTCCGGTGTAGGTAGTGGAATATCGTCTGTCAACAAAGCCAAGGCTGCTAATGAGTTGAGAAGTCTGGAAACTGCACTGGCGTCGTTTCATTCGGAATTCGGAATGTATCCCCCGAGTGCCATTACTCTTCATGAAGCACCGGCTGGCTGGAATGGCGATGCTCGCAGTAAGAATCTGATTCAGAAATTATGGCCATCATTCGACTTCACGATCACAAGAAATATCAATTCTGACAATAGCACAGATGTATCGATCGATTTGAATGGCGCAGAATGTTTAGCGTTTTTTCTCGGAGGAATTCCACAGAGTGGGGCGCTCATCGGTTTTTCCAAAAATCCAGCCAACCCGTTTTCAAGAACTGGAAATAATCGTACTGGGCCGTTCCATGAATTTATCGCCAGTCGTTTTGTTGATAAGGATTCGGATGATATCCCAGAGTATGTCGATACCTTTGCCGGCCAGACCTCGCCCATTGTTTACTTCAGCAGTTATGATGGACGGGGCTACCGCAGTTCAGAAATCACTCCTCTTTTAGCTAATGGTATTTATCGACAGGGAAAAGAAACGGATCCTACCATGGGGCAACCCGATGATACCACACCTTGGAAAGAAAAAACCTTCCAGTTGATTTCTCCAGGTCAGGATGGCTTATACGGAACCGGTGGCTATTACAGTCCGGATGATACCTCTGGATTGTCAGAAGAAGATGCCGACAACCTGACCAACTTTACGACCGGTACTTTGAAATAATGTCAGCACTGTTTCCAGATGGACAACAGAAACAGAGGATACTCATGTTTAATTCCATTCGACAACCAGAAAACCACATGCAGGTTGAACTTCGAGAGAAGTTATCACGTTCCGGTTTTACGATGATAGAACTGCTGGTCGCGATTGGGCTGATCGTCATTCTTTCAGGCATTCTCTTAGTAACGCTGGGCAGAACTTTGACCAGTTCCAAAGAGAAAGCCACGCGGGTTACGTTGCAGAAAATCAATGAGATTCTCAAACAGCAACAGGTTGAGTTCAATACAGCAATGCAACGAACCCCTTCGCGAGCGACACAGGATCCTTGTTTAGGCTCGATTGATGTCGACGCCAATCTGGCGGCTCTACTGGAACGCAAAAGGCTCTTTCGACAGGCTTTTCCGCAACGGTTTGAGGATTTGGTAGGGCCACCGCCTGGAAACTTGCCATTAGGGGGAGGGAATTTAGGGACGATTGTTGCCGCAGAAATTGCCAGGG
Organism: Planctomycetaceae bacterium; assembly: GCA_003503535.1. GTDB lineage: Bacteria > Planctomycetota > Planctomycetia > Planctomycetales > Planctomycetaceae > Rubinisphaera. Next base: position 33,227 of record DOCI01000121.1, read on the forward strand.
CAACCGCGGAAAAAGTGGCTGACGATCCGAGTTTTGTATTCACAACCGCTCATAAGGATAAAACTGAAAGCTCTGAGCTGCTCTATATTCTCATCTCAAAAGGATCGGCCTTCACAACTGCTTCGGCCGATGCTTCGGAATTCAAACCCAATGAGTTGAAAGATACGGATGGCGATGGCCTGATGGAACTGGTCGATGCCTGGGGGGAACCTCTGCAGTTCTATCGCTGGCCGACACGTTTGTTGCGTCCCAACTTTGCACCGGGGGCTGCCGCGTTTGATGCGGAAACTCCAGCTGATTCTCTGCGTCCACTGATACCAACAGTGCAGTCCGTGTATTGGACATTGCTGGCCAATGGAAATCTGGATCGTGCGACACTGGCACGCGATCAGGATGATCCCACTGCTCTTATTTATCGATTCCTGCAGAATCAACAGAGTGCACGAACGAAAATTTTGGGCGTGGAATCGAATGGATCAGACTTCTGCACGTTCCATACACCTGAAACCTATACCGCAATGATGGTCGTTTCGTCCGGGCCAGACTTGGAACTGGGATTGTATGAACCGACAGATGTGACCAATTTCGGGCATC
>DOCI01000121.1:33925-50424 GCA_003503535.1 Planctomycetaceae bacterium
GCATCTGGCACAACCAATAGACAAACCCTCTGTCGCAGCCGAGGGGGCTTTGAATGATAACCTGACCAACTTGAAATCCGAGGAATGATGGGCCTGATCTGTTTTCAGATCAACATCGAACGGAATTTGAAACGGCATCTGCCTTAATTGGGCCGCCAGTTTTGAGTCCAACAGACATCGGAAACTATGATATGAAATTCTCAAACTCTCAAACTATGAAACGCAGCGGATTCACGCTGATCGAACTGCTGGTCGCGGTCACGATCTTCGTCATCCTTACGGCTCTGGTCGTCGGCTCGTTCAATCTCAATATCGGGAATGAGCGAGTCCGTTCGGCGGCTCGTCAACTGCAGGCAACTTTTGAAGGTGCTCGTTCTCGAGCCTTCAAGTTGCAGCGACCCGTGGGGGTGCGATTTATTTTTGATGAAGCTTATCCTGGTGAAGTGAATGCGTTACTGCTGGTCTCTTCTGTTTCCGATGCCGGTGGCAATCTGTATGAAACGGGCCGCCTGCGTTTTGTCGATCGAGCCACCGATGGCGATCCGACTATGGTGGCTGCTTACGACAAAGCCATCCAATATGTCCCTTCAACAACCGGGATTTCCTGGACCGATATGAACAGTCTGGACATGTTGCGAGCGGGAATGCGTATTCGAATTCCAGCCGAAACGGGTTCCTGGTACACCATCTCTTCCAGCAATTTTCTGACGGACGCTAACCGCAAGATCATGCGGCTTAACGAACCGCCTCTGGATCAATCCAACTTTGCTCCTGTTGGGAGCAACTATACAAATAATGGTGCCACTACGACGTACGAAATTGATCTAACCAGTGTCATGATCCCGCTTCAAGGGGAAGAGGCGATTTCATTACCAAATGGTGTTGTGATTGATTTGTATAGCAGCAAGGTTCCTTCAAACTGGCGCACTAATAGCTGGGCTCCTGGGGTGACTTATAGTGTTGGTGATTGGATTTCAGTCGTTTCACAGAGCAATGTTCAGCGATTGTATCGAGCAGAGACAACTGGGGCTTCAGGAGCCACTCCACCCAATTGGGATACTGCGACTGCTGTGAACAGTACAATTGTTGATGGTGGGGTGACATGGCGATGTTATCAAACACCTCAGTATGACGTCATCTTCACTCCTCAGGGAAATCTGTATGGGCCAGTTGCAGCAGAAGGCGTGTTACACTTTGTCATTGCAGAAACTCGTGATACCCGAGCAATTTTTGAAGATTATCCAACCTTAGGCGACGTCACAATTGGCACGACAGCCAGAGACCTGACGGATCGTGATGGTGATGGCAGTCCCGATCACGTGGGAGCTTATCGAATCGTGTCGGTGTTCGGTGCGAGTGGGTCTGTGAATGTAAGTCCCATCGATCAAACTGATACTTCACCAGCAGATGGCATTGCAGATGACTTATACAATTTCGCAATCCAGGGTGCAGCGGCTAAGTGACGATTTTCCGTTGATAAAAGCATTCAACCAAGCAGTACAAAGCGAAACAGTACCGGGCATTACCGCTGGGGGCGGTTATTATGAAGTGTGTTATTCGACAATTTGAAATCAATGCTGGTTGTCAGCCACTGGGTAGGGAATCCAGGAGTGGTGCGACGCTGGTGGAAATTCTGATGTCGCTCTTGATTATGGGCATCGGTCTGGTCTCGGTCGCTTCACTTTTTCCGATCGCGGTCCTGCGTTCCATTCAGGCAACTCAACTGACTAACGCGGCTCTACTGAATTATCAATGTGAAGACTACGTGCGTGCGTTTCCCGGTTTGACACGAAACAATTTTAACGGCACAAATACGATTCCCAATATTGAGTACACTCCCGCTTCCAAAGCCTGGAGGCGGATTGGAGTCGATGAAACGAATACCAACGACGTCTTTCCACCTGGGGGAACGCCGGGCAATGGTGTGCCGGACTGGATGGACTTTCTGGCGTTGAGTACTCCGAAAGTGGTGACTGTAGTTGACCCTGTCGGTGTGCTGCTGAATTCCTCAGGGGATGCGACCGTCTATGGCAAAGACATTTTCAATTTACACACTGTTCAAGACTCGCTGTTTCAGATTGATCGCAAGAACGGGGGCTTCAACTTTGCGAGTTCCATTCAGAAAAATCAGGCACTCAGTATGTTTTCGTCCAACGACAGTTGGTCGCAGGCTTACTCCTCCATTGAAGTCACTAAGACAAGTGCGACAGTCTTAACTTTGGCCGATATCACTGCGGAAGACATTTCGGTCATTCAAAGTTCACTGAGTTCAAATGTGACAGTGAGAGCGGTTGTGTTTGACGTCAATGGGAAGCAGTCACATTCCAGTCTGATTGCTTCGACTTCAGGTCAGACGATCACACTGGCCACTGCTATTCCAAATAATGGAATGTTTAATGTGATTTCAGAAGTCATCATTGAAACATTCGAGCCACGATACAGTTGCATGATTACTGTCCGTCGGCAATTGATGTCGCTCGGGCCAGCTGGAACACCCGGAGAAGACCTGGTCGATGATGATAACTTCGATGGTGATAACGACAACACGACTAACGAGGACGACAGAAACGAAATCGGCTGGCCGGGAACAGATGACCGCGTTCGGAATATTGGAGCGAATCTGGTGGTCTTTTTTCGACGTGATTTTTCACCGCTGGCCGAGCAGGTTTATGAGGCGGGGAATCTGCGGAAAGGCTTGCTTGTCGGTCAGTCGACTGCTCAACCTCAGCAGGTGACGATTCGCTGGGACAGCACGAATGAAGACTCGAAGCCGAAGTTGAAAGAGGGGGGCTTTGTGTTTGATGTGACGAATGGCTACTGGTATCAGATCCGGACCATTCTTATTGAACAGCGGGCTTCGCAGAATCCACGAAATACAGTCAACAATGTCGAAGCGGTTATTCTGCTCGATCAGCCGCCACAGGCGAACGGTAACTTTCTGATGGTCCCGGAAAACGTCGTCGAAGTCTTCGACTACCCGGGCTTCTAATAAAAATTGATATCGAATCGTAACGAAATAATTTTACCACAGAGACACAGAGATCACAGAGAAGAAGAGATTTGTATCGGAGAAGAAATCGTTTTAGAGTTAATTTTGTTTCTCAGCTCTCCGTGTCTTCTGTGTCTCTGTGGTAAATTCAAAATCTGAAACCAGACAGTCGAAATCAGACTCAATCACTCAAAAATCCTTGATGGGCTTAACTCAAAAACGAATTGTAATCATGTTGAATTCCAATCAAGACAACCTGTTCATACCTGTGGCTGATCATGGTCGCAGAGATCACGGTGGCAACGTTGATGTCACTCGCCGTTCCGGTTTTACGTTGACCGAAATGCTGGTGGCGGTTGGGTTGCTGCTGGTGATCATGCTGATCTTTTCGCAGATCTTCTCACTGGCTGTCACTGCGATGACGCGTCAGAAGGGATTGGCGAATAACGATCAGCGGGCGCGAACTGCGTTTACTGTTCTCGATGCCGACCTCAAACGGATGTCCTATCGCTCTGTTCCAGGGCAGGGGGGTGTCGTGCCGCTTGTGCCGGGATTGCGGTACAACGGGGAAGCGAGTGCGACCGAACAGCAAGGTTATATCTATTATTCCGAGAACGATCCGAATCTCGATACCGACGATGTGCTGCAGTTTACAGTTGATGCCTCGGTGACCGGAAAGTATCCCGGTGCGCAGCGTTATGCCGGTCAAAATGTTTTGCCGTATTATGGTCGGGGAGCATCTCTTGATAACAATACGGGACGTCGCGATCAACCCGACTGGGATGACGGGACCCCGGGAGACAATGTCGGTTCGTCCGAGCAGGCCGAAGTGGCCTACTTTCTGCGAAACGGCACACTCTATCGACGTGTCTGTCTGCTGAGAAATAACAAAGTAGGCGTGCCGATTAATATGGCTCAGTTCGACCAGGGGAATCAAACGGCTCTGGCACAGCCTGGGTATTTACCATCGTCTCAATTTGACGATGGCGGAACGTTCAAAGATATTCCGTTCGATATGATGCGGAGTTTTCCGGCTGCTGGAAATTTCTATACGAGTTTCGACTACTCGGCTCATTATGCCACCTCCCCTTATGATGCCATCATTTCAACAATCGTGACCAATGTCGCACCGCCCACATACGGAACACCATTGGCTGTGTTTCATGGAAGTCTGAGTAACTCAGCCACGGACAACTGGCCGTTGGGAGTTCCCCATTTCCGGTTTGGTTTCAATAACGATACGAATACAAACCCGAATATGCGGGGAAGGCCACGAGAGTATATTGCCGGGACATTGGGCACCGCTTTTCATGGACGATATACGCATGAAGAAACCTCCAATCTGAGTTTTAAATACCCACAGACTCTTACGGGAAATGTGTTCGCCAAAGATGATTTTGATATTGCCACGTTTCGTGCCACTGGTCGCGTGCCTGCATTTGCAAATGGTTCTCGTCGCGGGGCTGATATCCTGATGTCGAATGTTCACAGCTTTGATGTGCAGGTCTGGGACGCGAATGCCTTCGGTGGTGTTGGTGGATTCGTCAACATTGGCGATGCAAACAGTGTCGATTTCGCTCCCGCCGCGCGTTTGAATGGTGGGAGCACAGGCGATGGTTCCATAGACGGGATTGATGATGGAAACCCGGTTGCCACAAATGGAAACAATGTTCTGGATACCTGGCATTCGGTTGCTGATATCAATACGACTCTCGGTTTACAGCCTGTAGGAACTGGGCAAGCTCCGTTCGTACCTAAGCTAATTACTACTACTATTGATGATTGGATGCTAAATACTACTTATAATGTTGGTGATATTGTCGTCCCTTCAAATGCTTATCGAACGAATCCCGCCAATAATTATTCTCGTGTAAATCGAGCTGTCTACTACCGTTGTGTTTTTTCAGATGATGGTGCAGGAAATCCTGGACAATCAGATGCTACAGAACTGGCGAATTGGCCAACAGATGTGTTAGTCGGCCCCATTGCGGAGGCTAATGGTGAGATTCAATGGCAAATTGTCGATAACCGCAAACCAATCAGAGCCTTACGCGTCATTATTCGATTCATCGATCCTCTCTCGCGTCAATTGCGGCAGGTGACGATGGTGCATTCTCTGAATGAAGATGACATTTAACGATCAATCAAACTGAAAATAACTTGAGCGAGTCGGTGTCGACTGGCTGAGTCCACTACAACGGAGGCGGGCTTGTCTCTGGAGTTGAAAATGAAAACGACTATTAAACAGCGAATCCCAAAGCTTCTGCCTGGAAGAAATTCTTCTGCGGTCGCGGGAGTGGACTGCATTCAGTTTACTCCACCACAGCGGACTCAACGTCGTGGTGGGGCGGCGATTATTATCGTGCTCGCCATGACGGGGATGCTTGCCTTCCTCGGCTTCTTTTTCTTCTCGTTCATTTCGAGCGAACGGAACAGTGCCGGCTGGTTCGCGGCCACGCCCAATCGGGAAATCAGCGAAGGAGATTATTTCGATTTCGCCCTGCAGCAGATCATCATCGGGCCTTCCGACGAATATAAGAACTCTGCTCTGAGTGGTGGGAAATGGTCGATGCTGCCGAACATGGTCGGCTCGTTTGGTCCCGATTTGAAGCCGGACGATCTGCATCTGTTTTCGGGACGGGGGATTACGGTTACCTATCAGAAGGATCCGAATACTGATCTGCCGAATGATACCACAAACTCCAACAATAATTTTGGATTCGACTATAACAGCGATGGGGTGATTGACGGCAAGGTCGTCAACTTCAGTCCGGCTGCCAATCCGGTGGGGGGCAATAATTATCCAGCCAGTCCACTCGGTCAATCGAATCATCCGAATTATGTGCCGGACTTCGAGCCGGATGCCGGATATACCTATCCCGATATCAACAGTATGTTCCTGGGATATTTTGCGTTCGTCGATGTTGATCCAAGTACGAGTGTCAATTTGCGTCGCGTGTGGGTGCCTTCGTTTCATCGGCCACAGTATTTGCCGCGAAATGAGGATGTCGATGGCGTTCCGATGACCGACATCTATACCGATTCCACTTATGCCAACCGTGTGCTGCGACCTCATAAATCGCATCTTGTGCAGTTGAAGCAGTTCACCGGTTCGACGTTGAATCAACAGAGTGCACCCCGGTTTATTTCTTCCGGGTCGTTTCACTCCTACACCGGAGCCGCAGGGCCTGCTAATCCGTTTCCGTTTCCTGATTTTGGGGCCAACGAGTATCAGGCCGGAATGTGGACCCATGGTCGTGCCGGGCACAATTTAATCACATATGATGTCGATGCGGATGGAATTTTGGCCAATGGCGACGAAGCGATTCTAACCGATCTGGACCATGCGGTTGAAATTTTGTCCGATGGTACCAAACGGATTCCAATTTTTGCGATTACAATTCTGGATGCTGACGGGTTGATGAATCTCAATACCGGCGGCAATCTGTACGGCGAAGAGACAAAACTGCAGCATGTGCGTACGGAGCCTTCCAATCCAGGCGATGATCCGTTGGGTGATGATCACTTTATCTCCAATTCGAACCTGGGACTTTCGCCGAGCGAAATCAATCTGGCTCGTGGATTTTATCGTCCACTTCCAGATTTAGGTGGTGCAACGACCGAGCCACCAGCATCGATGCCACTTTATGCTGACATGTTCGAGATTTCCGCAACCGGTGGCGGAACCGTTCAGGTGACACAACTTGATATGGCGAACATGGAATTGACTCGATTGTTAATTGGTGTAGCCGATGGCGATTTAGGGACCACGGATGATCTCGTCTGGGGACGCTGGGGTGAAGCCGATGGTCTTGCCGGGAGTGCGAATGAAGACCGTCTGGAACTCGGCGTTGCTGCAGCGACCACGCTGAATCCTGCGAGTCCACTGGCGCCAACTCCGCCCGTCCCACGCACAACCTGGGGATCACCTCGCTTACCGGGAGCCGGGGCGACTGCTCAGGATGATGATGAAGATTATTTAACCGGGGGCGGCAAAGTTCGCTTTTCGGGATCGTCATATCGAGATCCCGTCTTTGGTCCACTCGGGTTGACTATTCCGCCTGGGGTGCATCCGATTGATGAAATTGCTGTGGGCATCGATTACGTTAGCGGGACGAATCTTTCGATTTCCAGCAACACTCGAGATGCAAATAACTCGTTTGTTCTCAATAACACGATCTATACAAATATCACAGGTGGCTCACCGGTTGAATATGGAAAGTTTCGTGCCTCGGCTAAGCCGGAAGTGAACAATCCTTCGCGGTGGTCGTCTTACAGTAAACGCTGGGAACGACAGTTGGTTGCAGGGTCGTTGTCGGGAACGACGGAAGCCAATCAACTCGATGATTTGAAATTAAAGACGGGAGTTCTCCCTTATTCCGAAGCGGAGAAGAGCGATGGCAGCCGGGCTTTGCTGCAGCCGAGGACATCGAACTCAGCAGACAATCTGTTCCTGGCCGATGAGCCGGATGAGATTATTGTGGAGCCAAGCTTCCGCAATTCGGATGATGATGCGTTGTTTTCTGTCGGAGAAATGCAGTTCCTGCATATGAACGATACCGATTGGGGAATTGCAGCCAGCACAGCCTCTTCCCGTCTGGAAAAGCTGGTGAAGTTCAACTTTGAGCGGACGGACTTCCTTTCCACCGCAACAAACGATATTGAAGACAGCTGGTGGCTGCGAAGTCAGTTCACTACCGACAGCTGGGACCGCTGGGAGTTTGCGTTTTCACCAGCGGTGGGGGCGATTATGGATATCAGCAACAGTGCTTATGATGGCTTTTCCAATCGCGCCTGGGAATTCAGTCCGGTCAACAACGACAATACCCGGCTTGCCTTCCCTCCGGAATTTGGAAACGTGACTCGCTTTTCAGCGAACGATCCGTATCGGGATGAACTGCGACAATGGATTTCAATTGAGCTGGAACGCGATCAGGTTTTCGCGAATTTCCCACTGCCTCAACGCCGGTTGATTATCAATCGGTTGCTGGATAAGGATCGCGATGGCGAATTTCGGTATCGTCATTTGACACCGCATCCAATTTACGAGTCGACAGAAACAGATACGAACGCCATTTTGGATTTGATTTATGATCCATCGTCATCTGTCGTGAAATCTTATGACCCGGGTTCAGAACCTGGAGCCGTCACGTTCCAGAAAATGGCAACGGATAAATTCGTGCAGGAATGGTGGGCGAAATATGACCGCCAGCGACTGGCACGGGATATCTATGTGTTGCTCTACACGTTAGGTGCTGGAGATGACACCCTGGATGTAACACAGGATCCTTATCCGGTCACAGTCGGGACGACAGATAATGAAGATCCTGACTTCGATGGAAATCCTGATGGAGACGGGATCAACGACCAACTTCAGGCGATGGCTCAGTTTGCGGTGAATTATGTCGATGCTTTGGATCGGGATAATATGATCACTGAGTTTGTGTTCGATACGGACCTGAGTGATGGTTGGGACATTACTGGAGAGAAGAATGCGAATGGGGTTTTGACAGAAGATCCCGAAGCGGCTCACGTGTTTGGCGTTGAGGCGCAGCAGTTGTCCCTGAGCGAAACGTATTTTGTTAATATCGACCGCACTGAAATGACGGATAGTGCGAAAACGCCATGGAACGATGCTGCCGGGACTCCCATTCAGTTTTTGATTATGGAATTACGGAACGCTTCACCATTCCTGGTGGATTACAAAACCGACTCCTGGCGAATTCGAAGAATTGTCGGCGATGACGATTTTGTAAATACCTCGGAATCCGATGATGAGTGGGTCGCGTTCAAGACGGTCGGTGCGATGCCGGGAATTCCGGCAGGGACCAACTTCTGGGTGGGGGCTCATGACGAAGCAGACACGACATTACCAGCTGCCGTCATGCTCGACGAGAATAATGATGGAACCATTCAGAAAAATGAAGTACTTTGCCCAAGTCGTGAGCAAGAGAACGATGGCGACACCAAGCCGGTCTGTCATCTCGATATCAATCACGACGACCATGCTTCCTACCGGACGAATAAAGGGGGGACCGCAAATTTCCTGGTGGGAGAGATCCGACAGAAATTTGAAATTGTGCTCGAACGTCGCTGCCACACTCAAGGTGATGGTGTCTATGACAGTGTCGCTTCGAATCCCTGGGTGCCTGTCGATTACATGTTTGTCAATCGTAATGCATCTAACGTCGATCCACTCGATGCAAGTCTGGATATCGACTTGGCTGGCTTTGACAACCAGAAAAGCATCGAACGACCTCAGCCACTGCATCGACTCCCTCGCGTAGACGGGACGGCTTCGATACCAGGGAACCGGGAGAATAGTCAGGGTTCCGGGCCACGTCGGCATTCGATTGGTCCTCAAACGCCACTGGCCTACGAGAATCAGGATATTTCGGCTTACCCAAGTTCACCTTACGTTCCGTATGTTGATGAAAACTCCAATTGTCCCACTGTGAACAGCGTCGATACATTCACATTATGGCAGCCACATTTTGATCGCGATTTCACTTCGGTCTACGAGTTACTGAGTGTGCCGATTGTGGGGCCGGGACAGTTGACGGAATCGATCACCGACGGTGCGAATGGAATGAGTGGATTGCACACGGCCTTTACGAAATTTGCGGTGACTGATCCGGGGACGCCAGCAGATACCTCGGACGACAATCGCTGGTATCGGCTGCTCGAATTTCTTGAGGTGCCGGATGGGTCTCAAAAGGCGATTCGCGACAATCTGCCGATGCCGCGGTCTCCGGGGAAAATCAATCTGAATACGATTCGACATCCGTCGGTGTTTGCGGGTCTGGTCGATGATGACTATCACCTGGATACGTTCCCGACTCCGGCTCAAATCATCGCCTTCAACGATGATGCCAAGCAATTGTTTCCGTACGCTGTCACACAGGATCCCAACGAAGCGGCTCGTAACTGGTATTCACAATACATTTACAGCCGAGATCGAATCGATCCTTACACGGATGCTCCGTTGCCGGGGATTCCGGGTTCACGCCCGTTCCGACCAATGGGATATTTGCCGGAAAGTAATCTTGGTCCGAATTATGACAAGGTTTCGCCAGTCGAGCATACTTTATTGCGGTCATTGCCTCTCACTGATGATACGACGCCATTTACGAATGTTTCTCCGATGGCAGAGAATAATAATCAGCAGGGAGTGAGTGGATTATGGACCACAAGTTCAGCGGCTGACGATATTACCCGGGAAGCGATCGGTCGTCGTCGATTGTTTGAAGCCCGTACGAATAACGATGCAAGTTTTCCGTCAATTGCCAATGAAAACGCTGTCGATTTCCATACGCGGAATCGTCTGTTGAACAAGATTGCCAATAACGCGACGGTTCGCAGTAATGTTTACTATTGTTGGATTCACGTGCAGTTTCATGAAGCAGCTGAGGATGAGTTTGGGAATGTCCAGGTGGGCGGGAAATTGACCGGTGGTGGCGAAAATGCAGATCAAAGAGCATTCTTTGTGATCGACCGTTCAAAACTCGAAGAAGCCTGGGATCCTCGGTCGCAGTCGTTTGACTGGCGGAAATTCGTATTGCTGCGGAAGGTTTTGAATTAAAGCGGAAAGTGGAGTTTTTGGAGATCGTTTTTCGATGTTTTGGGAAAACTTTTAGTAACGTCTTCGCGTTTCAGCGTTTGCGTTGCAAGAATTTTCGATGAAGAGCGGTTTTGCACTGGATTTTTGGGGGCGGGATCACGCATAATAAGGAAAGGATACGATAACTTATAATCTGCATCGTTTTTCTGATGAGCAGATGGAGACTCTCAATCAACTGCCGTAGAGGTTCAGCCGATTCTCGGAGGAGCCGGGTAGTTTCACTCAACTTAATTTTTACTGTCTTTGCGGGCAATTTGCATTTGGGAAAGCGGTGTTCCGGGCCTTAGCCACTTTCCGAGGCAGAACTACTACATTTTACGAGTTTTAAGGAGCACTGTAATGAACATTCGCCACACGGTACGTGTCGCGCAATCACGCCGACGCGGATTCACCCTGATTGAACTTCTGGTCGTGATTTCCATCATCGCGACCCTCGCCGCATTGATTCTGCCTGGTATTCAGAGTGCACGTGAATCAGCCCGCAGAATTACCTGCCTCAATAATATCCGAAACATTGGGTTGGCCATGCAGAACTTTGCCTCCCAGAGCGGTGGAAAGTTGCCACCCATGATTGGATACGATTCTTATCCCTACGACGATGGTACAACAAGTGGAACCGGATATTATGGTTGGCCTGTTTCCCTGTTGCCACTGTTCGATCAGGCTTCTCTGCAACGAGAATTGACCTCTGTGATTGATGTCAATGACGATTACGCCGGATTAGCTGCAAGTCCAGCTGCAAGTTCTCATGATTATCTGGTTCAAACACAGATTCCAGGTTATGCGTGTCCCGATGATCAAACGGCATTCCAGCAATCAGGTGGTTTGAGTTACATCGTCAATGCAGGTTACGCACATCCTGGTGACTGGGGTGATCCTGGCGATGGTGGTGGAGTATTGACAGCACCGACTGATGGAAACATTCATGGTCCTGAAAAACTGGATTGGAATGATGGATCAGCAGGACCCACTACAAATATTGGATACGCGACTGGTGTTTTCTGGAAATCAAACTCAACAGTAACATTGGACTATGTTTCAAACAATGATGGTCAGGGACAGACGTTGATGATTTCTGAAAATATTGACGCAGGACCATGGTGGTCTCGCAGAACTGGTGATCTAGCTTTTGCAATCCGGGTTAATGTTGCTGATAATACGACATTTCCAGGTGATGTCACTGCTGCTGCTGGAGGTACTGCAGGATTTGGGGTTTCTGGAGCAACCAATAATAATAACAGTCTTTCAATGCCACAGGATATGACAGCGATTACTGGAAGTTTCGATGCAGGAAGTGCAGCTATAAGCAGTCCATGTTCTGGTGAAGGACGTTGCTGGAGACCTTCTTCACAGCATACTTCTGGTAATGTGAATGTGATCTTCTGCGACGGTCACGGCACACTGCTAAATTCTAATATCGATCAATGGGTCTATGCCAGACTGTTAACGCCTAATGGTACTCGTTACGGTCAGGCAGTTATTCAAGGCTCATTTGAGTAACAATTTAAGAGTTTCATGATCACGCGTTTCGCCTGAGATTGTAGACCGCTGGGGAGTTTTACTTCCCGGCGGTTTTTCTTTTGGAGTAGGGCGTGGTATGCTTTTTTAGATCCGTGAGTACTCACATTGCCTTGTTGCAGACGAATGTCGAATTCGTCAGTCGGTGCCTGACCTACAGGTTTACTCTTTCTATGTCGCTGTCTTGAGATATTGGACGCCATGTCGACAACCAATCCCGAACTCTCTGCTTTTGGTGATCCGAGCACGTTGATGCAGTTCGGGCGGCTCGATGTGATTGCCCGGCTGGTTGTCGAAGGGTACATGATGGGGCAGCATAAAAGCCCCTTCAAAGGGAGCAGTGTCGAGTTTGTCGAGCATCGGCAATACTATCCCGGCGATGAAATTCGACATATCGACTGGCGGGCTTACGGGAAAACGGGACGGTATTTCGTCAAAGAGTATGAAGATGAAACGAATCTGCGTTGCTACCTGATGCTCGATGCTTCCGGCAGTATGGGCTATGGACAATCGACCGATACGAAGTTCAATTATGCTCGACAGATGACAGCCGTACTGGCGTATCTGCTATTGAAACAACGGGATGCAGTCGGATTATGTCTGTTCGATCATAAATTACGGGAACTGATCGAGCCTTCCATGAATGCGACTCAGTTTCCTCGATTGATCAAAACTCTGGAGCAGGCAAAAACGGGGCGAGAGACAAGTCTTGGGAAAGTCTTTGAGGATGTCATTCCCCGGCTCAAGCGGCGGAGTCTGATCGTTTTGCTCAGTGATCTATTCGATGAAATCGAGCCTTTACAGACGGCCATCAAACGCTTTAAACACTATCGACACGATGTGGTTGTCGTACAGATTGTCGCACCGGAAGAAGAGGAGTTTCCATTCAGCAGGCCTACACAGTTTCATAATCTGGAAAAGACAAACGAACGCCTGCTGGTCGATCCCCATCGCCTGCGTCGTCATTACCTCGAACAATATCAGAAGTTTATGAATCGAGTTTCCCAAATGTGCACGAAATCGGGAGTCGATTTGTTGAAAGTGAAAACGGACGAATCGTTCGCTAAGACCTTGGGCAGTTATCTGGCGTATCGCTCTCGGGGGAAATAATGCTTATGATTGATCATTTCAGGATTTGAGTCCTTTGGATTTGAGAGCCGATTTGCAGATGTTTTCACAGAGTGTTTCATAGGTCCACCCATGTTGACTGGCGGCTTTGGGGGCCAGGCTTGTTGAGGTCATACCGGGGATGGTATTAAGTTCCAGGCACCAGGGTTGACCTGTATTATCGACAATGAAATCGACTCGAATTAAGCCTGAAGTCTCGATGGCCTGCGCAGCTTTTTGGGCAGCGGCGATTAGACGTTTGATGAGTTTTTCATCCTGGTTCTGATCGATGAAATATTGCGTACTCGTTTCCTGGTATTTCGCTGAGAAATCGTAAAACGTGCGTGGGGTTTGAATTTGAATGGGTGGGAAGGTGATTTCATCGAAGATTGCAACGGTCCATTCCTGACCAGAAATGTACTCTTCGACGATGACTGTTTCTCCGTAATCTAAAGCGTGATCAATCGCCTGAGGGCGTTGTTCGGAGATATCGACACGGGAAACGCCAATACTGGATCCCTGGGCATTCGGTTTGACGAAGACGGGACAGGAAATCGATGAACACAGTTTTTCTCTTTGAATCAGCGAATCTTTTCGACTGATGATCGAATGACGAGGCGTGGCGATTGCGTGGTTCAGAAATATTTGCTTGGCCTGAGATTTGTCGAAGGCGATAGCAGAAGCAGAAGCTGAACTCCCTGTAAAACAGAGGTTGCGTTTTTCGAGAATCTGCTGGATCTGTCCATCTTCACCGAAGGTGCCATGCAGGGCGATGAAGACAATTTGGTCGGGCCGAACAGGTAAATTCTGAATCTCAACGTTTACTGGATCGATCATTGAAACGGTATGACCACGAGCTAAGAGAGCATTGCGCACTCCGATCCCGGATTTTATACTGATTTCCCGTTCGGCTGAGTGGCCACCAGCCAGTATGATCACATCCATGTGGTTATCAATCGCGTAGTTTCTTTTGTGTCGCGTCGGTATTTGCTGAGAACTACAAGCCGAAGTTTTTGGCGATCATGTCGTAGACCATTGGTACGCCCAGATAGAGGCCGTAGCATGCTGCTCCAACAACGCACAGCCAAGCGACCAGACTGATCCAACCCAAGGTTCCGTCACGCAGATTCTCTATAATCCGCCACCATTTGCGGCGACTGTGTTGTCGGTCCAGTTTTGCATAAATGGACTTCATGTCCTCCTTCTTTTTACCATCCTGTTTTTTCATCAGGATTTCGCCAACCTGATTTTTGAATTCCTGCACGGAGCCGACGGCAACCATGGGGACTTTGGGGTTCTTAGTGATTCGGGCCTTCTCATCGAGAAGATCGGTCGCCAGACCACGGTGGATCTGGTCGGTGGTCATTTTTTTGATTTGCTCTTTACCGGTACGATCTTTGAAGCAGACTCGCCAGGTATTTCCATCGAGTTTTGCAGCCGCCAGACGTTGTTCACGGGCTTCTTCCCTCGAAGTTTTTGGAATGTGGATTTCGCGTTCAATGTTTTTCGCATTGGCCATTGAAGGTGAACTTTGTAGTCCTGAAGGGGAGTTCATTCCGAGAATGACTTTTTCGTCTGAGTCAATAAAACTAAGGGAAGGGTTTTCGAGGCCGAGAGGCATTAAGTCGGTTAGAAGTTCATCACAGTTCTGATACCGATGCTTGGGGTCTTTGGCCATCATTTTATCGATGATCAGATCGAGCCGTTCTGGAATGTCTTTATTGAGCCTGGCCGCGGGTGTGTATTTCGAATTTTCTTTGGCGAGAATTAATTCCATCGTGGAATCGGCTTTGTAGGGTGGGACACCTGTCAGGAAGCGATATAAAGTTGCTCCAAGGGCGTAGATGTCGCTGCGCTGGTCGACATATTTCGCGTTACGAGCCTGTTCGGGAGGCATATATAAGGGAGTGCCGAGACCGGTTCCGGATTGTGTCATCGAATGGTCTTCGTCAATCGCTTTAGCCAGCCCGAGGTCTGCAACTTTGACGGCTCCATTTTTCGTGACCAGGATATTGTCCGGTTTGATGTCACGATGAATGACATTCATTTTATGAGCGAAACCGAGAGCCTGAGCACAAACAATGATGACGTGCACGGCATCACCCACGCTCAGTTTTTCGAGCGTGTTGATCCAGTCCTGCATGCTGGAACCATCGATAAATTCCAGCGCGGCATAGTACATGCCTTTATAATCGCCCACGGCATAACAGCGGACGATGTTAGGATGTTCTATTTTTGCTCCGACGCGAGCTTCGCGAATAAAGCGGTCGACGAAGTCTTTCCGCTTCGATAATTCGCTCGACATCACTTTGAGAGCACAGCGTCGGTCCAGACTGATCTGATGAGCCAGGTAGACCGAACCCATGCCCCCCTGTCCAACTTTTTTCACAAGACGAAAGTCGCCAAGTGTTTGAACTTTCTGTTTTGCGGGTTTCGAAGAACGCGTTGGTGCGGTTTGGCTTTGCTGACCTTCGGCAACAGTTTCCTGCAGGGAATTCTTAGTTGGCTTGTTCTGAGCCATATTCACAACCTTGGTGTGGAATTCTGAAAAATTGAATTGAAACCATCTACTGTAATTTAACTTGATGAATGTTAGGACTTGAAAATGCTAAGTTTGAATAAACTCAAATTTCAGGAAATCATGGAAGATTAAGGTTGCTTTTCAACAGGAACGACCCAGACAGCATCGGCGATGACGTAGCCATTGGCATTGGCGTTGCGAATGATAACACGTCCCGGTGAGCCAGGTGAAAATTCGTAGGCTCCTAAGGAGACAAATGTTTTTGAAATTGAGGGAGCAAGTCGCTGGTTAATGTTTGTTGTTGCCAGTCCCGCTTCACTGATAACCTCAACAGTCACGTTGGTCGCCCGGTTGGAATTGGGAGGATAGGCCAGACGAACATCGTACTCTCCTGAGGAAGTGACCAGGAATTCAAACGTAGCAGACTTTTCTCCCTGATCGCTGTTCTCATCATGAAGATAATCTGTTCCGACATAAACGGGTGCTGAACTGCTGTGTGTCCAGCTTCCTTCGAGTTTGGCGTGCGAATTATCGATAACGATTCCGGGTAATGACTTCGGATCAATTCCGACGCGAGGTTCGCGATACGGGCCTGAGTATTCAAGAACCTGACCATCTTCGAGGAGCTTTTCTTCGAGTTTTTTGTAGTCGATATCCTGGACCGCACAGTTATCGTCAATCGAATGACAGGCGGCAGTGGCAGCCGAGTGAGCCAGAATCATGAAGACCGGTTCCATACGAAT
>DOCI01000121.1:50551-51475 GCA_003503535.1 Planctomycetaceae bacterium
ATGAAGACCGGTTCCATACGAATCGAACCGTAGGCTATGTGGGAAGAGGAAAGGCAGACAGGCACGAGCAGGTTTGAGCATTCCGACTTCATCGGCACAATTGCACGATAACTGACCGGATATGGTCCACCGGGGTTGACCTGGATATCGCCTTCGTTTCGAGCGAATCCTTCAGGAGTGACATAGCGTTGGACATTATGCGAATCCATATTGTAGGAACCCATGCCGATTGGGTCTGGAGTTGGATTTTTACGACGGAGATGAAGTTCAGTCATGACAAAGTCAGAGACCATTCGTCGAGCTTCCCGGACATAAATCTGGTGAGGCCAATTCTCATTATCGAGGAATTCATCGGCTGCAAGTCCCCATTTCCGCGTTTGTGTTTGAATATCAGCCGGGACTCGGGGATCGTTGGCCAGAAACCACATCAGACCCTGCTGATAATCACGATGTTCGGCGATAATTTTGTCCCGCGTCTGGTAATCGCCATCAGGATAATCGTAATTCATGCCGATATTATCGGTCGAAAATGCGCCGTGGTTGTTGGTGTCCGTTTTTCGATTCGGAATAACATCAAATTTTTTAAACACACCTTTCCAGCCTGTATTCAGATAGCGGGCAAGCAGTTCGTAGCGTTCCGGATTGTAGTTTTCCGGTTTTGGAAAGGGAACCAGATTGTCGGGATGATTCGAGAGGCACATCCGGAAGCAGTAGGCTTGAACGCGATGGTCGCCGGTACCATCTTCGCCGGGGTCTTCTCCATGCACACCTGGTAATAGTCCACTGCTGGCATCTCCTGGGATACGATATGGACTCACCTTCGATTCAAACTGATGGGAGATGGTGCGGGCTTTCTGCACACCATTGAGTGACTCGCCATAGACATCGTTTCCTTCACGACCGACGGTGTATTTGACACCAGCC
>DOCI01000059.1:0-156 GCA_003503535.1 Planctomycetaceae bacterium
CTCGCCGGACATTTGAAGGGCCAAGGAAAATTGTGGCTTCACTGGGAAATATGCAGACACATGCGTTTAAGGCACCAAAATAATAGTGAACTTAATATAATGGTTGGCTAGTATTCTCTCAGCTTTTGAACAAACAGGGTGGCACGTCCCAGAACG
>DOCI01000059.1:378-3891 GCA_003503535.1 Planctomycetaceae bacterium
CCCAGAACGATGTGATGGGCGTGGGAAATGCGGATGACCACGCCCTTCGCGTTGCTCAGGGCGTGCCACCCATGATCCAATCTTTTCGACTTCATTCTTTTTCCAACTGTTTATTAATCGGGCACAGTCATTTAGATTGCGAAGTTATCTGATCTACCCATTCGGGGCACCGTTCCAAGACTAATTGACATTATCAAACACTCACCAGAGCGAGCCATCTATGACACAAATCGATCCCCCGGCTGCGACAAATGAAAAATGGTACGAGGGAATTCCCCGTTATCAATGGCTTGTGTTAATCATCGCCTCTGCTGGCTGGGTGTTTGATGTTTATGAAGGTCAAATCTTCAACATCACCCGTCAGGATATGCTGATGGAAATTCTCGATGGCGATGTGAATGCGGTGAAACGCTATGGCGATTACTTCCTCGGCATCTTTCTGGCGGGGGGAACGTTCGGTGGATTACTGTTTGGATCGCTGGCCGATCGTTACGGCCGACGTTCGATGATGATCGTCACCATTCTGTTCTATTCCATATTTTCCGGACTGACCTATTTCGTCGATAGCCTCTGGCAGGTTGCGGCTCTCCGATTTCTGGTTGCGATGGGAGTCGGTGGAGAATGGGCGGTGGCGGCCAGTCTGGTGGCGGAAGTATTTCCCACGAAAGCGCGGGCGCAGGCCTCATCCATTTTTCATGCGTCCAGCATTCTTGGAACCTGGCTGGCAGCAATTGCCGGGATTATTGTCGGGACACACTGGCGATACGCCTATTTGATTGGAATCATTCCCGCTTTGCTGATTTTGTGGGTACGAGCCAGTGTCAAAGAAACGGATACATGGAAAACCGGCAGAACGACAGAGACCAAAAGACAATGGGGAAGTTACCGGGACTTGTTGCTGAATCCCCGCTGGGCGACTCGGGCAATTTTAGGCATGCTTCTGGCAGCTGTCGGGCTGGGAACATTCTGGTCGGTGACGGTGGCAGGGCAGGATCTGGCATTAGGACGCCTGCTGGCTGATGGAGTCTCTAAAGAGCAAGCAAGTTCGACCGCGAAATTTGCGTACGGGATTGTGCAGGCCACTGGAGGCGGATTAGGTTTATTGGCGTTTGGTCCCTTGTGTGCAAAATTCGGACGCAAACCAACATTTATTATCTTCCAGGCACTGGCTTTGATCATTGTTCCCATCGTCTGCTTCGTGCCGCAAAGTTATACACAGTTGTTAATCCTGCTGCCGGTCTTTGGGTTTCTGACGCTTGGCATTCATTCCGGATATGCCGTTTATTTTCCAGAACTGTTTCCGACTCATTTGCGAGCGACCGGCACAAGTTTTTGCTTCAATGGTGGCCGACTGATGGCGGTACCAGTATTGCTGTTTTCTGGTCAGCTGAAAGCGATGGAAAATGTCGGGCTGCACTGGGCGGTGACGGGACTTTCAATGTTATTTCTACTGGGAATTTTAATCATCTGCTTTTTACCAGAAACGCGAGGTCAGGAACTTCCTGAGTAAATGACTCTGTCATGCGACAGAACGCGATATTGAACAGTTTGCAAACGATTGAAAAAGAGAACGAGAGACACAGGGGGTACGCCCCTGAGGAAAGCAAAGCGCAGGTCGTTTCCAACCTCCTCGCCCATCACTGCGTTCTGGGACGCCCCCCAACTACGTGTTCAGTCAAAGAGAAATCATGAGTGTCTTATTGATTGCACACAGTGATTTAGATTTTAAGTTTCTTCTTCAAAGTTGCTTCCTCTTCGGCTTCCGTTATTGGCGTCCAGTCGACTTCGACAGTGGGCATTGCAGCTTTAATTGTTTCAACATCACTTTTCGTGATATCGATCAGACTGAGTTTTATTTGTTCCAGATTTGGCAATGGCTGAAGTTGCATCAATCCCGATGCATTCAAGCGGGCTTCCTGAAAGCTGAGCCGTTTGAGTGATTTGATTTGAGCAAGAGTTTTGAGTGTTTCATTATCGAAACTGGGGGTTGACGATGAATCTCGATGTGGCAGGCGTTGTCCGATTTGAAGAGATTCGAGATGTTTCAAGCCAACTAAATGTTTAATGGCTTTGGGAGATTCCCAGTTGTGCCACTGTCGAAACTCCTTCAACTGGGAAATCTGGCCGACGGCTTCGAAAGCCTCATCGCCAGCGGTAGCTCCGGCAAAAGTCAGTCGTTCCAGTTTGGGCAGATCTTTCAGGTAAGCCAGACCGGCCCCAGTGAAACCTTCACAATTTCTCGAAGGATGGAACAGCGATAAGGTTCGCAGTTTTTGAAACGCTTTGAAATGGTGATAGCCTTCATCGGTTAATTCAGACCCGTTAATCAGGATCGATTCCAATTCGGTCAAGCCAGATAACATCTCCAGTTGATGATCAGACAAATTTTTGCCGCTGATCGACAATGATTTCAGTGAAGTGAGTTGTCCAAGTTTCTGATAGTGTTCATCCTCAAAGTTTGTGCAATCCGTCTTGAGTTCGACAAGAATTCCTCCCTGTTGTCTCCATGATGCTCCAATCGAACGAATAATTTCCAAATCGGAACCAGCGGTGGTATTGGACAACGCAAGGATCAAAATCAGCATGAGAGTCAATGCAAATTTCATGATCAGAAACTTTCTGTGATTGAATGATTGTTTGCAGCCAACGGCAATAGATGTATGATCATATCAGTTCCTGTCACTGTAACGAAACAGTTTTGAGCGGATTTGACTGCATGCTAAAATACCCTTTGTTACTCCTGTTGCTTCTGTTTGTTCAAATTGTCCATGCGAGTGAGCAGCCGAATATTCTGATCATCACAGTCGATGACATGAGTGCGGATTCCATTGGTGTATTTGGTTGTCCGATTGACACGACTCCGCACATCGATCAATTGGCCAGCAAGGGGTTGCGTTTTGAACATGCTCACGTGCAGGTCGGGAATTGCATGCCATCCCGCAATGTGATGTGGTCGGGACGATACTCGCATAACAATGGTGTCGAGGGGTTCTATCAGGTGAAACAACCTGAGTACCCGGTGCTGTGCGATTTGATGAAGGAGGCGGGCTACTTCACAGGAATTCGTGGCAAGGTTTCTCATTCAACGCCTTACTCACCTTACGACTGGGATGAAGTTCTCGATACTGATGCCAATGGTAATGCTCATGCATTGAAGGATCCCGTTTCTTATGGCGCGTCGACACGGGATGGAATCAAACATGCTCAAGAGCAGAAAAAACCGTTCTGTCTTGTCATCAACATTTCCGATCCCCACAAACCGTTTTATGGAGTTGGAAAAGGAGGGCGGGAATTCAAAGATCCGTTTGTTCCGTCCAGAATCTTCTCTGTTGATGAAGTTCCTATCCCGAAATTTCTATTTGATGATCCCATCGTTCGGCAAGAACTGGTCCAGTATTATTCGTCTGTCAGACGCGCTGACGATTGTGTCGGTGAAGTTCTTAAGGCTCTGGAAGAATCGGGGGCAGAGGAGAAAACATTGATCATGTTTCTCTCAGATCATGGTATGCCTCT
>DOCI01000059.1:4016-10484 GCA_003503535.1 Planctomycetaceae bacterium
TGATCATGGTATGCCTCTTCCGTTTGCAAAGACTCAGCTTTATCACCACAGCACGCGTACTCCATTGATTTTCGTCTGGCCTGGAAAAATAGAAGCTAACTCGCATGATCGCGAACACATGGTTTCAGCCGTCGATTTCCTGCCGACGCTTCTCGATGTCGTCAGGTTTAAACATCCGGAAGATTTGGATGGCCGATCTTTTGAGCCGTTATTAATGGGAGATACGCAAGAGAATCGCGACTATGTGTTTAAGGAATATAACGAGAACGCAGGTGCTTCACGAGATCCGATGCGGGGTGTTGAGAGCCGTCAATATTTGTACCTGTTTAATCCGTGGTCGAATGGAGATCGTGTGATGGCAACAGCGACGACTGGAACGATGACTTATCGCAGGATGAAGGTACTGGCTGCCGAGAATTCGTTTCTGAAAGAGCGTCACGATCTGTATCAGCATCGAGTGCCTGAAGAGTTATATGATGTAGTTAATGATCCTGAATGTCTCCACAATCTGATTGATATTCCCGAATTTCAGGACACACTTCACGAACTTGAAGCGCAATTGCAGAACTGGTTAAAACAGACGAATGATCCTTTACTCGAAGTCTTTGTTAAGCGAGAGGATGATCAATTCCGTGAAGAGTATGTTCAAAAAGTCGAACAGGAAGCTCTGGAGCGACGAAATGGCAAGCGACAGAGAGGCGAAAGAGAAGCGAAACCTCAGTCCAAAAAGCAGGAACTGATCTCCATTCAAACCAGGCAACAAAGTTCTCTGAATGAGCCTTTGAGTGTGAATATTCAGTATCAGCTCTCAGAATCTCTCGGAAAGCAAAAATTGCATGTGACACTCAAAAGCGAAAACAATCTAAGAATCGAACGTCAGGTCCTGGAAATCACCGGCACTGGAACAAAATTGGTCAACTTCAAAATACCAGAAGACTATCAGGGCAAAGCTGTTCGCGTGGCAGCGTTTGTCGGTGAGGACTTTGAACAAAGTTTGCAGCATCTCAATTCCGATCTGATCAAACTTCAGGATTGAAGAGTACCGGCTGAACAACGACGATCAATTTGTGTCAGCTGGCATGACATGTACAACTGGAAATCGTTAAAATCACTTTAACATGAAACTAAATTTCTTACTGATAATGGAGTCAATGGAATGTCCGTCCTGAAAAAGGGTCTGTTGTGTTTATTGTTACTCTCAGTCGCTACGTTTACTCAGAACTTAAGTGCAGCTGATAAAAATAATTCATCGTTACAAAAGGACAAGCAACCTCAGCGATACCGGCTGCAAGCAAGAGCCAGTCAGTTAGATTCTCGGACGAAAGAGTATCCGGAGATCAACTTTGTATTCGGAACCAAAGAGAAACCTCAGGATCTGGAAAATGCTTCCGTCGACACCCGGGTTGATGCCAAAGGGAAACTGGTAATCTGGCTGATGGGGTACAACGAACAGCTTTTTGAACGTCTCAACAGTTACGGACTTCATGCCATTCAGGTCAGTTATGCGAACAAATGGTTTGGGACGCTGTGCCAGCCTGAACCAAAAGATGGTCAGTCCAGAGGAAACGTTCGACTCGAAGCGGCAACAGGCGAAGATTTCAGCGACGAGCTGAACCTGTCAAAACCAGACGGCATGAGTGAGAGAGCCTATCAATTCGTGAAGTGGCTGGCGAAAGAAAATCCACAGGGAAACTGGAAGCAATTTTTGACCAGCGATGGCAAAGGGCTTCGCTGGGATAAAGTGATCATTTCCGGAAGTTCACACGGCTCGACCACAGCCGCTCGATTTGCCCTGCATCAGAAGGTCGATCGTGTCGTCATGCATTGTGGACCACGCGATCAGGATCAGGACTGGCAGGCTAATTCCTCAGCGACTCCCGCCAACCGGTTTTTTGGGTTCAGTCACGTTCTCGATGGTGGCTGGCCCGGCAAGCATTACTGTCGTTCCTGGGAATTGTTGAAACTGAATCAATATGGACCGATTGTGAATGTCGATCAGCAATCGACTCCGTACCAGAATACGAGACGACTGATCTCTGCCGCTGATGTCAAAGGCGATGCAAAACGCGCCCACTCATCAGTCACTCCGGGCGGTTCTTCTCCCAAAGATTCTCAGGGAAAATATCTCTATGAACCTGTCTGGAAATATCTATACACACATCCTGTCGATGAGGTGGGCATGCCGGTTCCGCTTGATCCCGATTGTCAGTAACAGGAATTGATCGACATTAAAATGATGTTTTTATTCATGAGCAAGAATAGCCGTTACGGGATGATGGTCTGAAGGAGTTCGGCCATCAAACTCGGTTCGGTCGATGTTGGCGCTAAGAATTTTCCAGTCATCACTGACAGCAATCCAGTCGATTCTTGCTCCCTCGACAACTCCACTTTTGAATCCTGAAAATGTGGCCTCGCCCGGAGCATTGTCTGGGGTAGCGGTGTGATAGGAATCCAGCAGGGTCAGTTCTTTTGTATTCTCGAATAGAGCCTTGTATGGCTCACTCTGGAAAGCTGCGTTGAAGTCTCCTGTCACAATAACTCGGCATCCCTGGGCGAGTTCATCGAGTTTGTGGCGAATCAAATTTGCAGATTCAATCCGAGCTTGCGGACCACGATGGTCGAAGTGCGTATTGAGGAAGAAGATTGGCTGATCATCCGCTTTGCGGTCACGCAATTTGATCCAGGAGCACATCCGCGGCAGGCTGCTGTCCCAGGATTTGCTGCCGGGACTTTCGGGAGATTTGCTCAGCCAGAAGTGTCCCTCGCTCAGTTTTTCAAAGCGCTCTGTCTTATAAAACAGAGCCGTCATTTCACCGGTTTGACCTCCGTCTTCCCGTCCCACACCAAGACTCGTGTATCCAATAAGATTCTCGTCCAGGTATTGTTTCTGAAATCCTAGAGTTTCCTGAGTCCCGAGCAAGTCGGGATTGAATGCGGCAATGGTTTTGACAACATTTTCTTTCCGCTTCTCCCAATGATTCATGCCATCTCTGGCAGATCCGTAACGAATATTAAAACTCATCACTCGTACATCTTTGGCATCGGTCATTATTGGCTTCGACAAGATCATGCTGCCGAATAAAACTGTTGAGCAAACCCAAGTCGAAAGAATGCGTACTGAAATCGGAATACTCATATTTTTCCCATTCGGTTGATAAGAGGATAGGGGGGATGCTCGTTGCAATTACTTCTCTACGCACATCTGACCAGTAATTCTTGCAGAATACAACTCATAATCAATTGTACAAAAATAAGTAATACTGCAGGACAGCGAATGCTCACAGTGAGCAGGAATCGATTTCATTGCGTCGATTATTATTAAATCAGACCCTCATGTGCAGCAATTGTTTGCATCGCTCTGCAAGTCTATGCAGAGGTATATAGGAATTTATTGATGCAAGGCTTCTTTTTGCGTCCCTCATATTTGGCATGAGAAGTGCATTGTATCATTTCAACGACTCACCCTTACGCCTGCGGCGTTCGCAGGCCGATGAGTCGCAGAATTTTTCTGGAAAGACACCACCATGAAAAAATTTGCAATCGGATTTGCCCTTGTTCTTGGATTCATTTCATTGGCAGCAAACACAAATGCCGAAGCGGCACGCAGTCCACACTTTGGTCGTATGCATTTCGTGCATCATGATTCTCCATCCATCAATCATGGACATCATCTGTAAGAAATTATTTAACATTCGCAAGTATCAAAAAAACGTCCTGCCTCAATCTCATATTGGGCAGGACGTTTTTTGCGTTAAAATTCAACAGATAATGCGAATCAGTTATTCATTATTCGGTATCAGTTCCAGAGATTGGATTCTCCCATTCGTGGACAGAGTCTGACTGAATTCGAGAATCGCTTTGACTTTGATTTCTGGATGACCTGTCACGATTACTTTTGGAGGTGACGAATAGCCAGAACCGGCTTCTTCAACCTGCAGACAGACGATCTGTCCTTTCTCAATGATCGCATTCGCTCTTGCGGGCTTGGCAGTCCAGAGTTCTCCGTGTTGAGGCTGATAACGATAGTAGTTCGACACTTCATCCAATCGATCATTCGTAATTCCATATTTGGACAAAGCCCGCATGAGCACTTCTTTATTTGCTCGTGCCTGAGCAGCAGAAGGGTGTCCATTTCGAGCCGGGTTCACTTTGCTGAAGGCTTCCCGGAAAACTTCTGGCTCCACGCCAAGTGCAGCCGCGATGAGAACGACAGGACGTCCACCATCTCGCGGGTCGGTTTCATATCCATCTTGGAACACAACAGATCCTGTCGGTAGTCGAAAGAGAGCCTGTTTAGAATCACGTTGACTGGATTCGTTACGATTCTCACGCGGATTCTGATGAGGTGGACCTGCTGGCGGATGATGTCTATCGTGTTCACCAGGACGTGGCGGACGGGGAAGTTCATCGCGAGTCAATTTTCCATCCTGATTTCGATCAAAAGTGTTGAGTACCTGACTTGAGGCTTTGATTTCAGAAGCCGACAATTCGCCATTTTCATCAGTATCAAACAACTCCAGAAATGGATCTGGCGGAGGTCCAGCAGGAGGGCGTGGTGGTTGAGCATAAACTACCAGTGCCGACAGTGAGACGATTCCCAGTAATGCCAGTGCATACTTCATCAACAAACTCCTGCATTGTTCTAATCAGATTCTGCTTTCAGTTCAGTAACTCATATCGATAACGCAATCATCCACGTATTTCTACAACTTATGGAATCGTTTAGGAGCAAAGTCGCATACAGTCTTACGAAGATGAATTCCTCATTTTGAGAACAGGACAAGTCATATAGTTTATTCCTTTCAATGAAATCATCTGCAAAAAACATGCAAACTGAAAATTTTATTTATCAGATATTCATGATTCAGTTTGTTGGCTTTTATTAAACACCACCATATAATGAGTGATGCGATTCAATTGCAGGGCCTATCCCATATTCCTTTCAACTCAGGAGTTCTCCTTCTAATGAAGCTACGCGTCCACACTTTACTTTGGGGCATCGGGTTATGTTCGATTCTGTTCAGCAACCTCAACGATGCAAACGCTCAAGCTAAAAAGCCGAATATCCTTGTCATCTGGGGAGATGATATTGGGACTTGGAATATTAGCCATAACAATCGCGGAATGATGGGGTATCAGACTCCAAACATCGATCGTATTGCCAAAGAGGGTATTGCCTTTACAGATTACTATGGACAGCAAAGTTGCACAGCTGGTCGAGCAGCTTTCATCGGGGGTAATGTACCCGTCCGAACTGGAATGACAAAAGTTGGTATCCCCGGTGCTAAAGAAGGTTGGCAAAAAACGGATGTGACCATGGCGACTGTACTGAAAAGTCAGGGGTATTCAACCGGTCAATTCGGAAAGAATCATCAGGGAGATCGTGACGAACATCTTCCCACGATGCATGGATTCGATGAGTTTCTTGGAAATCTTTATCATCTCAATGCTGAAGAAGAGCCCGAGAACCGGGATTATCCAACGGATTTAAAATTACCCAATGGGAAAACGTTTTCTGAGCAGTTTGGACCACGTGGTGTCTTACACTGTAAAGCCGATGGCAAAGGTGGTCAGACGATTGAAGACACAGGCCCATTAAACAAAAAACGAATGGAAACAATCGACGACGAAACGGTCGCGGCTGCCAAAGATTTCATTACCCGCAAAAGCTCAGCCGATGAACCATTTTTCTGCTGGTGGAATGGGACCCGCATGCATTTCAGAACGCATGTCAAAGAGGAACTGACGGGCATCAGTGGTCCAACTGGAAATGAATATCACGACGGCATGGTCGAACACGATCGTCATGTCGGTCAATTGCTCGACTTGATCGATAAAATTGGCATTGCAGACGATACCATCGTTTTATATTCAACGGACAATGGTCCTCATTACAACACCTGGCCTGATGCTGGGACTACCCCCTTCCGCAACGAGAAAAACTCAAACTGGGAAGGAGCCTATCGTGTGCCGGCTTTTGTGCGATGGCCTGATCATTTCCAGAAAGATGTGACCTTGAATGGGATCGTGTCTCATGAGGACTGGTTGCCAACGTTTGCGGCCGTTGCAGGCGCTCCAGATATCAAAGAAAAACTGAAAGAGGGTGTCGAACTCAATGGCCGAAAATATCGTAACTATATCGATGGCCATGACATGACTGCTTATCTCTCAGGTGATGCCAAAGAATCGCCACGTAAAGGATTTCTTTATGTGAATGACGATGGGCAAATTGTCGCGATGCGTGCAGGTCAGTGGAAAGCCGTCTTTCTGGAAAATCGAGGGATGGCTTTTGAAGTATGGCGTGAACCGTTTACTGAACTGCGAGTTCCGCTGTTGTTCAACTTGCGTCGGGATCCTTTCGAAAAAGCTCAGCATAATGCCACGACTTACAACGACTGGTTCCTGAGCCGTGTCTTTGTAATTGCACCGATGCAGCACATTGCTGCCGACTTTCTGCAGTCGATGCAT
>DOCI01000059.1:10604-16641 GCA_003503535.1 Planctomycetaceae bacterium
ACTTTCTGCAGTCGATGCAGGATTATCCCCCCAGCCAGACGCCGGGCTCGTTTAATCTTGATAAAGTACAAAAGATGATTGAAGATGCAAATAGCGGTCGATGATTCTTTTCGGCTTGGAAGACGCCTCTGAGGAGGCGTCTTTTTTGTATAAATAGTCATTTCTGTGAGTCCGTGATGAAAACAATCTTTGCAGCAATCATTCTTTATTCCACTTCCATTTGTACTGCTTCCGATCCTCTCCCCTCATGGAACGATGGGACGGCTAGAGATGCGATCATTGATTTTGTGGAGTGTTCTACTAAGGATGGCTGCAGCAATTACATTGAACCCCGTGATCGAATTGCTGTCTTCGATAACGATGGAACGCTCTGGTCAGAACAACCTGTCTATTTTCAGTTGATTTTTGCCATTGATCGTGTCAAAGAAATGGCGAAGGATCACCCGGAATGGAAATCGGAGCAACCCTTCCAAGCGGTTCTTGAAAATGACATGGAAGCGTTGAAGGCATCTGGAAAAGAGGGACTGATGAAAATCATGGCAGTCACTCACGCCGGGATGTCCACTGATGAATTTGCAGAGATCGTTCACAACTGGATTACGACTGCTAAGCATCCTCAGAAAAATATGCTTTACAAGGATATGGTCTACCAGCCGATGCTGGAACTTCTGGACTATCTTCGAGAGCACGAATTCAAGACCTATATCTTCTCAGGCGGCGGGATTGAATTCATGCGGGTGTTTGCAGAGGGAGTTTATGGGATTCCTCCAGAGCAGGTTATTGGCAGCAGCATTGTCGTGAAATATGAATTACAGGATGGAGTTCCCGTGTTAATTCGTCAGCCTAAAATCGACTTCATTGACGATAAAGAAGGCAAGCCGATCTCGATCAATAAATTCCTGGGCAAACGCCCCGTTGCCGCCTTCGGAAACAGCGATGGCGATCTGCAAATGCTGCAATGGACGACTGCTGGCGAAGGATCCCGATTCGGTTTGATCGTCCACCATACAGACGGCGAACGCGAATGGGCTTACGATCGAGAGTCTGCAATCGGTCGGCTCGATAAAGCCTTTACCGAAGCAAAAGCCAAAGGCTGGACTATCGTTGACATGAAGCAGGACTGGAAGACGATTTACCCTGAAAAATAGACATTTCATTCACTCAAGTTTTAGATTTGCCAAAGCTCCTCTAAGTTTCTCAAGTTCTTCGACATTTTCTGCAAGTGCTTCTTCATGAAAAGCCGGGAGCAAATGTTCCCAGACGAGATCGAGTTGGGCTTGCATGTTTCCCGTTTTTGCTGTGATTGCGATTACTGCATCCTGGTCAGGAAGAACAATACAGAACTGTCCATCTTTGCCGTCTCCACGGTAGGCGTTATGACGGCAACGCCAGAACTGGAAGCCGTAGCCTTGCTGCCAGTCGGATTTGTTTTTGCCGCTCGGAGCAGAGGCATTCTCGATCTGCTTACTGGTTGCGGTTTCAATCCATTTGGCGGGAACCAGTTGCACGCCGTTCCATTCCCCATTCTGCAGATACAGTTGGCCGAACTTGGCGATATCTTCTGTTTTCAAGTACAGACCATATCCACCCAGTGAGATTCCCTGTGGACTGGTTTCCCATGTTGGAGTTTCTATGCCGAGTGGTTCGAATAATCGAGGAGTCAAATAGTCCAGAACGGTTTTTCCGGTGACTTTCTGAACAATCGCTGATTGCATGTAGGTCGCTGGTGTGTTGTAGAGAAATTTTGTGCCAGGTTCGTTCGGCACGGGTTGCGAGAGAAAGCGCTTCGTCCAGATTTCCTCTCCTTTTGCCCATGGCTCGGCATCGTGTCCGGTTGACATGGTTAGTAGATCTCTGATCCGCATCGCCTTCAAGTTTTCTGAAGGATTCTCAGGAGCATCTTCGGGAAAAAAGCTGAGGACTTTGTCGTCGAGGTTCAATTTCCCTTCTTCGATCGCCAGTCCGACAGCTGTCGAGGTGAAACTCTTACTGAGTGACCAGAGGATATGCGGCTTTTTGGCTGCTTCAGGACTCCACCAGCATTCGGCGATGATTTTTCCGTGACGTACGAGCATAAAGCTGTGCATCGAATGAATCTGCTCATCAGCTGCGATGACAAAATTCCTGATTTGCTCTGACGAAACTCCCTGAGCTTCCGGAGTGCTACGTGGTAACGGCTGACTTTGAGCTTGTAGCGATGCTGACGTCATCAGAAACAGACAGGTCGATAGTGTCACAAGAGCGTTATTCATGAAAGACTCCGAGTCAAAATTAAATAGCTGTTGATATTGGTTAGACGATAATCAAATGGTTCAGACAGAGGATCTTTGAAAATGCTCAAGTTCTGCAGAAAACATATTGCGGAATTTCATTACAATGACATCAGAGTTGACTTCATTCAAGCATCACCAGGTGATATCTCGCATTTCAATCCGACTGGGATAAACACAACATCTATCAGATATTCAAAAATCGCATAATTTTCACTGCGCTTATCCATGTAATTATTCTCAAGATTACTGCGTCATATCTCATGGACATTTTTCGATGTGTTTAGAGAATAAGAACATGGATTGAGGCTGTTTTTATTCAGTCTCATCAGCATTCAATCTGGAGAGAACATTCATGCGTAATATCATAGTTTTCAGTTTCCTGCTCGTCGTTTTCCCGTCGAGTGGATTTTCTGAAGAGCGTTCTCTAAATCTTCTGTTTCTGGGAGACCAGGGACATCACAATCCTCAACAGAGATTTAATGACCTGGCTCCGCATCTGGCTGTCAAAGACATCAAACTTGAATACACCGAGAATATTGAGGCTCTCAATAATGAGACTCTTGAGGAGTATGACGGCCTGGTGCTGTATGCGAATATCGATTCGATCAGTAAGGAACAGGCAGATGCCCTCTTAAAATATGTTGCCGATGGGCATGGATTCATTCCTCTGCACTGTGCCACGTTTTGTTTTCGAAACGATCCTCGCATGGTCGCATTGATGGGAGCCCAGTTCAAACAGCATGGAACAGGAACATTTAAGACAGTTCGAGCCAATGTTGAACATCCTGTTCTGGATGGTTTTAAGAGTTTTACGAGTTGGGATGAAACCTATCTGCATCATCTTCACAATACAAAGAATCGAACAGTCCTCGAATTCCGAGAAGGAGTTCCACAGGAGGCTGGAAATACTCAGGAACCCTGGACCTGGGTAAGAACACAGGAGAAAGGTCGTGTGTTTTATACGGCCTGGGGACACGATGAACGAACCTGGACACATCCCGGTTTTCTGAATCTGGTGGAACGCGGTATTCGCTGGGCTTGTGGAGATGATCCCGCAAAAGCAGGTCCGTATGCACCTCCGTCATCACGTGATGATTTTGTCGTTCCTGAAATGACGACAATCACTGCTGATGCTCCGAAGTTTGAATATGTCGATGTCGGCCCCAAGATTCCCGATTATAAAGCTGGCCGTGGTGAAACGCGAAATCTGATGCAACAGCATCTCGAATCACAGGACTCGATCAAACACCTGGTGACTCCCAAGGGAATGCATGCCGAATTATTCGTTGACGAATCGAGCCTGCAGGGTAAGCCGATCGCGATGAACTGGGACGAGCAGGGGCGACTATGGATTTGTGAAACGGTCGATTATCCACACGATTTGACACCAGAAAATCGCGGTCGTGATCACATCCGAATTTGTGAAGATACCGATGGAGATGGTCGGGCAGACAAATTCACATTGTTTGCAGAAGGACTGAATATCCCGACTGCCATCACATTTCACCGAGGGGGAGCAGTCGTTCAGAATGGTGCAGAGACCATTTATCTCAAAGATACCAATGGCGATGACAGAGCTGACGAGAAAACGGTTCTGATGTCCAATTGGAACATGAATGATACTCATGGGGGTGTCAGCAATTTTCGCCGCGGGCTCGATAACTGGATTTGGGCGATGCAGGGCTACAACTCCTCATCCCCCAGAATCAATGGTGTCGAACAACAGAATTTTCGGATGGGATTCTTTCGCTTTCGGCTTTCTCAAACGGATCCTCCAGTCGTAGAGGAACTTGAATTCATTCGTTCAACCAATAACAACACATGGGGCTTAGGGATTACGGAAGAGGGATTGATCTTCGGCTCAACGGCCAATCGGAATCCGTCTGTCTTCATGCCAATTCCGAATCGGTATTATGAACGGATCAGCGGTTGGGCTCCGGAAACGCTCGCGATGATCTCCGACACGCATCTCTTCCATCCGATCACCGAAAACGTGCGACAGGTCGATCATCATGGTGGATACACAGCAGCAGCTGGCCATGCGATTTATACCGCGCGTAACTATCCTCAACCCTGGTGGAATCGAACCGCTTTTGTTTGTGGACCGACTGGGCATCTCGTTGGGACGTTCGTGCTCAAACCGGAGGGAGCAGGATTCACATCTAAGAATCCGTTTAATCTTCTAGCAAGCGATGATGAATGGACCGCCCCCATCATGGCAGAGGTGGGACCAGATGGGAATGTCTGGGTGATTGACTGGTACAACTATATTGTGCAACACAACCCGACTCCGCTTGGATTTGAAACTGGGCCTGGACATGCCTATTTAACCGACTTAAGAGACAAACGCTTTGGGCGAGTTTATCGAATTGTTCCGGATCAACATGCAACAACTGGGAAATACTCGCCAGACAATCTTACAGAGATGACGAATGTCGAACTGGTCAATGCACTCGGCAATTCCACGATGCAAGTCCGACTGACTGCTCAACGCGTGTTGATCGAACGAAAAGCAGTCGAAGTTGTTCCTCAGCTCATTAAGTTGATTGAGAATCATGAAGTTGATGAAATTGGATTGAATGTTGCAGCAATTCACGCCCTTCAAACATTGGCCGGATTGGGGCAAATCTATGATGAACAATCTCAAGTCCAAAAAATAATATTTGCTGCCCTTTCACATCCTTCTACTGGTGTCCGCATCAACGCTTTACGTTTGTTGCCAGATTCACCAGATTCCGTCGAGGCCATTCAAAGTGCAGGCTGTCTGCAGGACGCCGAACCGCAGGTTGTACTGGCTGCTTTACTGGCAATTTCGGATATGCTCAATCAACAGGTCGGCAACAATCTTGCAAGGCTGGCAACACAGTCTTCGTTATTCCGTGACAAATGGTTAACAGATGCATTCACCAGTGCAGCAGGTGTGCATAGTCAATCATTTCTACCTGCGTTTCTTTCGGCTTCTTCAAAGCAGTCCATGAATGATCAGCAGTTGAAAGTGATTCAAATCGTTGCCGAACATACCGCCAGAAATCGGCCAGATGCGGCAGAGATTGCCATGATTATTGAGGATGCAGTTGGCGCCTCTTCGGAGGCGGCGAACAGTCTTATTGAAGGTATGCTGGCAGGCTGGCCACGTGATTACAAAGTTCAACTTTCAGAAACTGCTTCACAGAACTTGCTGATGTTGCTGGATCAGATGCCTAACGATCAGAAATTACCAGTGATCCGACTGGCGAAACTTTGGGGGAGTGAAGCTTTTAAAAGTCGCGTTTCGGAATTGACTGCCACATTACTCAAACAGATCGTAAACCCCAAGGCGAATGATGCTACGAGAATTGAAACTGCAGTCAATATCATTAGTTTCGCCCCTGACAATCAAGAGGTTGTAGAATCCATTGCTGAATTGATGACTCCAAATGTCTCTCAGAAACTTGCCGAAGGTTTGATTACGGCTCTTGGTCGTAGCGAAGCGAAAAACTGCGGTGAAACCTTAATCGAATTATTATCTTCAGTAACGCCATCATTGAGGAACAATATCGTTCAGACTCTACTTGGAAGGCCTGCTACCACTCAACTCTTGTTGACCACTATTGAAAAAGGGGACTTGCAGGTAGCCGACTTGTCGATCCTTCAACGACAGGCCTTGACTGAGCACCCGAATCCTGAAATCCGTAAGCGAGCCAATGATGTCTTCGCTGCCCATGGTGCGACGATCGACCCCAACCGAGACGCTTTGATTACCGCGAAACTACCTTTGATTGAAT
>DOCI01000059.1:16751-31076 GCA_003503535.1 Planctomycetaceae bacterium
ACCATAAATTTCAGACGGAAGGAAAGGATGTTGGCCCGAATCTGACGGGGATGGTGGTGCATCCCAAAGCAGAACTGCTGACTCATATCCTCGATCCGAATCGAAGTGTTGAATCAAACTACCGCATGTATACCGTTCTTACTGTTGATGGCATTGTCGTGAATGGACTACTTGCGGCTGAGTCGCGAACAACGATTGAAGTCGTCGATGTCGAAGGTAAACGACATACGATTTTGCGTGATGAGATTGAAGATCTGCGTGCTTCTCGGAAATCGTTGATGCCGGAAGGTCTGGAAAAGAGTATCAATGACCAGGGTTTGATCGACCTCCTCGAATATATGACAGCTGCCGGCCAATATGTTCCTTTGCCCATTGATCGCGTAGCCACAGCCATCAGTACACAAGGCATGTTTTACAACCGCGATAACCTCGGAGAAGCAATTGACTTTAAAGACTGGTCTCCCAAGGAGTTCAAGGGGATACCATTTCTCCTGACTGATCCAAATAATAACAGCCGTAACAATGTCATCATGCTCAACGGAAGCATCGGACCTTTTGCGCCAAAGTTACCGAAGTCGGTTAGTCTTCCCTGCAATACACCTGCAAATGCCATTCATTTTCTAGGCGGAGTGGGAGGATGGTCTGCTCGAGAACCCGGCAATCAAGGGCTTTCGGTTATAGTCCGCCTGCATTACGCCAATGGCGAAACAGAAGATCATCAACTCATTAACGGGCAGCACTTCGCCGACTACAATGGGCCGTTTGAGGTTCCACAATCCCAGCTTGCATTTCGCCTAGGGGGAAGTCAGGTGCGATATCTATCCGTGCAACCTAAGCGTAAAGACATGATAGAGTCTATTGAATTGATCAAAGGCTCTGACCACACGGCTCCCCTGTTTTTTGCAGTCACTGTCGAACCTGTTAAGTCCAGATAACATCGTTACTGCCCGAGTGAACGGGAACCTTGCGGGCTACCACCGATCAATTTCCCAATAGGTAATGGACGTGCGGCAATTTGATATCCCTCTGCCTGTGCAATCCGTACAAGTGAACTGTAGAGCTCGAAACTGTCCGGGTAGACCCAGAAGGTAATGGTATCATCGCGAGAGATACGTTGCAGTTCGGTTCGGAACAGTGAGCCTGCTTTTTCAGCATCTTCCAGTGTTTCCCGATTGGTCGTACCTGATGGAACCAGTTCCCATTTTTGCAGGCTGATCCTCATTTGCGAACGACCGAAAGTGAGCTCATCAGTCATCGTTCTTTGATCGGGACCAGCCATGAAGCGAACAGTGTAGCCAGCTACGGGTCCGACGAGACCTTCGTAATCGCCATATTGGGCGATCCACTGCAGCCGTTGACGCACGCGGCTCATCACTTGATCAATCAACTCATCCAGAGGAATGTAGGAAATTCGATTCTCACGTAATTCAAAATGCCATTCTTTGCCATCAACGACTCGAGTGACAGGCACAACTTGATGTTCGAGTGTTTGACGATCGGTCGGGGCCTCCTCCAGCCGGGCCAGTTGACCCTGAAGTTGTAGGTAAGATTGTTCATCTTCCTTCTTCGACTTATCCAGTGTTGTAATCTGATTACTGAGTTGAAGGGATTTCTTCTCGATCAATTCCGCTGTTTTATTTAATTGATCGAGCTGACTTTGCTGCCTCTCAGATGCGATACTCAGTTCATTTTTTTTGAGTCGCTCCATGTTCAATAAGTTTTTAAGCTGATCAATCTCCGGCGTATTTTGCGGAATTGTAACAACCGGTATTTTGTCAGGACTGAGCGGGAATTCTTCGGACTCCCCCAGACGAACAATCAACGGAATCGATTTCGAGACGGTGTCCGCATCGATTTCTGCAATTTTGGGCATGTTTACACGATCAACTGGAGCTGGAGGCAGGATAAAAGGCTGTTGAGGTATGTCTTCTTCAACTTTCTCGATAACTTCAACTGGACTCGGCGGCGCCTGCGTCATTCGAACACCGGCAATTACAATCAGAATGATCAGAATCCCCACAATATTGGCGACAATATCGAGAAAAGAATCTGATCCTGCTTCAAGATTATTCGAATTGTTTCGGGATCGAGCCATGATTAGTCAAGAGATATCTTGAGTTAAGCCACTGAGTACATAAAGTAATCAGGGGCAAATGTTATTATTCATCAGTCAATTTTACATGTTCTATGTAAAGATATTTTTGCAGTAATTACCAGCTTATCTTCTAAACAAATCATCAAGTTGCTGACCCATTTGATATCGTGTTTTAGATGGATATTGGAGTTGATCGGTAATTGTTTCCAGACGAATCGCCAGCTGATTTCCGCCTGGTTCAACTCGATACTCAATTGCAGGAACCCAGTGCATTCCTTCAGGTGGAGCATCCCAGTTAGCCAGTTCCTGCAGGATTTCGGCGTCGAATTGACTGCGAAGCTCACGGGTTTGCAGGGATGAGTCAAGCTGAATTTTCTTCCGTCTGCCGACTTTGACACCTGACAAATCGACTTGAACAGAAAGCGTGCGTTCCAATCCGATTGTCGTAAACATGGGCGGAGCAACGGAATCTGAATTTGAGGCACTTCCACCGGAAGCCCCCTGATCTGCCACTTGTGGAGCAAACGGATTCGGACGCGTATTACCTTCCCCTTTGGTTTTGGGAGGAGGGTCATATTCCGGGAACCGAGCATTGGGCGATTGTTGAGAAGTTGATTGTTGAGTCGGGCTCCCAGGATTATGCATCCCGGTTACAGGACTGTTACTGGAACTCAACTGCTGTTGATTGACCCCAGTCTCTTCTCCCGTCGTTGATGCAGGTCGCTTTGCCGGCTCGTTCCGATTTCCAGCAATCATGTTTGCGGACTGATTGTTTCCCGATGGTGGTTGTGCCCTCGAATTCCCCGCATCTCGATTCGCTTTCCCGGCTTCGATACTTTCAAGGATCTCATCTAAAGCCTGTTTACGGGCGAAGCCTTTGGAAGGAAGCATCGCCTGCTGAGGACGTTTTTCAACACGCGGCTGCTGACTGGCCAGTTCAAAGGCTTTCTGAAATTGTTGGCTGGCGACTTGATGTTGATCACCAAAGTAGAATTTCTGGTCAGCATCGACCAGTTCGTATCCAAATTCAATGTTGTTTGCTTTCAACAATTGGCCGACCGTATAAAATTCATCAATTCCTCCGGGGCGAACAACCAGAAGTGCATAAGGAGTAGAACTCGATTTCGATTCTCGGCCAATTTGTTCTGCATAAGCCTGTAATGCAACTGCCAGAGGATTATTTCCTGGAGAGTACGAAGTTAATAATTGCGTTTGTGCATCGCCTATTCCAGGCTGAACGACAACATGTCCAGGTAGACATTCGATAAATATCGGCGTTCGTTTTTGACCACTAACGGCATCAAACGCCACGATCTCCATTCGTTCATCACGTTTTTGCTTTGTCGATTGCTTTTGTTTGATGTTTTCCTTGGTCCTGAGAATCGAGTGAGCGAGGGAAGCCGATGCGGCCTGTTTCTCACTTAGAGATTTTTGCTGATCCATAATTTTCTGTTGTTTTGCATCCAGTGCTTTCGCTTTTTGATTTATCGTTGCCTGTGTACTTTCAGACATGGATATCAGCTGCCGGTTTTCCTGATTGATCTTAGCCAATTCAGTCTGTAAATCTGCAAGTTGGCTTTGATGCAATTTTATGAGTACTTGCTCACGTTCCAGACGTGCTTTCGTTGCCACATCGGCATCAGTCAGTGGATTGTATTGAGGGGCAGCAGGGTGTTGAGTGCGATCTTCATTCACTTTCTGAAACTTCGACCAGCGAGCCGAACCGATTTCAGAAGTTGCAAACGACTCGTTCAAGTTTCTCGGAGCAAATGTTTTTTCGGGAAGGGAATCACTGAGCACTGCCACGAATTTCACTTCTTCATCAACAGTTTCAGCAGGGGCCATACTCTCCTGATGATAACTCGGATGCAAATGTCTTGTGATGATCAACAGGAGAAGAATAAGACTTCCCATTGCGCAGACCAGGACCGCCAGAAATGGAAACAACGAAACCGTTGTGCCAGATTGTACGGTTCGACGGGGCATGGCGTGTCTAATATCATGTAGGTCAGGCTGTGCCTGATTAAAATCGATTTCAATTGCTATTCAGGTCAGGTACAGCCTGACCTGCAAGAACAATCATGCAGCACGGCTCGAAGAATTAACACGAGCATTTAACAGCTGAATCGCTGCCGTCAAACTATTAAGCGTTTGATCCAATGTTTCTGTAATCCGATGTGCGTCGATCGATTCATCCAGTTTCTGCTGCAATGTCGTCAGAGTTTGTTGTTTCTCGACCATGTTGTGCAACAGAATCGTTTGCGAACGTTGTTCTTCGATTTGCGACCGCAACCCACCACTGACTTCACTCAACGTAAAGTTCCAGTCAGTGAGTGTTGTTTCCAGATGAGAGAGCAATTCGTTGGTTCGTTCTGATTCTCGCGAGCGAACCGCCGAGAGATAGTTTTGTTGCGATTCGAGCGAACTGGAAAAGCCTTGTTCGATCATACCGAGGAAGCTCTGCTGTTCGGACTCAAGCGTTAAGAGCAGCCGCCCCTGCAGCTGATTTAGCGTATCTCGCCAGGCGGCGGTCGCCTCAGTAACAATCCGCTCGGAAGCCTCCATCAACTGCTGAGAAATTACGAGTTGGTCGTCAACCATGTTGTTAGTCGAGCCAGCATGAAACAGAATCGTTAAAGGTTGATCAACCCCCGCTTCAATTTCATTCAACAATTCTTCCTGACGACTGCGAATCCGAAATGTTGCAAATACCAGAACAAGTGAGAGTGAAAGAGACAGAGCCGTCGTATCAAAGGCAACTCCGAGTCCGCTCGTTACTTCTGACAAAGATTGATCGAGTTGTTCGGGCGATACATTGGCGATGGCGATCGTAATCCCCATCACAGTACCGAGAAATCCGACGATGGGAATCGCCCAGCTGATTGTATTCACCAGTCCGAGACGTTGCTGAGAGCGATCGAGTTCAAGGTCTGCACAATGTCGTAAATGACTTTCCAGATGTTCGCTGGAATTTGTCTTCCGAAAATAATTGGCGGCCTCAAGCAATCGCTGACCGGCAATTGAGCCAGAGACTTTGTCCCCCAGCCCTCGGATTTTTTCAAGGATAGAAATCGCCAGATCATAACCAGTCGCCTTTTCCTGTTCGACTTCCTGAAGAATGCATCGAGCGGACTTGACTGATTCCGTCTCCAGATGAAGCTCTCGCCAACGGAAAATCAATGTCGACATCCCAAAGAAGAACAAGCCAATTGTAATGTATTCCAGTGGATGGGAGCAGCAGTAACGAGTTAGCAACTCCTGTTGAAATGGAGCATATGGCAAGGCCAGGTAAAACAGCACACAGGCGATGGAACCCCAGAGCAGCGGATGAGTGCCTAGATTGGCGGCTTTGTTTTTGCGACCACTTTCGAGTGGTGCAGGTGATTTTTGAGTTGTCTTCATAGCGTCCTGCTTTTCCTGACAGCTGAGATGTGAGCGTGTGTCCAGATGGAAAGTCCATCAACGTAACTGTAGCGCACATTACTTCTATCGGAAATTCAGACGTTACAACCTGAATGACAATTCCAGTTCTTAATAAGCCCCCATATTAACAGGTGAGGCGAATTTACTTTAAGACACTCCATCCTTACAGTAAGTTTTACTATCCACGCACGACTTTAATTTAATACCTTAACTCAGCAGAATCTCTCAAAGTTGTACACCATTTAAGGCGATCCATTGAACACAACAACAATTGTTGTCAGCGCTCATCTTCTGATCGAAGTGATACTGATTATTCGTGTGATATCCCGTCCCCATCGCGAGCCAGCTTCTCGGATCGCGTGGATCGCGGTGATTGCCGCTTTACCATTCCTGGGGATGCTGATCTACCTGTTATTCGGTGAGACTAGTATTGGTCGTCGTCGTATTGAGCGTAATCAACAAGTGATTCAAGAGCTGCCTGCTCTCCCGGCCGTCGGTCCTGAGGATGCGGAGAACTTGCGTGCCGATGTGCCCGAACGCTACCTGCATTTGTTTCAAACCGGCCAATCGATTAATGGATTTGAAGTCATTGGAGGAAACTCGGCTCAACTGATGGCTGACTCGAACGCTTCAATTGAATCGATGGTGGCAGATATCGATGCCGCTACGGACCATGTGCATCTGCTGTTCTATATCTGGTTACCCGATAACAACGGTCTTAAAATTGTCGATGCACTCAAACGAGCCGCGGCAAGGGGAGTGACTTGCCGTGCCATGGCTGATGACTTGGGATCGAGAACGATGGTCCGCTCCGAGCATTGGGTTCAGATGCAGCAGGCTGGAGTTCTCACCGCCCGTGCTTTGCCAATTGGCAATCCACTGTTGCGACCTTTGCAGGGACGAATCGATCTGAGAAATCATCGCAAGATTTTAGTGATTGATGGCCGGATAACCTATTGCGGCAGTCAGAATTGTGCAGACCCGGAGTTTCTGGTCAAGGCAAAATTTGCTCCCTGGGTGGATGCTGTGATGCGGTATGAGGGACCGATTGTTCGACAGAATCAGCATCTGTTCGCCAGTGACTGGATGACTTACGCCGAAGAGGATGATGCACATATTGCAGAATTGCTGAAATCGCCAATGGTGGCAACTCAATCGGGTTTTCCTGCACAGGTCATCGGCACGGGGCCGACGGTGCGGTACTCAGCGATGCCTGATGTTTTTGAGTCACTGTTTCATGCTGCCCGTCATGAACTGACAATTTCAACGCCCTATTACGTTCCTGATGAATCGATGCAGAATTCTCTTTGTGCGGCTGCCTGGCGCGGAGTGAAAACGACCATCATCTTCCCGGCAAGAAACGATTCCTGGATCGTAGGAGGAGCCAGTCGCAGTTATTATGCCAGTTTACTGGAGGCGGGAGTTCAGATTTACGAATACGAAGGTGGGTTACTACACACAAAATCATTGACCCTCGATGGCGAGGTGACACTGATTGGTTCAGCCAATATGGACCGTCGAAGCTTCGAGTTGAACTACGAAAACAACATTCTGTTCTACGATCCCGAGATGACAAAACAGATGAGAGCACGCCAGGAACAATACCTGTCCAACTCTCATCAGGTCACACTGGAAATGGTAGAATCGTGGTCGCTCGCTCATCGCCTCTGCAACAACACACTCGCGACGTTGGGACCTATTTTGTAGTCAACTTAACATCATTCTCACGAGTTAGATTCTATGAGCTAAAGCAACGTTTTACGTTGAGTGATATTCCGCATAATATAAGCATTATCTCATTTACGATCTCAATTCCTCCTTGGTGAGTGCTGAGTCTTACGGTCACCTTTTGCGATATTGACAAACCTCGATGCATTTCATAATTGAAGCCACCACAAACAGCAGGGCTTGTAATTACAGAGTTCAAGCGATCAAAACGCTAAAGTAAACGGAAAGCTGCGGTAGTTCATCAATTGGTCATTTCTAATTTTTGAGGAGAAGCGAAAGTTTTCTGAATATTCATCGCTTTGTCCTGCATTCCCAATTCCATGTAGAGATCTGCGATTTGCTGACGGAGTTCCTTGTCTCCTGGATTTTGCATGAGTTCACTATTCAACCTCAATAATGTTAACGATTTGTCATTTAACTCCTCTGCAATTCTTCGATGTTGTTCGGCTAACTCAGGCTGATTAATTCGAGTGTAAACAACAGCCAGTTGTTGATGAGCCTCTTTATTCCAAGGTTGGTTGCTGGTAACTCGACGTAAATCTTTAAGGGCTGGCTCCAGTTTCCCAGCGTCTATCAGTAACATGCCTCGCATTTGATAAACTTTGTCACTAGCGTTTTTACGAGTTCCAAGAAGTTCTTCAAGTATTTTCAGTCCCTGTACGTATTCTCCTGCGGTTCTCAGTAGCCAGGCCTTTTCCAGAAGGGCACGTTCTGACAGCGCGGATGTTGTCGCCTGAAGCTGATCCCATTCCTTACTAGCCTGTTCAAGCTGACCAGCATCGATGAGTACCTGAATAAGATCTTCACGAACTTTCATTGCCTGAATCGAGTTCTTAGAATTCTTTAAGCATTGACGGAAAGCATGCTCGGCTTCGGCGACCTCTTTCCGCGTCATATGGACCGTCCCAATAACTTGCCATGCGGTTGCATCTTGTCGATTGAGTTCTAACAATTCCTGACAATCTTTTAAGGCGAGATCTTCCTGGCCCATTTGAAGATTAATCTGAATAAGAGACCTGAGGATATTGGGTCGTAACTGTTGATCATGCCTGGCAATCTGAAAAAGTCGTTGAGCAAAATCCAACTGACCATTTTGTTGAGCCACGAATGCCAACTGGCAAAGGTCCTCAGCAGGAAATGCGTTCGGATCACTCATCTGATTCCAAACTTCCGGCACCTCATCCCAACGATTCATCTTCGTGAGCAGTTTTAGTCGCAGAAATTGCCATTCCGGATGTTCAGATGAAGAACAATGAATAGCCTCTTTCAGAAGTAGTTCTGCTTTCTCTGGATTATATGACGAAATACGCAAAGCCTCTCGGTATTGTTGATTCGGGGAAAAAACGCGATACCAATAGAATGCGACAGACATCAGAATCAATACCGACATGAGTATGATCAATCGATAGATTTTATTTTTATTGCTGGAGTCAGATTTGGATTGTGCCATGAAGTGTCATTCCCAATACCAGCCCGCTCCCTGGAGTGAGTGCATTCAACCAAAAGCTTACGCCCAATGGTGTTGATGCATAAATTCGTCGAGCTGTTCTACACGATTTTACACGGACTGACCAGCAGGGCAACGCAGATTCGGCCGACTCTTGAAGAGTTGCATTGAATGTTGCAGAGCGTGAAGTTCCCTGTTCGGAGGTTAATCGCAATTTTCTGCGACCAGCTTTGATTGTAATAGCCATCATAGCGGTCCCCATCGGATACAAGCGGACCGATCTGACTTCGCATACAAATTGTCGAGAATATGTATAGGCAATCAGTAATAATCAACCTGTGTAAGCGTATTGAGCAGGGCGTATCCAGCAGTATCGTAAACTTTCTGCTCCATATCCTGTACTCGACAGGGGAGTTAGAAATCTCTGGCACGGGAAT
Source organism: Planctomycetaceae bacterium (assembly GCA_003503535.1). Classification (GTDB taxonomy): domain Bacteria; phylum Planctomycetota; class Planctomycetia; order Planctomycetales; family Planctomycetaceae; genus Rubinisphaera. The sequence goes on from DOCI01000059.1 coordinate 25,882, forward strand.
CATCCACGGCTGAAATATTTTTGATGAGATTACCTCCGGTTCCCTTTTTGATTTGATGATACCGCTTCAACTCGAGCAGTGGAAATCGTTCCTGAGTTTGATCTGGCCAAGTCAGGGTAATATCAACCCGATCAACGTCGAGGGATTCCAGTGAAAAGAGAAGACGATTATCAGAGTGAGACAGATAGCTTCCCCCGCTGATGACCGTCTTAGATAACTCAGGAACGACTCCTTCCACAACGACCGTTGCACCAGTCACATCAGACCTGGATTCATCACCGATTAATTGAATCCCAATCCATTTTTCAGGCTTATATAAGTTTTTGAGGATAGATACTGGGCCATCCTGTTCCGAAACGATTAAATCTGGTCCCCCATCGTTATTAAGATCCCCAACAGCTATTCCTCGGCCTGCATGCGGAACACTAAACCAGGGACCGGCTGATGAAGACGCATTTTGAAATCGCTTGCCCTCCAGATTCCGATAAAGAAATGCTGGTTGCTGATAGCTATATTCCCGATTGCGATAGACCACATGACCGTTGACGATGACCAGATCATCCCATCCATCCATATCCAAATCCGTCAGCAGTGTGCCAAAACCAACATAGGGTTTACACGGCCCTGCCAGTCCCAACGAAACTGTCATGTGAGTAAACATTCCATTGTGTTCATTATGATACAGGTCGTTTTCTTCAAATTCGTAATTTGTCACAACGATGTCCAGCCAACCATCCCGGTCAATGTCAGCAGCATGAACTCCCATGCTGCCTTCTGGGGCACCAAATTCATTGCCAATCACACCAGAGGGGACCGCATAATCTAACCACGTACCATCCTTTTGGCCGAGATAGAAGTGATTCCTGACGACGTCATTTGCGACATAGATATCCAGAATATGATTCCTGTCGAAGTCTGCAATCACTACGCCCAGGCCTTTGCCATCTTTCCTTAATCCGGCTATTTCTGATTGCTCAACAAAGGTTCCGTCTCCCTGTCCAAAAAACAGATGATCTGGTGCATCCGGGTAGATGCCCGGCATGCAGACATCTCGCAATCCACTCTTAGGATCGAGACACAATTCATCTCGACTTGGTTTCCATTGCAAGTAGCCGGCAACATACAAATCGAGGTGACCATCTTGATTCAGATCTGCAAAGGCAGCAGAGGTGTGCCAGCCATCTAAATTCAATCCGCTTTCTGCAGTGATCTTTTGAAAGGTTCCATCTTGTTTATTCAAGAATAACTCTGAGCGTCCATAACATGTCACAAACAGATCCGGGTAGTGATCGGAATTCACATCACCGACGGCAACTCCATGGGAATAATCGATAGTACAATCTAAGCCACTTTCAGCGGTCACATCTTCAAAGCGAAAATTCCCCATGTTTCTGTACAGACGCCCTGGAATTCCAGAGATTGTCAGATCCGAAGAGATGGCACCACCACCCACGCAATAGATATCTAACAGGCCATCGAGATCATAATCAAACACTGCAATGCCCGAACCAAATGTTTCAACCATTGTGAACTGTTGAGACTCTCGTCCTGAGTGATGGTGAAAGTTAATCCCTGTTTCTGTAGTCACGTCTAGAAACCAGTCGCCGGGTTGCTCTTCTCTGGGGACGGCATCAGACATCAAATCGGATTCATCGATTGGTACATTAACTTCTTGAGGGGAGGAATCTGCAGATTCGTTGTGAGAAATGGGAGGCGATGGCTGGCTGCATGATGTCAGGGTTACGCTTATCCCAACAATTAATAACAGTTGGTAACTTACCACAAGAGGTAAAAAAGAAGCTCGCATCTGGGCTGTCGAAAGACAAAATGCGAGCGCGCGGGTGTGTCCACTGTAGAGCAGAATGGTAACTAATGTGATCGTCACTACTCACTCAGCTCCAGATCGTATGTATTATCCCCTTCATTGATTGTTGCAGTCGCACCAGAAGTAGATGCGGAACGATATTTCTTTGGAATATCAGTGCTTTCGGTTTGTTCAGGCATATTACCTGGATCCATTGTTGTCGTTGTCGCTGCCTTAGGTGTAATAGAAACATTGAATTCACCGGCAGCTAATTCCAAGGTATAACTTCCATCTGCACTCAGATCAGCTCCCCATGCCCCGAAGGCTGGCTTCTCAAATGAAATCACGGCATTGCTCACAGGCTTACCATCTGAAGTCACCTTGCCTGAGACTGTTGCGTTTTTTGATGGACCAGCTGGTTCTCCACCGCCACTACATCCGATCAAAACAAAGGTAAAAGAAGCGAAAATGAGTTGATAAACTGAGATGCGATTCATTGAATTTTTAACTCTCTATTCAGGGTGAAAATTATGTTCTGAGAAATGGTCATCTAGTCAAAGGAGGTTCGATGAATAAAAAAAGTGTCGCCGGAAATGAAGCATAGTCAACTGAACTGAATAGATTCCGGCATTTAAAAGGTGCTGAATTACAGAGACTTACAGACCCTGATAAAATTTGCCAGATGTGAAGAACCTGAATATTCTTCATAGCGAAGAGACGTATTGGTTCCATCTCCTGGAAATAATCATATTTCAGGAAACGGAAAAGATACCTTCAATGACAGAAGACCGGTCAAAAACAACCGGTCTTCTGTATTCGCTATCAAAAGAATACTCAGACCATCTCTAAAATTCGCCGATGACATTCTTATCGCGACGATCAGCAAGATTGAAGCCCGTGCCCATGTCGATATTGTTACTCAGGAAGCGAACACTGCCGTCACAAAGAACGACCTGCAATCCTCCTGAATGAGCAGATTGAATCGGCAAGTTTCCAGGCCCTTCTCCTCCAGCTCCCAAGAATGCATGACTATCCCGACGTGGTTTTGTGCCGATCGGCCAGTTGACGTGTAAGGTCGTAAGGTTAGCTGTATGTGCGCCATCAAAATGGCCTAAGTTGGCACGATCCCAGCAGTTCGCACAGCCCATCCAGCCACCCCAGTTCCAGCCGGAACGAATATCTGTTTGTAGATCACCGAAATCTGACTGTTCAGCGATTGCAATGGTGTTGGAGGTGCCGTCAATAATATCTTTAAACTTCACGCTACTTTGATAATGCAAGACACCATTCATTTCGATTCGACCATTATTCACAACAAGGCAGGAGCGAGCGCCATCCCGGCCAACTCTTCCCGAAATGGTTATGTTTGTACCATCCAGAATGTTGTTCGTGTCCGTATCGGCAGGAGCTGGTCCAACGGTCACACCGGCAATCCCCGCGTAATCAGGAATTAACAGTTTGACATTATCGCGTTCACGCCATTTTTCCAAAGGAGAAGATGGGCATTTGTAAGTATTAACCATTAACCCATTGTAAACAGGAAAGTTAGTTGCCCAGCCAGGCCATACATCGAAATTTATCTGATCGTACGCTGCACCTTGTTCAACATAGGGGAGTATGGAAACGAAAAAAGAACTGCCCCAGTTCTGATCTTGACTCCAGGTTGCTCCTGGTGGAAATGTACTGTAGACGTCATGATAATTATGGAGTGCCAATCCGAGCTGTTTCAGGTTGTTTTTACAACTGCTTCTTCTCGCCGCTTCACGTGCCTGTTGCACTGCGGGCAACAATAATGCCACCAGAATTGCAATGATTGCGATAACTACAAGAAGCTCAATTAGCGTGAACCCTGAAATATTTCGTCTGATTTTCATAATGAGACTCCTGAGTAGAAGATTTGGGAAGAAATGTTACCCTGAAAGTGGATTGCTAATTTAATCTATGAATTCCTACATGTCAACAAATAAACTCATTTGGATACCAGGGCGGATGGGATTCTTAAGGGCAAACGAATACTTTTGGGGCAAGTCGATGACGGCACGAGGAGTCCGGGACCTTTATGAGATGTTATTTTGAATCTTCAAACGGGTGAGGTGATCGTGACGCAATCGACTTATCGACCGAATTCGGCATGAGTGTGCCAGCGAACAAAGACGTTTGCCGAAGAGGCCAGTGATCGCAAAAACGTCCCGCCATTGTCATCCACGACCGAGACAAGAAATACACAATAGAGTCATTGCAGCAGTTCAAGTCGCGGGCATGAAACTGAATCCGCCAGTTTCCACAATTCGAAAATGACATATTTCGATACTTATCCTTGTGGTGCCTTCCGTCATCTCAACTGCGCACCTGAGTCTATTCTCCAGCAATATCGTTTCTGTCAGATGGAATTTGCTACTCTCCCGGTCCGATTCTTTCTCAACAAACATCGTTAAGTCAGCAGGGTAGAAAGACAATCGACAACGGACAGCTTGATATGTCGATTCTTCAAAGAACTCAGGAAAGATGGAATAAAAAACGATTCTCACATCAAACTTTCCAGAGTGTTTTCTCAAATAATTGTGAACCTTTCACACTCTTTCTACGTCTTTGATTTGAGGCTGTAAAATCAGCCGCTAATCACAACACAAAACTGGAGTTTCAAGTTCGATGTCTCTCGTAAGGTCATATGACAGTTGCGAATGTTTGGGTTCGCACCGTTCCGGCAATCAACCGGCCTGCTTAGGCTTACTGAATGTGCGACCGATAGCGCCCATACAACGCAACCAGAGGTCGATTGCTCTGAACACTCTCGTTTGTTCCAAAAATGGAAATCAAGAAAATACGATCAGTCCGTTCTCACTGTTTGTGCGACGTTGACGCCTGGCAATAACTGGATTCAACTCCAGGCCCGGTGTCACAGACATCGGGCTTTTCTTTTGGAAAGATCCCACCAATGGGGTCGGTCGCTTGAACGGTAAAGCATCTGGCTGGATGAGGCCTCTGTCTCGATAACAGGTGCGGTTTCTAACCATTGTGGGTTCAACGCCCATGGCTTCCGCTTTTTAGTGATTATTTAAAACGACTCATTAATAGATGAGCTAAACAAGCCCTGTGGTTGTGAGGGATGCATGACAGTCTTCGAAACTGTTGGACGAGGTTCAACTCCTCGACGGGGTATTTGGGGTACTACTCAATCATTGTCCTTGGAGTGTGAGGGAGAGCACGCGACTTTGCGAAGGTCGTAGATCAGGTTCGACTCCTGGCCAGGACATATTCAGAGCGAAATGAATAAGGAGATTTAAGATGGTGGAAAATGATGAGCAGCTTTCACACGGCTTTCTTCATGCTGCGGGAATGGGACTCGTTTCCTTTCTCGGATTGATGTGCCGTCAGGCTGATGATGTGGCTC
>DOCI01000059.1:31215-32011 GCA_003503535.1 Planctomycetaceae bacterium
GCGGACGACATCGGTCGTGTGGGAATTCATCAGTGTGATGATGTAGCGAGTAACCTCTATAAGGTGGGTGACAGTGTCATTTTGAATCATACCGATGGCATGAAGTTGCATCGACCACAAAATGGAAATCTTGATTCTCTGGCTAAGGGATCCACTTACGGTAAGAGCAATCGTTTGCCTGATGCACCTGATGACGAAAATGTAATCCATTTCGGTCAGCAGGGAGTCAAAATGACTTTCGATGTCATTCAGAGTCAAATGCATCGTGATAACGAATGATAATTATTTCGATTGGAATGATAATCGAGTCAATATTGCGAACCGAGGGAAATCTCTGGCGTCAAATTATGGATCGCTGATGTTATCTCTCCAGCGGCAGGCAGGTCACCCGGCAGGGTTTGGTTTATGACTGTTCCGTGAATGGGATCTGAAAGGATGATGTCAGCGTTGGTTAGCTCATTGGGTAGAGCAGCAATCTAATAAATTGCAAGTAGCGGGTTCGAATCCTGCACCAACACCAACCGTCGGCTGTTAACCGACACGCCCCTGAAAGGGTCGTCCGACGCGAAAAGCGTCTCACAATGCCGGAGGAAGGCAGACTTTTGTTGGATCAGCCGGGCATGAGGATGAGTCTGCAGCATTGCTCCACGAGAGTGGAGTCGAAGTCGCAGTTCAACTTATGACTCGGCAGCACGAGACAACGCTTTGAAGTGTGTGGATACCGCGTTTGTTTGGCTGCAGTTGAAGGGAATGGAAGCGACGAGTTTTATCGATTCAGAATCTTTCGGGAAACTGA
>DOCI01000059.1:32173-42196 GCA_003503535.1 Planctomycetaceae bacterium
CCGCGATTTGTCCGTGTGATCGGCGAATGTTCTGTCTTCTGATGGTCTTCTTTCAAACAAGTTTCGGCATTGATGCCGTTTTTCTTTGACCTTCGCAAATGTTGCGAGGGTGTTCGTTCCAGAGCAGAGCTCTGGGGAGGTCTATGATGTTCTTGTTCAAGCGTTACAAAATTCGCAGTTACGAAATGGGACTGCTGTTCCGGGAGGATGAATTCCGTGGACTGGTTGAAGCCGGTACGCGGTGGTTCTTCGATCCGTTCGGCAACGTCCGTCTGGATATCGTTTCTCAGCGTGATCCATGGCTGGTCCACGAGAAGCTCGATTTGATTGTCAAATCGGGTGCACTGAAGGAACGAGCCGTTGTTCTGGATTTGCAGGACCACGAGCGGGCACTCGTCTGGATCGAAAATCGATTCAGCCACGTTCTGCCAGCCGGTTTGTACGCTTACTGGACAGGACAGAAGAACGTTCGTGTGGAAATCGTCGACTCAGGTAACGTGCGTTTCGAGCACGATGAACTCAAAATGATTGCACGTTCGCCTATGGTGCAGCGTGTGCTCGATGTCTGTACGGTCAATCGTGACCGTGTGGGGGTGTTGTTCATCGATGGTCGATACATCGAAACGTTGTCGCCAGGTTTGTACGCCTTCTGGAAAGGTCAGTCTGATGCGGTTGTCGTCGAAATCGACCTGCGGGAAACGATGGTCGATGTCGGTGGTCAGGATATCATGACGGCTGACAAGGTGACGTTGCGGCTCAATGCTGTCGTCACTTACAAAATTGTCGATGCCCGTAAAGCCGTCAGCCAGACGGATGATGTGCGGCAGGCTCTGTACCGCGAAACGCAGCTCGTTCTGCGAAGCGTGATCGGCGCCCGTGAACTCGATCTATTCCTGACGGAAAAGGATGCCGTCGCCAAGGAGATTGAGGACAACGTTCGTCGTCGAGCTGGTGAGTTGGGTCTGGAAATTGCTTCGGTCGGTATCCGAGATGTGATCCTGCCAGGTGATATGAAGGATCTGATGAATAAGGTCACGGAAGCCCGCAAGGCAGCCGAGGCGAATTTGATTTCCCGTCGTGAAGAAACCGCTGCCATGCGGTCGCAGGCCAACACGGCCAAACTGCTGGCAGACAACCCGGTTCTGATGCGATTGCGGGAACTGGAAGTTCTGGAAAAGATCGCTGCCTCAGGTAAGCTCAATATCGTTCTGGGTGAAAGAATCCCGGGCGAAAAGGGGCTGGCTGACAAAGTGGTCAACCTGCTGTAGCCGTCACCGACGGTACCAAACGACACCCCTGGTTCGAACTATCGGACCAGGGGCTTTTGCATTAATTTGATCGGTTTGCCATGCTGCTGAGGCATTGCCATTCATAACCGTAATGATTTACCAGTCTTCCCTGAGATCGGTAGTTTTTCGTTGAGCAACTGATAGAGCGTTGCCCCGAGTCCATAGACATCTACACGGGATCGACCGCATACGAAGCCGAGGCCTGTCCAGGAGCCAACTTGAAGATCGTCTCAGATTCACCGTATTAGGCTCGCTTTCGCAGAATCTCGGCATAAAGTTTCTTCACTACCAGGCGACGAATAACTCCAAGTTGCGATTGGTCCGTCACAATTACAATAAGTTGACGGGCCACTGACTCACCTCTACAAATCGATCCAGAGATAAAAGCAGGTTTGATTTCAATTGCATTAAATCCAGGTTAATTGACGGATCAGTCACACTCAGCACTGGCTTCAAATATTGTAAAGCACTATTTAAATCGAAAAAATCCAGATAGCAAACAGTAACAGGCAGAGGGCAAATGCTAAAATTTCAGGGATCGTAATCCTCGAGAATCCCCAACAACTCCGACTGGCAGTCAAGCAGAATAGTAGATGCATGAAGTCGGAAAAGTTACTGCGTAATATTTCCGCGCTGACTTAAAATCAGGAAGTCTTGCGCCGATCATCAATCGGCTTCATGAATCCCTGAAGCTGATTCTCGGCCAGTTTGATCGTGCCCGCTTCTGGTCCAATTCGGATCCCAGTGCGCTGCATCGGCTGACGTTCCTCACGGATGATATTATCGGTAATTGTCAGATCGGATGTTTTGCCGGTAATATCGATGGCGACTCCATCTGCAGCTCCGCTGTTGATAATCTGGTTTTTGACGACCGAATTGCGATTAGCCCAGAAGTTTTTTCCACGGGCATCATTACGGAACAGAATCCCGACCTGATTACTGTCCCGGATGACATTTTCTCGCATCACGTTATCGGTATCGTTGTGGCCGATCGAAATACTGATGTCGTTTCCGTTGAGAAGATTTTTCTGAGCCAGGCCATATTTCACACCCCAGCACCAGAACAGGCCGATATGATTATTCTCTAAGCGACTGTTCACAATCAAAGGTCGTTGTGACCCGGAACCGGGATGGACCCCAAGGTCGGCATTGTCGTGACTGTGGCAGTTCTCGACTTTGACATCGTGACAGATCTGAAAACTGATGCCGTCTCCGTTATAATTCCGCGTGGTCACATTCCTAATCGTGTAACGATTGCAGTCCTGCAGAAAGATACAACCACCATAATTGCCATTGAGGTTGGTATTGTTTTTCCGATTGCCGTCCAGAGTCAGATTTTCAATCAGAACATTATTGGTGTATTCGCTCGTCAATAATGGAAACAGAGATGAGACGGTAGGTTTTCCGGAAAGCCACACATTCTTGCGTAGTCCCTCACTCAATTTGAATCGATTTCCGGAACGTGCCACCAGCGTGCGTTTGATCACATCCTGATTGCCGGTATTCGGGTCCTTAGTAACCAGGACCACACCATCTCCCACTTGAAAGCCCGCCGACTTCTCCAGTGTAATCTCCTGATCATACCAGTCAGAATCTTCAGAGAGCGCCACTGTTTCCGAGGCTCCTTTTGTAATAATCGTCTCGGGACCGCTTCCCAGTAGCCGAATTTCGGAAGGCAGATGCAACGTATTACGCAGCGTAAAGGTTCCTGGCAGCAGGCGGACTGTACCTCCTCCTTTTGCCGCAATGTAATTGATCGCAGCCTGCAGCGCTTTGTCACCCGAACCGATAATGTCTCCTGATTTCGGACCGACTGAAATCGATAGACGTTCTTCCCAGTCCGGTTCGAACCGAGAATCACCATCTGTCGCCCGTGGATCTTTTACTTCCGGTTGTCCCGCATTGACCAGCGGACTCCAAGTGAGTGCCCCAAGTCCACTCGCAACTGCTGTAACCAATAATCGACGGCGGGGCAGGGACAATGGTTTCATCAATTGACTCCGGAAAAATAACATGAGGAATGAATTCAGTGGGGATATGCCTATAATGGTGATTATAATTTTCTAACTTCGCGAAGCGATTCTTACAGAATCGACTTACTGCGAGATTATTGCTCTGTCCGCACCTGTTGAATCATGCGGGCGATCGAGGCGGTGATGGTTTCCTCAACATTGCCGGCCCAGCGAAAAGCAGGACGTCCATACTCGTATAGATTCCATCCCCCTTCGTAACCACCCTCTTCCCAAACGCGTCGCGAAGGAATGTAGGCAATCATATCGTCGGCATAACCCATGACCCACGTTCCTTCCCCATATTTTTGTTTGAACATCAGGGAATAATCAACCACTGTCTCCGCTCCCATGCCAATGAAGACAACTTCTGAACCCAGCTGCCAAACATGCAGCGGATACGGATAGTGATCATCGAACTCGGTTCCCGTTTCGAGTTTTCCAAGCAATCGCCTGGCCCAGCGGGATCGAATTGAAGAACCTTCGCCAGCGTACTTCTTCAGTTCATCAGCGGACACGGTTTCCAGGTAGTCGAGCTTGACGAGTTCAAATGCAGTGTTGAGCTTCGGCGAGACTGGTTTCAATTCTCCCTTAAGCGCCGCTTCGACACCGTCAGCGAGCATGCCGCCATAGATCTCACACAACGCGACCGTCCGGCGGGGCAGAGGGTTAATGTCACCTCCACAGGTGTTGACAAACATTGCCGTTACACCGGGATAGGTCTTCTCTAATTGAATTTGTGCAAAGCCTGGATAATCACCGCACCATTTTGTGAAGCTCAGCGTAGTCGGGTGGCAGGCGTAACCGAAGAGAATCGCCAGCCGGGTTCCGTCGGATCGATTCACCTGCAACACGGGCACATCGTGATCAACCGGCCCTTTCAATTTCTCACCCCGCTTAATGATCTCGGGAACCTTGGCTTCCACATTATTCCGCCGATTCACCGCAAACGTGCATTGACCGACCGTATACGACAATTCTGCCGGCTCTAAATTCTTCAATGCCTCATTCACGACCTCGACAGTCTGTAAGACCATTTTGTCGGTGTATTCGGCAATGAGTTTTTCCTGTGATGGATCAACCGGATAGTAATCCAGCAAGTCATCACCCAGACGAGGACCACAATGATTGTGTGAGAACGTGAACATCACATCGGATCGAGAAAGTTCATGTTTCTTTTTCAGCTCCACGAACACGCGATCACTCATCGACTTCGGAACGCCCTGAAAATCACTGGAGATCAGTACCGCGCGATGGCCGGACTCATCCTTGATCGCGATCGCCTTCATCCAGAGGTCGTGAATTTTTCCGTCTGGCTCCCGTCGAGAACCATAGCCCGCCAGCCAGACTGGCTTAACCGGGGTGATCACCACCCGAGCGATTCCGGCTTGCCAGCCCGCTTCGAGATTTGGCGACACGATTATCAACGTGAAACACATGAAGAGTGCAAGAATCAGGCTACGATAAATATCTCGATATATCATGTTCATTTTCTCTTTTCTGGGAGTGTTTCAGGAAATGAGGGCTTAATCCGGCTGGTTGTTGCCTGGCATATTGATGTCGATAAATGATTTGCTTCAAATGGAAATTTGGATTTCCCCACAGCTTGGAAAGCACACTCAAATTGAGAATATCATACTATCGAATTTTGCCTGCAGATCACATAAGTTGCACAAGAGACTTCAAAACATTTGAGATAATCAACTTCAGACCGTCCGCCTGATGGTGAAGGGAAAATATGAGAAAGTTGTGATATACCGCATTGCGATTCATCAAAGAATTGATTATTTCCACGCACCACTTAGAGAGAAAGCGGCCCAGAATTGAGGTGACAGACGATGAGTAATCTTTGTATCTGGCTTTGTTGATATGCGTAGATCGCCTCGGATATCTTTGTGATAGAGAACGACTTTGGGATTGTTCAGCAAGTAAAGTTGAGCTTCGCGGAGTGCGTCGAGTTTACTCATTTTTCTTTCCCAAAGATTCCAATAAAAACGTTCCATCAGTAGCATCGTGGCCACATCTCCAACCTGCCAAAAACTCGCAATTGTGGTATCAGCTCCTGCAACTTGAAATGCGCGCTGGACACCCAACAGGCCTTCTCCACCTGCGACAGCACCCAGTCCTGTCTCACAAGCTGAGAGTACGACCAGATTGACTTCACCCAGACTCATCGCAGCAATTTCATCTGCAGTAAGAATTCCATCATCTTTACCCAATTGAGGAGGGAGATTTGCCCCACTAAAGACTAAACCAGACAGCAATCCAGAATTGAAGCCTCTAATCTGCGATGGTATTTCAATCGATAAGCCTGACTCGCTATGGGTACTATTATCCCTGAATACTGATCGCTTGGAAGGATCAGCAAAAAAGCCATGAGTGGCCAGATGCAAGATTGTAAATTGTCCGGCCAGCTGTCGAAATTGCTGCTCGGTGGCTGTTGCTTTCTGCAAAATCTGAATCTCACTCCCTTGAGAATCGAAGAAACGGTTGTAAGTTTTCTGGATGGTTTGAATCTCCCTCTCTGTGCCAGCCAGATGAGAAAACTTGACCTCGCCACCGCGAATAGCGTTCTTAGTGGATCCCCAGGACGTATTTAACTCCGAGAGTTCTGAAATTGTATTCGTGTTGCTGTCATAGTCTACATCTCCCATGAGCAATAAACTACTTTTGATACGCTCTCGTCCCATTTCGTCAATCAGTTCAGGCAGTAGTTTCGGGACTGGCAGCATCGCAACGCGATGGTCTTCGATCAGGTAGCTGGCAGGTTCCTTGCCAGGTAATGCAGCGATAGGCAACCTGCCCAGTACGCCATCAACAGAAACTAAAATGAGTTTTGCATTATTCAATTCCGATTCCAGTGGTTCCCAAAGCCTGCGTCGAAGTTCCTGACCAGCTGTTACACCTGCCTTTGAGACGCCGAAGGAATTTCTCCAGATGTCAATGTCATCACTCACAGGAGTCACTGGCCCCAGATTCTTGAGTTTAACCTCATGATCTCCTGAAATAACAAACGCTAATAAATGAAGTACGGGAGGTTCATTGGGATGCTCCGGATTCACTTGGCCAAATTCGAGGAAATCGATCAGTACAGCTTGGTCAGGAAGCGTAGATTGCAAGTCCTCAAGTGAGATCTGCTTTTGAGCCAATCGAAATTCTGCACTTTTTGAACTTAGTTCAGCTTCTAAGTTTTCTTTTACCGCAGTGAGCTCTGCAATTTGAACCTTCCATGAATCTGACAGGGAGGGTTCCGGTTTCACACGTGTCAGAGTTGCCAGTTGAAGTGAAGTATCCTGGAGCTCACGAATGTACGAAGCGACTCGTTTGTCGTTGAAAACCTTTCGTATTTGCATTTGTCTAACGAGCGTTGCTCCCTTCCAAAATAGTACCTCGCGGTAGGCATTCGTATGATACTGCTCCAAGGGAGCAGCCATTGAGAGGTAGACATCCAATTGATATCGCAAGCCTTCAGCCATGCTTAACTGCTGCCGCTCCGACTGTACGCTTGCTGTAGTTTCCAACAGTTCGCGATTCCCGTGTAAAGCATGAAGAAATTGTGCCTCTGCCTCAGCATATTTTCCTTGAACAAAATAGGCTGACCCTAGCGTGTTGTAAATGTCGAGCATGAGAGGATTCGAATTCTCCATCGTCTCTTCAGCCATTTTGAGAGCGCGTTGGATTAGCATATTTCCTTCATCTGAATCTCCTGACCTGAAGGCAATAACAGAAAGACTTATCAGTGATTTTATGATTTCAGGGTGTTGCCCTTTGTAAGTTGTTTGTTCAACGTTCAGTACCTGAAGAAGCAGAGGTTTTGCTTTTTCCAGATCGAGTGCTTCTAGATGGAGAATGCCGAGTTGTTTGAGTAAATATGCATGGCTCGGATGCTGCTCTCCATTGACTATACGGGAAATTTCGATCGCCTTGTTGAATAATGGCAGCGCTTTTTCATATTCGCCAATCGATCCAAACCAAACTGCCAAATTATTTAAAGCAGTCGCGTAATCAATATGCTGCTCTCCCATAATCTCTTTTGTAATGTCCAACGATTGCAGATAAAACGCTTCTGCTTTTGTATAGTCTCCCATCGAACTATAATTGCCGGCGATATTATTTAGCGATTGTGCGTAGTCTTGATGCCTGACGCCCAGTACTCGTTTGCGAATTTCCATCGATTCTTGGAATAGTTGATCCGCAGAAACATAATCACCAGATAATTCGTAGACGCTGGCGAGTCCATCCAGACTAATGGCATAAGCCGGGTGATCTGTTCCCAGAATCTGAAATCGAGAGTCAATGACTTCGAGATAAATGAGTATTGCAGTTTGATATTCACCTTCAAGCGTTGCAATTTGTGCAAGATTGTTTTGAGTTGTTAATGAATCAGGATGTGTCTTCCCGTAAAAGTCTTGAGTAATTTTCAATGACTGAAGTAAGTAATTACGTGCCTGTTGATAATCACCCAGCTGTTGATAGTGTTTTCCAATATTATTAAGGCAGATCGCGTATGCTGGATGTTGCTTACTATATATCTGACTTGTTAGTTTCAGAGATTCCTGAGGCATTTTCAGTGAGAGAGAATACTTCCCAACATCATGGTAGTGCACAGCAAGATTGCCTAAAATACGACTATACAGAGGATCTTCTTTACTTAGGAATTTCTGAGCAGATTCATAACATTTTAAATAGATTTGCTCAGCATTTTCATAGTCTGACATCGCGGCATAGGCACCGGCCAGATTGTCCATTGTGCCGATCCAGGCAGGATCATTTGAACCAGTTGTTTCTTCATAGATTGAGAGCGCCTGTTTGAACAGTGGAATCGACTTTTGGTGTTTGCCGGTTGTCTCATACAGACCAGCTTGATTGTTGAGGCATTCAGCATACTGGGGATGAAATTGTCCAAAAACAGTGAGACTAATCGATGTTGACTGATCATACAATTTTTGGGCCTGAGGGTAGTCGCCTTGATAGTGGTACATTAAACCTAGTTGATTTATTGAATAGGCAACTTGCGGGTTATTTATTCCAAAGATTTCTTTTTGAATGTCAATAACCTCGTTGGCTGCTTTTACTGCACCTGAAAAATCACTTGATTCATATTTTGTGACTGAGAGTTCCTGGAGCACGGTCAATTCATTTAACTGATCACGTTGTTCTTCAGTTAGTTTCTGCCAAACGGTGACTTCTTCCAGCATGAGCCTGACATCAACAGTCCTCCAGTCTTTTTCTCCAAGATATTCAACATGCAGCTGAAGTGATTCCTTAAGCGACTTCTCTGCACCTTCAGCATCACCGGCCTGCGTTTGGATCTGCCCGAGGAATATGAGTGAATCTGCAAGATCGCTCGCACTGTCAGGGAGATAACGACGTTGCAGTTTCACAAGACTTTTTGTGATGAGGGTCGCTTTCTCCAACTCACCTGCAGCTTCATAGTCTTGAGCCTGCGTTATCAACTGCAACATTCTTGCGGTTGTTTGCTCATCTTGCGCCCAAATGGTTATTGCAGAGACTGCCAGAGAAAAAATGGCAATCAACAGACTAACTCCATGGAACCATACTTTTTCGATCATATTCTGGTTGCGATGCAGGGTAAGCATAGATGAATTTCCAAATTATGTTGCTCATGGAGTCACAGTCTTAGAAACATAGCAGATCGTTGATGCTACTGTAGTCACAATCTATAAGCCAGTGCCGCTGATAGAAGCACGATATTAGTGGCTGTAACATCGCTTAAGTTTCTACATCCCGCTGCCCTGGAGTGTCCAGGCCGCCCAGAGCCTGGCTGGCGTGCGGCGTAGTTGAGTCTGTTTTTGAGCATTCCCATTCAACTTTAGATCCCCACGCAACAACTTTTCCTGTGGATTGAGTTGGGTGAGTTCTTCGTCGGTTTCAGACAAGTTCTCTTTCGTCTCGAATAGCGGAGCACGTTGGCCTGTCAGTTTTTCGATCAGTCCCGGGTCGCGATAGATTTCCAGTTGGGCCTGACGGATTGCTTCAATCGGAGGCAGCTTCTCGTTCCAGAGTTTGGTGTAGAATAGTTTCATAAGAGCCGCCGTGGCGGCATCGTCCACGGACCAGAGGCTCCCCAGGACATTACGGGCTCCGGCGAGTTGGAAGGCTCGCTGCAGGCCATACACGCCTTCGCCTCCACCAACTTGACCCAGTCCCGTTTCACACGCCGATAAAACCACCAGTTCCGTGCCTCGTAAATCGAGACTGACAATCTCTTGAGCGGTCATGATGCCATCGTCGCCGCTGGGTAAACCAAACTCATCCGTTGCAGCAGGCCGATTGGCTCCAGCACAGACGATCCCGGTCAAGAGCAGGGGATTGCGTTCTGTTACGGTGGGGCCTCGTCGTGTCAATTCGTTGTCTTCACTGAATTGTCGGAGAGCGAAGAGTTGTTCCTGTTCCTGATTGTGTCCCAGAAACGAGCGAAACTTCTCGTCGGCAAAAAAACCATGCGTCGCCAGATGAATATATTCTTTCCCCGGCAAGAACTGTCGCAGTTGGGACTCGCTAGCCTGTGGACCAATCAGGATCTGTTCCCGCTCATCTTCTGTCCACAGTTCGGTAAGTCGCTCCACTTCCTGTCCCGTACCCGGCAGCTTCTTCCAGAAGAGTATTACCCCCCGATCTACGACAGGTGCCCGTTGGGAACTTGTGCCTGCCACGAGTTCCCGAGTCGCAGACTGCGGCTGGCTATCGTAATCGACCGCTCC
>DOCI01000059.1:42307-42851 GCA_003503535.1 Planctomycetaceae bacterium
CTATCGTAATCGACCGCTCCCATTGCCAGTAATGAAGGACTCTGCGGATTGCCAGATTCTTCAGTCAGTTGCCGGTAGAGCTCGCGGGGATGGCTCACGGTAGCCAGTTGGTAATCCTCCAGCAGAATTGTCCCCGGCTCACGACCGGGAAGAGCCGAGAATGGCAGGAAGGAGAGTTCACCATCCAGCACAAAATAAATCGTCTTCACGCCTTTCAGCTTCGCTTCAATTGGCTGCCAGAGTTGTTCGCGAAGCTTGACTCCGAACTGATGGGCAGTATCGGAGTTTCCATCGATCAATGCAGATCGCCATGTGGAGGCCAGTTCCAATATGGAATCCTGCTGAGGAATTTGGATCCAGTCCAGTGAATCCCGACGCACGATAAACGCATCAACGAGTGGAATCGATTCTTTCGTATCCTCGTTATAATCCCATCCCAGAATCAGATGCACAAGAGCCTGCTGTTCGTTCAGCTCCTGCTGGAGATTAGCGGAACCCGTTTTCTGGACTACCTGTTCTCGTCGGAATGGTTCACTCAAGCGGG
>DOCI01000312.1:0-254 GCA_003503535.1 Planctomycetaceae bacterium
GGCCACATCGATCTGCTCGCCATTACGACAGCGATCAATATATTCACTGAAGAGTAACTCCAGAGGATCTCGTTGTGTTTCGGAGTATGACATAGGGGATTAAAACGTATCAATGAAATGAGTCAACAATAAAAAAGTCCATATTTGATGATTCTCCCATCATGTCCGAAAAATTCCACAACCACAACGAAAGGACACTCACAATCAAATCAACCTGATAACTGATACGCATTCTGGAGCATATTCAAAAATCA
>DOCI01000312.1:331-1016 GCA_003503535.1 Planctomycetaceae bacterium
GAGCATATTCAAAAATCACCTGACTCAGTGAGT
Source organism: Planctomycetaceae bacterium (assembly GCA_003503535.1). GTDB lineage: Bacteria > Planctomycetota > Planctomycetia > Planctomycetales > Planctomycetaceae > Rubinisphaera. Next base: position 365 of record DOCI01000312.1, read on the forward strand.
TGAAAGCCGATTCTGTTCTTCGACCTGTGGAAAGCGGAGGGTAAATGTCGAGCCCTGATTCAGTTCACTGCGGACAGAGATCGATCCTGAGAAATAATTGCAGAGATGTTTGACAATCGCTAACCCTAATCCGGTTCCGCCGGCGGCCCGGGCGCGGGCGGTGTCGACACGATAAAACCGCTCGAATATGCGTTCGAGATGTCGAGGTTCGATGCCGATGCCGGAATCGGAAATCTCGATCACGACATTCCCTTCAGAAGCTTTCCATCCAATTTTGATTTCACCACCGGTCGGTGTGTAGTTCAACGCATTGTCGATCAGGTTGTTGATAATTGTACGGATGCCATCGTGATCGGCTTTGACGAGCAGTTCATCAATCGTGGGATTGGTAATCAAAGAGATCTGCTTGCCGTGAGCGACAGGATAATGCTCATCAATCGCTTCCTGAATTGGGATGCCGATATCGATATTCTCCAGATGAAAGGCATCCTCTTCGGATTCTATCTTGGCCAGTTCCATCAGGTCGATAATCAGTTTGTGGAGTCGATCACCATGTTCGGTAATTTGTGCCAGAAAATGATGGGCGTGCTTGGGGTCCTCAATCGCCCCATCGAGCAGGGTTTCTGTACAGGCTTGAATCGCTGCAAGAGGA
>DOCI01000312.1:1158-1732 GCA_003503535.1 Planctomycetaceae bacterium
CTTGAATCGCTGCAAGAGGAGTTTTCAATTCGTGCCCGACATTCGATACAAATTCGGATCGAATCTGTTCAAGACGTCTTAACTCGGTCACATCATGCAGGACCAGCACGACGCCGGGACAAGGTTCTCCGGGAAGTCGAGAAGCAATAAACGCAATACGACTTTGACTTCGCGGCAGGACGATTTCGCGCTTCCGTTGAAATTGCCCCGAGAGAACTTCTCGGACAACACTTTGCACATCGGTATTTCTCAGCACTTCCCAGTAGGGACGCCCGACGACGCGTTGACCTTCAAATTCAATCATTTTGAAGGCCGCTTTGTTAGCAAACAGGATCCGCTCCGCAGAGTCGACGGCAATCACCCCTTCGACCATCCCTCCGAGAACGGTCGCCAGGCGTTCGCTGTTGGCACGCAACTGCTGTCCCTGATTCTGCAGTTCATTGATATAACTGACCATCTCCCGGCTCATCTCATTGAAGGCCTCTGCCAGCGAGCCAAGTTCGTCTTTTGTATTGACGGGAACTTTTTGGGACCACTGTCCGGAGGCAATCGCCTGAGAGGCTCTCGTCAATTC
>DOCI01000312.1:1854-8046 GCA_003503535.1 Planctomycetaceae bacterium
ACTTCGACAGGTCGGGTGATTCTAGATACAACAATCATTGATAGTGCCACGCCGAGACAACAGACCGCGAACACAATCGCCCAGGTTATGCCTGACAGATTTTGCAACTGGTCCTGAATTTCCTCACGAGAGGCTTCGATTTGTAAGTAGCCGAGTATTTTCCCATCGTGTCGAAGTTCTCGTAACAACAGTTCATAGGGGCCACGGGTTCGACTATTGATTGTGATTTCGATCGATGCCCGCTGATCGTTCAATTGATCAAATGCATTGCTGATTAATATTTGCTCTCGTTCTGATTCATTCACAGAGGACGCGATAAGTATTCGGTCGGCATTAAAAAGGTGATGTTGATTATCGCGAGCCGCAGCGATGCGGAAAAATTCATCACTCGGTTGAGGAACCGTCTCGTCAAGCAGGACTGCTCGGGCATTGTCTGTCAGGACATCGGCAATCGTTTTGACTTCACTTTGAAAGCGTTCTTCGATCATCTGGCGATATCCACGTACGACCGTCAAAGACAGCCCCACAGTGCATAACACGATCAGTGCGACGTGTGTCAGAAAGATTCGCCAGAAAAAACGAGAAGTACTCATATGTCTGTCATTATCACCCAGATGGAATCAATTGAATTCTCCAACAGCATAATCCTGAACAGTCAGGTCCGCATCTGGCTTTGTGCACATTTTCATTGAATGACAAAGCTTCATCAAGAATTCATGTCAGGCCCTATTCAGGCCGGTAAATTTCCAAACACCAGATACGCGACATTGAAATAGATGATTACTCCAATGACATCGACAATCGCGGCAATAAGTGGTGTCGACATATACGCAGGGTCGGCATCAAAAGACTGAATAACAATCGGCATGGCTGCACCAGTCACTGCCGCCATCACAACAACCAGCAGAACGGTTGTGGAGACGACAATAGCCGGAGCAATTGCACCTGTGAGCAGCCAGGCACAAAAGAATGAAATCGATGCAACGGTTCCCCCCAGGATCAGACTGAGCGTTAATTCCCGGGTGAGAATATGAAAGGTTCCTATAACTCTCAGTCGCGCATGATCACGTGCCAAAGCAGAAATCACCAGAGCAGCTGACTGCGATCCTGCATTTCCGCCGCTAGCCATCACGAGCGGGAGAAACATGATAATCCAGCCCCGCTCGCCAGAACCTTGAAAGAATTGCAGCACCCAGGCTGTGAACACCGAAGCCCCAAGGAGGAACAATAACCAGAAGCCCCTCTTCTGAGCCAGAACAAAGACGGACGTGGAAAAGTAGGAATCATCTAATGGCTCCACAGCAGCCAGGCGGTGCTGATCTTCCTCGGCTTCTTCACGCAAAACATCGGCGGCATCATCATGAGTGACGATTCCAACCAGACGGTTCTCTGTATCGACAACGGGTATCGCGATGAACCCATAACGATTCAATTCATTGGCGACGAATTCATCATCATCATCAACTTTGACGTAGATGACATCGTTCCGCATGATTTCGGAAAGCAACTGTTGTGGCTTGGCCAGAATCAGTTTCCGCATCGAAATGAAGCCGAGCAGTTGTCGTCTTTCATCGATGATGTAGATGTAATAAATCGTCTCTCGGTCTGGAGCTTGCAGCCTCAGGCGATCAAATGCTTCTCCGACGGTGATGCTTTTGGGAAGGGAGGCGTACTCGGTTGTCATGATCGAGCCAGCTGAACCTTCCGGATAGGAAAGCAGCCTGCGAATGTCGGCTCGTTCGGCCTGGGCGATCAATGGAAGCAGAGTTTCGACCTGATTGGGATCGAGTTTTTCGAGCAGGTCGACTCGGTCGTCGGCCGCCATTTCCTGGACCAGCCTGGAAAGCGGTTTCCGATCCATATTTTCCACGAGGGTAATTTGAAACCCTAGCGGTAAATAACCAAAGATTTCTGCTCTTCGCTCAAGTGGACATTGGGAAAGCACGGTGAGTGCATCTGTCGGAGGAAGTTCCGCCAGGAGTTCTGCAGTGACAGCCGGAAACAGAACTTCACAAAATTCCTGCATCGCCTTTTCATCGTTCTCGATGATCATGAGCCGCAGGTCGGGCAGAAGGAGCGTGTTATACATGCTGATATCCCTTTCTGCTCGGCAAATATGGGGAGAATACTATCCCAGACGAATCGTATTTAAAGTCAGTAAACGGATCATACAAGCACGAAGCGCATGCGAGTCTATATAATTCCATTTCCACACACTCGCTTGCGCTTCGTGCTTGTATCACATGGACATTACTCATTGATCAAAGTTCGTAGACAATCTGGAAACGTGCTGAATCACAATAGTTCTCACCAGATGCAATAATCCCCGACTTAAAAAGCCGGGGATTATGAGCGATTTGTATTCACGACCAATTTACCCCGCCGTAGACGGGAATGGTTGTTTAACGTTTCGAGAACTGGAAGCTTTTGCGGGCTTTGGCCAAGCCGTACTTTTTACGTTCGACCATGCGGTCGTCACGTGTCAGGAAGCCACCTTCAGCCAAAGTTGGATGGAAACTTTCATTCTTAGCCTGCAGAGCACGAGCAATGCCAAGAACAACAGCTCCTGTCTGCCCGGTGATTCCGCCACCGTTGACGCGAACCCAGATGTCAATCTTGCCTTGTTCGCCAACAGCAACGACTGGATCCATGACCATTTTCTGATCGCGTTCGATACAGAAGAATGTTTTCATTTCACGACCGTTGACAGTGAACTTGCCGGAACCATCTTTAATTCGAACGCGGGCGACAGATGTCTTTCGTCGACCTGTTCCGATTGCGGTTCCGAATTTGTCGATTCGACCACGAATCGTCGGCTGAACGTATTCTTTTTCGACAACGTCCGCAGTTTCTTCAGACTCAGCCCCGAGAGTCAATTGCGGGACGTCTTCAGTAGTTTCTACCGCTTCAGTGGCTTCTGCAGACTCGTCAGCAGTCGAAGCGACAACGCCTTCGACATTGCCTTCTGCAGAATCATGAAGTTCGGTCGATTCTGAAGAGACAGGCGCACTTTGATCACCTGCTTCAACAGGTGTGTTTTCATTCTCTTCTTGAGGTTGATCAGTACTCATTCAGGTTTTCCGAAGCGTTGGGTCAGAATTGATATTCAATATGGATTACGGGTGAAGATGTGTATCTTCATCTCCAGACAATTATTTACAGCGAGTCAGCAAGTGCTCAGGCAATGGCTGAGGATTTTGAGACTGATGCGGGTGCTCGCTTCCGGTATGCAACTTTAACCGCATCAACATCGACTTAGCCAGTTTGTTTTTTGGCAACATGCGCCGTACAGCTTCCTGAAGAATTTTTTCAGGATGCTTTTCCAGCATTGTGGCACCAGTAGTAATCTTTCGACCGCTGGGATACCCCGTGTAATGTTCGTAAGTCTTACGAGCCATTTTGGTTGTAAAATTAGGATGAGTATCGTGGGCCATTTCGGCACCTGAGAAGCGGACTTTTTCGACATTGGTCACAACCACGAAATCGCCGGTGTTCACGTGGGCGGTGTAAGACGCTTTGTGTTTTCCCATCAGCACCATCGCCAGAGCAGAGGCAAATCGACCAACAATCTGGCCCTCTCCATCGACATGATACCACTGAGGCTCGAAAGTCTCGTTTTTAGCAACGGAAGTCCGTTGTGCAATGTCTACTGCCATCTCAGATCACTTATCTTATTGGAAATATGTTTGGAACCCGATGCCTCATTCGTTACCGCATCGGGAATTCTACTGCGAAGTCGAAGTGGGACAAGATAGCGACTGAAGGCGTAATGATCAATGCAGCAGCGACTGATTTTCTACGGGAAACGTGTCAAATCCCGTCAATTCTTGAGAAATGACGCATTCGAAAGTGATTATGGGAATCCAGAAGGCAGGTTGGGATAGCAAATCATGGCCCAACAAGTGCCTAACTTCGCATCAGTCCTTGACTTTAGGCAACCGATTTCCCGTCACTCGATCAAATTCATTGGGACGCCGTGAATCTGGCGTGAAATCGCCTGTTTCCTCAATCCAGACATCCAGGCGAGTTCTTAAATTCTCAAGCTGACTGGAATAGAGTGGATCATCGGCCAGATTTTGCATCTCATGGGGATCGTTCACAACATCATACAATTCTTCTTTCGCTCGGGGCACATTGAATGAATACAATTGATTCTCATTCAATTTTCCCTGCTCTTTCAGCTTCAACATGGCTTGAAAACTGGCCCCTTTCACCGCATCAGCAGGAGGGGTGCCGGGTAAGTCGGTGTAAGTTGTGCGAATATAATTGAAATGCAGAGAATGGCAGGAACGCTGATGGTCATCGAAATCGTGCCAGTTGTGCTCTGCGAAAATATATTCCCGGACTGGCTTTTCGGGATCAGTAAGCAGAGGAAGCATCGAAACGCCCTGAAACGTATCACTGGGAGCGACTTTCGCAGCTGCACAAAAAGAAGGTGCCAGATCAACGGTACTCACGAGTTGCTTACAGGTTGACCCCGGCTTCACGATACCCGGCCAGCGAACTATAAATGGAGTTTTTACTCCACTATTATAGATCGTTGTTTTACAACGCGGAAAAGGCCGCCCGTTATCGCTGATGAAGACAATCAGAGTGTTTTCGGCTTGTTGTGAAGTCTCAAGCTGCTTCAGCACCTCGCCCACATAACGATCCAATCTGCTGATTTCATCATAATACAGAGCCAGATCCTCTCGAACTTCCGGCACATCCGGAAGATAGGGAGGAACAATCACATGGGAATTCGTGTGTGGTTCAGGGATCGTGTCAGGCTGATAACCTCGATGAGGATCGGTGGAAGCGAGCCAGAGAAAAAACGGTTGATCAGCCGGGCACTCTTTAAGTGCGGTCACCCATTCGCCGCAGCCACCAGTTTCTTTTGCACCGGTTCCATAAATTTTATGGAATCGATCTGCTGTTGTTTTTCGAGGATGCAGCTTGCCTGCCAGTGCGGTGTGATATCCAGCTTGGCTCAACAGTTCTACAAATGTTATTTGATCGGCAGGCAAATCATTGTGTAACTGATGTGCCCCATTGGTCGCATGCGGATAGCGTCCCGTAATGATGCTCGATCGACTCGGACTACACGAACTGCATGTCAGATAAGCATTGTCAAACCGCATCCCCTGACTGGCCAACTGATCCAGATTCGGCGTCTGAATATGCGGATGCCCATAAGCTCCGCAATCATTCCAGGCCATATCATCGGCGATGAACAGAATGATGTTCGGCCCGGCTTCAGAGGCCTGTAACGGATTTTCAAAATGAATGGCACCGGAGAACAGGGTGAGAAGCAAAAGGAATGGAATCCGCATCAGTAAATCCTAACTTATTTCGTTATCGAGCGACTGGTCATGGGTTATCAATCAAGAAAACGGGAGCGTTCTTCTGGCGTCGGCAAGCGACAAGCCGCTTTCTTCCCAAAGATACGATAACGAATTTTCGCAATCAATCGATAACCCAAATCGCGTATTGGCTTGGGGATTAACCAGAGCAGTGTTCCGAGCAGGCTCCAGAAGAAACCCATTTCCCAGAGAATCCGCACAACAGCTGAGGATTTTCGAAACAGTCTCCCATCAAGCAGGAACACGACACTCTTGAGTTGCTCGCGATCCTGTTCTGTCACAAATTCCTGAGCCGTCTCGCCCTGTAATGCCGCAAAACGAAAATGTCCCTGCGGATCCCGCTTCATGATGAAGTCGACAAAGGCATTGCACATGCCGCAGACACCATCGAAAAAAAGGACAGGGTGATCAGCTGAAGGATTGGATTTAACTTCATTCATGTAATGAGCATTCGAAGATTTATAGCTGTTTTCATGAATGTATAGCAGGGCATTGACTGGAAATATACGGTTCAAGCCATCAATAAGCCGCTATAGTAATCTGCAAACTGCAGTAATACTTCTGGAAAATGAAAACCATGTGCTGGATATGGTAACAACTTCAATTCCTTACCAGTGCAGGATTATTTGAATTATATCTCCAAAAGATTGGATGTGAATTCAATGGCTTCACGAATCACTGCTCGCATGGCTTTAAATGCATGGATTTCTCAGAAGTAAACACCAAAAATAAAAATAAAATAGGGAAAATAGGGAAAATATTAATTTTGGCTATTGAGATTGGTCAATCGCATGTTTAGTTTCCTATCTATCTTGAGGGTTGTATCACATGTGTGCAATCTGAGGGATGT
>DOCI01000208.1:0-1351 GCA_003503535.1 Planctomycetaceae bacterium
AATAATTGCGCACAGTCATTTAGGTCGATGAAATTCGCGTCCGTCGCAGTCGGACTTACAGAGACTCGTGATCTTGACCGATCACAATGAAAACATCTTGTATTGAGACATGACGAAAACTCTCGTACTGAAAATTAATATCGCTCCAGGAGAATAATTCGTGAGCCGACTCGCCGAGCTTCGTAAGAAAATTGTTTCCAATACCAGGAGATTGCGTTTTCACCGTCCCGAGGTCGGCTCGCGACCAGGGGTTCTGGCATTTTCAGAAGAAGCGGCAGATACTCAAGTCAATGTGATTTGCTATGCACCAGAAGTGCATTTGCGAAATCCCGAGAAACTTCCCGAACTTATTCTCGACGAAAAACATCTGGTTTGGATCGATGTTCAGGGACTCGGAACCGCCGCAGAAATTCGGCGTATTGCCGAGATGGCACAAATTCCAGATCTCATGCTCGAAGATATGGTAAATGTTCCGCAGCGAAGTCATGCGTCCTCCTTTGAAGACCGCCTGTTGGTGGTCACGCGGATGGTGCGGCCATTTGATCGGGCCGGATTATTTGTCGAGCAGGTCAGTATCTATCGCTATAAGAACATTGTTGTGACCTTTCAGGAAGCCGAAGGCGATGTCTTCTCGCCCATTCGGGATCGTCTGAAACTCGGTCGAGGCCCATTACGAAATGGGACTTCTGATTTTCTTGTTTACACACTACTCGATACGATCATCGATGCCTATTTCCCTTTGCTCGAACATCTGGCGGATCGCCTGCAACTTCTCGAGCATTATGCTCTCACGCGGCCGACGTCTGCTCTGCTGCGGTATCTGGTCGAGTCCAGAAATGAAATCGTCCGACTGCATCGCGCCATCAAACCTCAAAAGGAAGTCCTACAGATACTGATCCGCAACAAGCAAAATCTTTTGGGAGCCAATGTCCTGGTTCATCTGGAAGACACATACGATCATGCACTTCAGGCGAGTGATGTTTCAGAAACGTTACGGGAAATGTCGGTCAACCTGCTGAATTTATATATGTCGTCAATGGCAAATCATACGAATGACAAAATGAAGGTGCTGACAATCATGGCCAGCATTTTCATACCACTGACTTTTATCGCAGGTATTTATGGTATGAACTTCGAGTACATGCCTGAACTGCATGCCAAATGGGGTTATCCGGCTGTCTGGTTACTGATGTCGGCAACTGCGTTTTCTCTGTTATATTATTTCTATCGCAAAGGTTGGCTGGGGGAAAATAACCGGGAAATCGATTTGACACTCCGGGAACATCTGGCGGAAATGCAACTCCCACAAAAACCGAATTAAACCCTGTTCCAATTGGAAACCGGATTTCCT